>PBTG01000165.1 GCA_002726535.1 Myxococcales bacterium | reverse complement strand
TAAACCGAAGAGGAATCATCGGAGCAAAGAAGTGAGCACAGTCAAAAAAACACGCAGCCCAGATAAAGCACAGGACATTTCAAATGGATAAGTGGGATACGAGAATCAGCGTCTCCAGTCAACACGATCCAGCTGAGGATGTCCGCAATCACATCGAGAGAGAGATCGCAGACTTCGGCCGTTCGGTGGCAAAGCTACCAAACAGTGGCGGACCGTTGACGACGATGGAGCGCACTGTTCTTAGAGCGTACCTGCACCACAAGCTGATCACAGAGCGAGGATAGAGATGAGAGGAAACACAAACAGTCCGGATGATGTTCTAAAAATCATTATCGAGACACTGGTGGACTACCCAGACCTGGTTCGCGTAGAATGTACGGAGTCTCAGGCCGCGGCGGTTATCGATGTATTTGTCCACAAGAGCGACGTCGGTATTGTCCTCGGCCGCAGTGGCTCAAACGCGGAGGCACTTCGAACCGTCTTCAAGAGCATATACGGCAAGCTCGGAAAGCGATTATATCTGCAGGTAGCACAGCTACCTGAACCCTGAGCTGACATGGAGGAACCTTGAACCCGAACGATCCAAACTATCCACCGGGTTTAAGTCCTCAACTGGACCCCACGATCACGCCGCAGGCAGCACCGGGAGCTCCGCCTCCTCCTGGGCTGTTCAGTACGGGTGCGTCTGGGTATGTCATGGGGCAGCATCAAGCGCGCCTTCAGGCAAACGACATCGCCGGTGGGTATGCGGCTGCCACAGCCACTGGAGCATTAGAGGTCAGTCTTCGAGCTGCTCAGCTGTTTGGTATGCACGGCGATGTTGCTCGAATGGCTGCAGGGTATTCTTTTAGCCAGGCTGACGAGGCCGCCAAATTAGCTAGATTGGCAACGGACGACACTGCCCTCGCAGCCGCCAGGGCGAGCCAAACAGCACATACCGTCCGCGGCGCACAGTTTACTCGACTACAGAGACTTGCTGCACCCATCGATCCGATGGCGCACGCCCGTTTAGGGTATCGCATGGCTGGCGGAGGACTTACGCAGTCTGCGGCTGCACGCATCGCGACGTCGACTTCGGGTAGAGGTATTCTTGCTCGCAGTTTAGGGATGGCAGCAAGGGTCGGGCTCAGAGGTGTTAGTTTTGCGGGCGGCGCGACGACTTTTGGTCTGTCCGTGGCCGCGACGGAAGGAATGATTCAAGGTGCGGGAGCAATCTACGGAGGCCACGCAGAGCGGATGCAGTCCGCGACCTTGGTTAATCAGACGGCCGGGATGAGCGGAGTTGCATTCTCACAGAACGAGGCAAGAAGCTCAAACCTTGGTCACATGGCCGAAGGTCTGGGTATGGAGTTCGAAGAGTTCTCTGGGCTTTCCCAGCAACTTGCACAAGGAGGCACGTTCAAGGGCCTAAACAATCTTCAAGAGTTCAAATCAAAGCTGAGAAGTTCGCTTCAAGAACTTAAAAAGATTGCCGAAGTAACAAACTCTACTTTACAAGAGGCGGGCCAGATTGGAATGGCTCTCAAGCAGCAAGGGTTCAGCGGTGGACAGCTTCCAGCTGCGGCAGCACAGGCGTTTGGGATGGGCCGGTCTACCGGGCTTGGCGCCGGAGCATTTGTACAGATGGGTGGCGTAGGCGCTCAGTTTGGCGCCGCCACAAACATGGGGATGTCGCGAGGGTCGTCGATGTTTCAGCAGGCGCTTGGCGGCGTAGAGTCTTCTATGCAGCGGGGCTCTTTGTCTCCGGAGATGATTCAACGGCTTGGAGGGAACAGTTCTGCTGCAACAATGGCTTTAATGCAAGGCACTATGGGACAGGCTGGGATGATGGGGACTACCGTCAGTCAAATGATGGGGTTCATTGCCCAGAAGGGTGAGGGTGAGTACTCCACGCCAGTTATTGACCAGAGTAAGTTAGAAAAGCTTCTCAATGGCGGCGTGAGCCGGCAGCAGCTCGCGGCTGTTTCGCAATCGCAGCAGGTTCTTGGAATGAGCACTGCCATTCAGCGCGCCGCAATGCCACAAGTCAACCAGATGTTGCACGCCACGTTGTCTTCAGGAACAGGGTCTTCGGAAGAGTACATTCGAAAAGCTGAGATGATGGGTATTCCTCCAGATGTAGCCAAGCTCATCATGGAAACCGAGCAGAATCGTGACCTTACAGATGCGTCGGCCCAGCTCGCCATGGGGCAGAATATGGCGCAGCAATCAAGCTCGCAGAGTTCTCGAGGATTTGTAGGAAGAGTCTTTGCAGGCGAAGGCATAGGATTTAGCGGTCTACGCGGGCTTAAGTCGTTTGGTTCAGATCTTAGCGCAGGGGTTCAGCGGACCGCAGACAGGCTTCTTCCAAGCGAAAGTGGTGCCTACTCACCCACACCGGCCGGCCGGCGACTCATGATGTCTGAGACGGGAATTCAGGGACTGACTGAAGGTAGCAACAGGGTTTTGGCAGGCACAGACACTGTTCTCCCCGGGAGCGGTTCAGGAAATCCGTTCTTTAAGGGGCGCGGAGAATCTCGACGAGAAGCAAACTTCAGAGAGTTTGAATCTCTGTTTAGCCGGGAAAACCGAACAAGATTGACCGAAGTAGAGACGGGCGTTTTTGGAGAAGGGTCCATACTTAGCGGTCGAAGGGTTGTATCTCAAAATGCTATCGCTCGAGTAATAGCCGATCAGGAAAGTTTTCGGGCAACCGATCGTCAGGTTGGCCTTGCGAAGTTTGCTTTCGGCGCGGATGAGATGAACGCAAGAGACCTTCTGGAGGAACAGTTCGGCATTGGCGGTCACAACGTCTTCAAAAATAAAGTGTTCAACCGGGCCAGTCGAGAAGAGATGCTCGCTCTTGCTATGGGCCAAAAGCTGGAGATCTCAACGCCTGGCTTTGATATTGGCGAGATGAAAGACAAGATTATCAATGGCCAAGCCTTAGACATGGACGAGCGAATTCAGTTGCAGCAATACCGCGGTAGGGTCCATACCGTTGCGGGCGCAGCAGGGTTTGATGCGCAGAGTCTGATCGGCGCCCGCATAAGCGGGCAGTCAAACTTTGGACGGATGAGCCAAGCGCAAATGGGTGTCAGAGCCGAAGAGATGGCAGCCACAATTGCTGGCGTTACTACCGCATCTGATGCCTTTAGATCTCGATCACGTCGGGCAGCGACTTTGGGACTAGGCGCGCTGACAGCAGGAAGCCTTGGCAGATTTGGGAATGTTGTAGGAGATGTCGTTGCGGATGCCGTTGCAGGATTTGGGCAGCAGGACAATCGAGCAGTTCAAGAACTCCTTACCGGGTCGGCGGCAGACGCAAACATTGAAAGACTTGCTCGCTTGAAGCGGCGCATCCAAGAGGAAGGTTCAGAAAACACGCGCACGATAATTCAGGAAGAGTTCTCCGCTGCCAGTCCCGATCTATTGCGAGGACTTGAAGGCCTCGCCGGCAGGGGCTTTGCAGGTCTTGATGATCGTGTAAAGCTCGCAGCCGGACAACACTACCAACGTGTGGTGCGCCCAATTGCGGAGCGCACACGTCAGAGGATCAGAAATAGTGGCGTAACAGGTCCATTTGGAAGAAACCTTAGGGAATTCGGAGATGCCTTTGGTGCTTCACAGGCTTCATTTACAGACCGAACGCAGGCTATGGAGCGGTTCATGCGCCAGTCCCTTGGTGACGGAACCCTTATTGAAGAGGCCAAGAAGCTGCGCAAAGAAGGCTTCAATGATGTTTCACGCTTGTTCAACACCGTGGAGGTGTTGGCCGGCGGCAACAGAGAGGCAATAGAGCGCGAGGGTTTCGATCCAGCTGATTTTTCAGGCAAGACCAGAACTCAGATTATCTCCAAGCTCGGGGAGCAGGGGCTCTTGTCTGGCGCAGCTGGTGCCCAAGCTCAGGCAGGCGCGCAGTCCCTTGAAGGAAGAAGCCTGGCGGGTGATCTACTCGCCTTCTCGCAAAACGTAGACGGTCTCGCCGCAGTGGTTCGACAGATGCAGATCGACTTGAACATGGTCGAGGCAGAGGCTCCGCCGCCAGCGCAAGATCCTGCAATGCCTGATGCGCCCAACAGCGGTCAGCAGCAGCTGGAGCCATAGATAAGGAGAGGACATGGCAGAGCTTTCAAAAGTACAGTTCTTTACCCCCGATGGAATTGTGACGGCTACGGTGCTCGACACCGTTGGGCCGGACCGAATCATGCTCCATCTTATCAAAGGCTCGCACGCAGCTCGGATGGCAACCACTGATGACAAGACGGAGTCGATGGACCGATCGGTTAAGAACCTGATAGTCTCCCCCTTCACCACATCGAGCTCGTAATGCCTGTCATCCTGATCGAGAAAGATCCTTTTGTCGCCGCATTTGATGACCTCTCTGGCAGCACGGAGTCCAGTCAGGTCAATGTTCGACGGCCGCTCTTCGGGATAGCGCCTAAGCCGGGTACATTTGCATACCTCTCCATGGTCACTTCCAAAGGGGAGAAGGTAGCACTGTACAACTCTTCTGCGCCAGGCGTCAGCGGCCAAGGAAGGGCGCATGAGAATCACAACTTCATTTTACAGTCCGTGCAGTACGCAAGGCAGGAGCGGGTGCAGATCCAGCAGACCTTCGGTGACTTTTACACATTCTTCTTTGGTGAAAATCCCAGCACGGTGTCGGTCAGCGGCATCCTCTGCAACACCACGGACTTCAACTGGAAGAATGAGTTTCTTCGAAACTACGACGAGTACATGCGGGGGACAAAATGTGTAGAGACAAGGACCAGAGTCTACTTTGGCTTTGATGACGTTGTTGTCGAGGGGTATGTCCTCAGCGTCAGCGTTCCGTACCAGTCAGAGGCGCCCTACCTGGTGCCGTTCAGCTTCAATATGCTGGTGACAAACTACACGGATCTCAGCCAGACCATGTCGAGCAGCTATGTGACTGCACTGGAAGACACCCGAACAAATAGCGCGAAGACACATGTAGAGTATCTGACAGGCGCTGCAGCGGAGTCCGACTTGGTCGACTTTAATCGGCTGAGAGGGTCGTGGGGCATGCTTGACGCGGGCAAGGCACCGGGCGATGTCTTGTTGGACGCCAGTCCGGCTGTTGGTGTGTCAGGCCTGAACAACAAAGAGAAGCTGTACCTGACCCCCTCAGAGGCGATGGTTAAAATCGATGTCGACTCTCAGGTTCAGCAGAAGGGAGTTGACCGGACAACAGCGCTTCTTGCTCGGACCAAAGACTCGAGCAGCAGCTTTCCTCTGTCAGGAAGGTCGGACGCGCTGGCCTCCGTTGAGAGCAGCATCAACCAGAAGGTTGCCTTCGGCGCAGCCGTGATCAAGGATCAACCAGCCCTGCCATGATTGGTTCAAGACTACACGTCCGACTGTTTATTGATGGCGTAGAGCTGCCCGTGACCGCCGTAAGCGTGGCGTTTACAGAAGGGCAAGGCTCGCAGTGCTCTGCGACAATCATTCCGATTGATGAGATGCACGACATACGACCGCGGGGGTTGGTCACGGTATTCTGCTTGGACAGCAAGGCAGATGACACAAAGATTCAGGTACGGCCGGGTGACGTCGGGAGCAGCATTCTCGGCGGCACAGATGCTGGCGAAGTTTTGGGAGCGCCGACAGCCTCGATAGACGAGTACAAGCTCCTGTTCATGGGGGAGATGACCGGAATCAACTACCAGAAGACGCCTTCTGGGCGATCGGCAATGATCACCTGCCTGGACTTCTTATCGTACTTGGACTCGATCAAGATGTACGGCGCCAACTACAGCAGTGGTGGGATCGAACAGATCGAGAACGCTTTTCAGGGTGCTACGCTGGGGAGGTCTCGCTCCACGACAGCGACAGGAAAGGATCTCAAGACCAACCTGGTCAACTGGATATCTGGGCAGAAGACTGAGAACCAGGACGGCCAGAGCAAAGAGAACATTACGATTGGAATTCATCGGGCACTGCGAGAGATTTTCTTCTCCAGCAACTACTTCTACTCCAAGGCCTTCAATCGACTGCGGCTGAATGACCAGTTTGCAGGACTGCCCGACGACAAGAGCTCCATCAACCTGTTTGATCTGAAGTACTTCAAGAAGTTCTATGATGCTACCCTTGCTCGTCAGGGCGCACTAGTCAGCGCAAGAGACGTTCTGACCACGCTGATGGCTCCGATCATGTACAACATCACGGCCATCCCTTCTCCATACCTGAACACGGACGGAGACTCGACGCGGGTGTACAACACAGATGGCTCCTCGCTGGAGTCTAAAATCTGCGAGAAGTCTGCCTTCGACGGCGCAATGCTAAACCAGTTTGTCCTCAAACCGGACTCTTGGTTCTTTGCTCCCCCGTCCTGCAATGTCATCTTCCCGCACATGTACTCGGATTTTCGAATCGGCAGAGACTACCTGCAAGAGACAACTCGCTTCATTCTCCGTACGGATGACCTCGTCCAGGGAACCGCCTATCAGGAGCTCACCTGGAACTACTTTGCAGGGCAGTTCTTTGGCAATGTCGCCTACGTCAAGCCTCGACGGATGAAGGACAGGCTGTACGCGCCGGACATTGAAGAGTTCGCTGTCTTGATGGGGGGAGGTTCCGGGCAGGGCTACCAGGCGGATCTCAACCAGCTGCTGATGAACCACGAACGCTTTACGGGTCCGATCTCTTCCTTTGGCTATGCCGGGGCACTCGGCCAGTATGTCTCAAAGAAAAGCCGCAGAAAATATCTGGGGTTCTTCACTGACTACATGTTCTGGAAGTACCGGTTTCAGGGGCGGGGCGGCCAGGTAACCATGGCGTACAATCCAAACATCGTCCCTGGATTCCCAGCGATTATTTTGGACCGACCGCTGACTGCGCTTGAGAAAGCAGAAGGCAAGCACAGGCGCCATTATATTGGTCACGTCACCGCTGTCTCGCATCAGATCTCCATACAGGGGGCGACTACACACGTCTCTATGGTTGCTGTTCGGCCGTACAATGAGAGCATTGATTTTGAGGCAATCAAGCGAACCGATGAGCAAGGGGAGGAGTCTGCCCCTGCCGGTGAAGGCTCCTCTCTCGAGCGGATCGCCATGGGCTTTTCTGAGGGAGAGGAGTCTTACTTTGATGATCGGTACTCTCCCGAAAAGATTGGAGACAGCTACTACAAGCACATTCTTGGGTGTGACAGTGTTGTCGACCAATATTTAGGCAACGCCGAGATATTAAAGGAGGAGTTTGAGCACATTCTAAAGCTCCTGCCCGGAAAAGATGAGGAGCTTACGGTGGCAAAGGCCGTGCTTTATCTGTCGAGCTTGTACGACACCGTGATTGAGTCCGGCGCAGATGTGAATGCGTTTGCAAATGGGATTACTTGGAGACCCAAGGCAACCATTACTCAGATCCTGGGCGGCGAGACCCTCACCAGGGTAGTTACGCCTACCTCTCAGAACTATCCAGAGGTTGCCACGATGTCCTCTGACTACAGCGGCGCAGGCTTTATGGCAGCGGCTGTTGATCCCGACTCTGATGATGCAAAGTCTGCGGATTACCAAGCAACAGAGCAGAGATCGACAACGGTGACAGTCACCGAGAGACAGCCTGTGGATACAATCAATCGGCCCGGGAATACGTCAAGTAGTTTTCTTGAGGTTCCCTCGCAGCAACAGGCCGTCGTTGCTGCGGATGCAGGCACAACGTCCTACGGGTTGGATGACGAGCTCCGAGACCGACAAGATCGGCTAAAAAAGTATCTCAATGCTATCAAGCATAGGGGGATTCGGGGATGATTGACCGCTGGTTACAGGGCCTGACCTTTGAGAAGTCTGCCTCAACAGAAGGACATTGGCGCAGGCTCTCTCCCGGCCAGACCGGAAAAGACGAGACCGGGAATCCTACACCCGGAAAGACGTGGGTCAAGAGAAAGAGCAAGCTCAAGAGCTTTGTGAAGCTATACCCACATCAACAGAGCTTTCTGAAGTCTGTCCAGAAGATGCCGAAGGGCGGCGGCGTCATTGCTGCGCACGGAACGGGGACTGGAAAGACGGTCTCCGCTATCGCTGCTTTCGAGGACATGAAGGAGCGGGGGGTTGCCCGTCGAGCATTGGTCATCGCACCAGCTGGGCTTCGAGACAACTTTCTAAACAAGGGCGTGAAGAAGTTCACAGACTCTGAGGGGATCACAGTCACTCGGCCTGGAGAAGATCCAGGTGACAATGTGGAGTACATTGTCACCTCATATTCTGCATTCCGAAAGAATCCGCAGGGATTTATAGATGCTTACAAGCCCGATGTGATCATCGCAGATGAGTTCCACAGGGCCGGAGACCCCAGCAGCAAGACCAACCAAGCGCTCAACTCTGTTCGAGATCAGGTCAGCGCATTTATTGGCCTGACCGCCTCCGTTGTTCAGAACAATCCAGCAGATGTGGTTCCTCTTGTTGAGGTTGCTGCGGGGAGAGACACTGGTCTTGGCCCAAAGAAAGACTTCAAGCGAAAACACATCAAGAAGACTCCTTCGCAGCAGCGCGGCGTTTTTGGTGGGCCGACGTACGAGAAAGAGCTCATTCGTCGGTTTGATATCGATAAACGTCTCGGTTCTTCTATTCATTACATTGAAGATCTCGACGCAACGAAGAAGCCGACAAAAGAAGTCAAGACCGTAGAGACTCCGATGAGCAAAGAGCAGATGAAGCTCTATCGGCTGTCGATGAAGGGCGTTGATCCCAAGATCTTGGATAAGGTCAGGCGCGGAGAAGCAGTCCCAGACCGAAAAATGATGAACGTCTTCACTAAGCTCATTCGAGCGCGCCAGGTCTCCAACAGCCTACACACTGTCCAGTCGGACATGCCTCTTGCGGAAGCCGCTAAGCGAACGCCTAAGATAAAACGAATTCTTGATGATGTTCAACAGCACATCGAGACAACGCCGGATGCACAGATCATCATCTACACAAACATTGTCCACGGCGGTGTGGATGTCATCGAAGCCGGTCTGAAAGAGCGCGGTGTCAAGTACGGAAAGTTTATCGGCAAGGGGCAGAAGGGTGTCACCGAGCAGACCCGGCAGCAGGCGGTCAACGACTACATCGAGGGCAAAAACAAGGTCATCATCATCACCGGGGCCGGTGCGGAAGGCCTCTCTCTCGGAAACACCACGCTCGTTGCGCTGGCAGACGGCCACTACAACCCAGAGCGCATCGCTCAGGCAGAGGCCCGCGGCATCCGAGCTGGAGGCCTCTCCCATCGACCGCAGGAGCAGCGAAAGGTCCAGGTTCGGAGATATGTCTCCACCGTCCCGAGAGGGTTCTTCGACAAGCTCTTCTTCCGGCCAGGAGAAAAGAGTGTTGAGCAGTTTGTTTACCTGACCGCGGACCGGAAGCAGAGACTAAATAGACAAATGCGTGATATTCTCCAAGAAAAATCCAGACGTGAAGAGCGCCGGGGTGAGTCCTTCACCGGCCGCCTCTTTGGAGGATAGCTATGTACAATACACTCTTGGAGATGGGCTTCCGCGGCGAGCTCAATGAGCTGATCGACTCCCGGCAGCACACGGCCATCTTCACTGCGCTGGATAAGACTGCGGGCTTTCGGCCAAAGAAAACACTCCTCTACCATGTGTCCTCTCACCCAAAGCTACGAAACGCGAAGGTTGGAGACAAGCTCACATTCCGGCCGGGTTCTCAAAATGCAGAAGGTCTTGGAGTTTACTTCAGCGAGAAGGCTCCGAGGCTAACCGCTGCCGAAGGTTCTTGGGATAAGCGCACTGGGCAGACTCATCGATCTGGGATCATTCAAATCGAAGCCAGCTCCCCGAGTGATTGGTGGCGCACCAAGAACTCTGTCGTTCGTAAGTTCAACCGACCAAGAACATGGCATACAAAAGGAAAATCTCTTGATTTTACGGTAACTGATGTCGGAAATGAGGGGGTCATCAAGGGTACTTGGGAGTGGACAAAAACCGCGGAGGCCATCTACCACGGCAGCAACCGACGAGTTCGAAAGCTCAAGCCAAAAGAAAGCCCTCTCACTGACAAGCCTGTTGTATACGGAACGCCCAACCGCTCGATGGCGTTGACCTTCATGGGCAAATGGACTGACGACGACCTTGAGCTTGGTCGAGTCAATGATGGGCCGATGACACTTCGAGAGAAGTATCCCGGTGCGCTGGAAAAAATCTATCGCAGGAAGAGAGGCTACCTATACACTCTCGATGATAAGGGGTTCCGATCTCAGAAGAATCTGATGCGCTCCGAGCGGGTCACGGAGAAGTCTCCCAAAATCCTCAAGCGTGAGCGCATTACGGACATCCTTCAAGCATTGGAGGACAGCGACATCCGTCTGGTGCGGGCGAGAGATAAGTCACCACATGTCGATCTACGAATGCGAGAGCGGGCGCCAAGTGCTGGCCGAGACCTCCGCAAGCTGCGACGCGCGCTCAGAAAGAAGAAGCTGAAGCGCGGTCAGACCTACTACGCCCCCGTCACCGGTGGGTATGCTGTGATTGGAGATGTCGGTCGGCGGCAAAGACGACATGTTGTAAAAACAGTCCTGTCTCCAGAGATGAAGCCGCCTGGCCTTCCACTGTATGGTCTGACCAAAGAGTCTGTGGACAAGCAGGCGCTCAAAGAAGCAATCATCGCGGCCGGGACCACAATCCCATCAAAAGAGCATCTCAAAAACTACCCACATCACGCTGCTCTTAATCTCGGTCAGGCTGCTTTTTATGCATCAAAGATCCGCAAGGAGCCGAAGCTGACAGCGGACATGATGGAGCAGATTCTTTACGCAGTGCTCCCGCCGACGCATCACACAAAGAAAGAGATAGAAAACATGCGGCGCAAGGGTGGCCTTCGGTATTGGTATAAACAAGGTCGCGGTTAGTCGTTGTTCAAAATAAGCAGACTGTGATAGTCTACTGCTGTCAGTGCAGCGATAGCTGTCGGTCAATGCAGGCCGCTGACATTTTGAGGAAGACACAATGCCTAAAGCTACCGGCTATTCTGCGCTCTCAGCGCTCACTACCTTTACCGCCAAGAAGTGGTTCACCAAGTCGTTCGTGAGCCTCGTTGAGGACATCTCCCGCCTGTACGGAAAGCGGAGTGAGGTGGTGAGCGGTCTCCTTCTCTCAGATGCAGGCACCCAGAACGCCACGCGGTCTGACTTTGCATACTCCTCTGGGACCGTGGTTCTTGGCGGCGCGATGACTGATATCACTGGCGCGACCAAGGATGCGCTTGCCGGCGGAGCCACTCCAGTGCTCGGTGCAATCATGTCTGATGGGACAATTGAGGCGATCAGTCTCACGAGTGGTAAGAAGGCGTTCATCACCATCATCGCAGCCAACTCTGACGGCGCAGGCGGTACGTCTACCAATAACGCAGCATTCTTGATTCCGGTCATTGCAGGCACAGGCGCCGACCCTTCGGCCCTGAGCCACGTCACC
>PBTG01000164.1 GCA_002726535.1 Myxococcales bacterium | reverse complement strand
GGTTCACACCTTCGACCAACACGCGTCGACCGTCGGCGAGCAAGCGCATCACTTTGCCCGTCTTGCCTTTGTCTTTGCCCGCGAGGACCTGTACCAGGTCACCTTTGCGAATCTTGTTCATCATCAACCTCTTATTGCGTCATCGCCCTGTAGGCGACCTGCGCTCGTTGCTGGCCCTACAGGACCTCAGGAGCGAGCGACACGATTTTCATGTACCGTTTGGCGCGCAGCTCTCGAGCTACAGGTCCAAAGATACGCGTACCGACCGGCTCACCGGCTTTGTTAATCAGCACGGCAGCGTTGCCGTCGAACTTGATGTAGGTACCATCGTCACGACCGACTTCTTTGGCCGTTCGAACGACCACGGCACGGACGACATCGCCCACTTTTACCTTCGAGCGCGGCAGCGCTTCTCGAACTGCACAGACGATGACGTCACCAACGGAGGCGTACTTCCGCTTACTGCCGCCAAGCACCTTAATGCATCGCAGGCGTTTGGCGCCGGAGTTGTCTGCCGCTAACAGGACTGACTCGCTCTGAATCATGTTATCCTCACAGGTGGTCTTTTCGGGACCATTCGGGCCTCTGACACAAGGTCAAGAGCCACTTCAGATGTTCTTGCGCACAATCGAACGGAGACGCCAGCGCTTCCGCTTGGAAACTGGGCGGCACTCCTCAATGACGATGATGTCTCCCACCTCGGTGGTGTCGTTTTCGTCATGAGTCATGTACTTCTTCGACCGTCGAACGTACTTGCGATACTGCGGGTGCAGGTAAGTACGGGTGACTTTCACCACGGCGGTCTTGGATTTTGGAACTTTCGAGACGACCTCGCCGGTCAACTGACGGCGATGCCGCTGAGTCGCTTTCGCGACAGTCTCGGTGTTTTCGATGTTCTCCGACATCTTAAGACTCCTTCGTCTCGGTCTGGACGTCGCCCAGCTCGAATGCTCGAATTCGGGTCATAACCCTAGCCAGATTGCGGCGCGTGCTGCGCAGCTTGATGGGGCTGGCCAACTGACCGGTGTGGTGCTGAAACCGCAGGCGGAACAACTCCTCTCGGAGGTTGGTCTCGCTCCGGCGCAGCTCCGACAGGGTCATCTCTTTGATGACGCTCTTTTTCATCGGATCTCTCCTCGGCTAACGACTTGGGTCCGCACGGGCAGCTTGTGTGCTGCTAGAACAAAAGCCTCCCGAACCAATGCCTCATCGTCAGACTGAATCTCGTAAAGCATGTGGCCAGGCTTAACGACCGCGACCCAGTGGTCCGGTCCGCCCTTACCTTTACCCATGCGGGTTTCGGCCGGCTTCTTCGAAATGGGCTTGTGGGGGAAGATCCGAATCCAGATCTTCGCGCCACGGCGCATTTTACGGGTCATGGCGATACGAGCAGCCTCGATTTGGCGACTCGTCAACCAGCCAGACTCGGTTGTCTGAAGTCCAAAGTCGCCAAAGGATACTTCCGTGCCTCGACACGCCAAGCCGCCTTTTCGACCTTTTTGAACTTTTCGCCAGCGGATTCGCTTTGGAGCCAACATGGCGGTCTCCTTCGGTGTTCAGGCACTGGCTGAAATAGCCAGCGCGTTAGTTCTTGCCTTAGGGGCGGGGGGCAGCCCGCTCCGGGATCACATCGCCGTGGTAAATCCACGTCTTAATCCCAATGATTCCATACGTCGTCTTCGCGAGCGCCTCGCCGTATTGAATATCGGCGCGGAGCGTATGCAATGGGACGCGACCTTCGCGGTACCACTCGTAGCGGCCCATCTCGGCGCCGCCGAGGCGACCCTTGCAGGACACGCGGATGCCTTTGGCACCAAACTTCTGAGCAGCCTGCATGGCCTTGCGCATCGCCCGGCGAAAAGCGACTCGTCGCTCCAACTGCGTAGCGATATTTTCGGCAACCAACTGCGCATCGGTCTCGGAGCGACGCACTTCGTGGATGCTCAAGTAGACGTCGCCTTCGGAGATCTTGCCCACGGCGGCTTTGAGACGCTCAGCCTCTTTGCCTTTCGGGCCGATGAGGATTCCCGGTCGCGCGGTATGGATTCCGATGCGAACCTGACGAGCACGACGCTCGATCTCGATCCTCGAGATACCGGCGTGCTTCATCTCACCTTTGATCAGCTTGCGGATCTGCAGGTCTTCCTGGAGCCACTGAGCGTACTTCTTTTCCTCGAACCACTTTGAGTTCCAGGAGCGGATAACGCCTAATCGCAGTCCGTTTGGATGGGTCTTTTGTCCCATGAGTCTCTCCGTTTACGCTGGCTTAGGAGCTCAGCGAACTCCCAGCACCAGCGTCACGTGGCTGGTCTTCTTGTTAATTCGGGTTGCGCGTCCCATCGCGCGAGGACGCCACCGCTTCAGCGTTGTCCCCTGATCCACATAGACCTCCGCGACGTAGAGCGCGTCGGCGTCCATGGAGTGACTCGTCACCGCGTTGGCAATCGCACTGTCGAGCAACTTGCGAACTGGCTCGCCACCTTTTTTCAAGGTGAACTGCAGGACGTCGAGTGCTTCTGCAGCACTTTTTCCACGGATCTGATTGACGACCATCCGCATTTTACGCGGAGCGATACGGATGTCTCGCAGGTAGGCCTTGGTGGTTGTCATTTTCTGTTCTCCATCGCACGACTCCCCAAGGGAGCCCTGCTAACGACTGGTTACCGTCGCTTCATCTTCTTGTCGGCGGCGTGACCGTAGTAGGTTCTCGTCGGTGAAAACTCGCCGAGTTTGTGACCGACCATGTTTTCGGTGACGTACACCGGAACAAATTTCTTGCCGTTGTGGACCATAAAATTGTGTCCGACGAACTCAGGAAAGATGGTCGAACGACGCGACCAGGTCTTAATCGGCTTTTTGTTACCGCTGCGCTCCGCCTCGAGCACCTTCTTCATGAGGTGATCGTCAACGAACGGTCCTTTCTTAATGGAACGAGGCATGATGATGCTCCCTTACTACTTCTTACGCCGGCTGACGATCATGTGGTTGCTACGCTTGTTCTTACGAGTCTTGGCACCCAAGGTGGGCTTGCCCCATGGTGTACATGGGTGACGGCCACCAGAGGTCCGGCCCTCACCACCACCGAGGGGGTGATCAACCGGGTTCATGGCAACGCCGCGCACATGCGGACGTCGACCAAGCCAGCGCTTACGCCCTGCTTTCCCGAGGTTCTCGTTGTTGTGCTTCGCATTGCCCACTTCGCCGATGGTGGCGCGGCAACGAGCGATGACCTTGCGAAGTTCACCGCTCGGCAAACGCAACAAGGCGTGCTTGCCTTCGAGCGCCATGAGCTGTGCCTTGGTGCCAGCGCTGCGGCACAGTTGAGCGCCACCGCCGACTTTCATCTCAATCGCATGAACGGTCGTACCGACCGGCATCGCTGAGAGCGGCATCGCATTGCCAGGCTGAATATCTGCGTTTTTGCTCGAAAGCACTTCGTCTCCAACGTTCAAGCCGTTGGGCGCGAGAATGTAGCGCTTCTCACCGTCCGCGTAGGTCAGCAGCGCAAGCCGTGCCGTTCGGTTGGGATCGTATTCAATCGCGCTAACGCGAGCTGGAACGCCGACCTTGTCTCGCTTGAAATCAATCAAGCGATAGTGGCGTTTGTGTCCGCCGCCACGATGGCGACTCGTCATGCGACCAACGTTATTGCGACCACCAGTCTTTTTGAGCGGCGAGATCAAGGACTTCTCGGGAGACCCTTTGGTCACCTCGCTGAAGTCAGGTCCCTGGCGATCGCGCTGACCTGGTGTCGTTGGACGGTATTTTCGGATGGACATGGTGTCGTCTCCTGGGCCCACATCGGGGCTACGTCATTCGGAACTAGATGCCTTCGAAGAAATCAATGTTGGCTTCACCCTGAAGGCGAACAAACGCCTTCTTGAAGTTCGGCCGCTTGCCTACGTGCTGCCCAACTCGGCGGTTTTTACCGCGCTGGACCATGGTGCGCACGTCAGCCACAGATACCGCAAAGAGTCGCTCAACCGCATCGCGGATTTGCGCCTTATTGGCGTCCATGTGCACTTCAAAAATGTACTCATTATCCCGCTCACGGAGTAGATTGTTCTTCTCCGTGATGAGGGGACGAATCAAGATTTGGGTCGGGTGCAATTTCATGGTGTCAGTCTCCCTTAGGCCAAGCGCTGCTCAAGGGCGCGCGCGGCATCAGCCGTCACCACCAGTTTGTCGTACTTCAGGACGTCGTAGACGTTCACGCCTTCGGCGCGAATGTATTTGGCCCCCACCAAGTTGCGAAACGACTTGTGAACGGCCGAATCCTCAGAGGGAACAACGATGAGCGCCTTGCTGGCGTCCAGTGCGCTAAGCAACTGAGCTGCAGCTTTGGTCTTTGGCGCATCGAAGTTGAACTGATCGATAACGATCAAGTCGCCGCCAGTCGCTCGTGTGCTGATCGCCGAACGCAACGCAGCGGCGCGGACCTTCTTCGGTACCGTGTAGCTGTAATCGCGCGGACGTGGCCCGTGAGCGACACCACCGCCAACAAAGATGGGCGATTTGCGTGCACCGTGGCGCGCGTTGCCCGTCCCTTTCTGACGGTAGATCTTTTTGGTTGAGCCTCGTACCTCGGCCCGGGTTTTCGTCGAGTGTGTACCAGCGCGCGCGTTGGCTCGCTGCATCTTGACGATCTCCCAATGGAGGTGGGGCTTAATGTCTGCACCAAAGACGGCGTCGGCGAGCTCAATCTCACCGACCTCTTGGGCGCTCTGGTTGTACATCTTGAAGGTGGCCATCATTTGCCTCTTCAGCTGGCTTCAGGTGAATGCAGGGTCAGTCGTCAAAGACGACGTTAGGATTTAATTTCGACAGAGACGCCGGCCGCGAGATCCAAACGCATCAATGCGTCGAGAGTCTGCTGGGTCGGGTCAAGAATATCGAGGAGACGTTTGTGAGTTCGGATTTCGAACTGCTCACGGCTCTTCTTATCGACGTGTGGACCACGTAACACCGTGTACCGGTTGATACGCGTCGGAAGCGGAATCGGTCCCGCAATCCGTGCGCCGGTATTGCGCACAGTGGTCATGATTTCAGAGACAGAGGCGTCGAGCAGCTTGTGATCGTATGCCTTCAGTCGGATTCGAATTCGGGTCGCCATTGGTATTTCCTCTAATCGATAGTTCGGCGATTAGCCGGCCGTCTTTTTGATCACTTTCTCGGTGACCGCGTTGGGGGCTGGCTCATAGTGAGAGAACTGCATGGTGTAGGTAGCGCGTCCCTGCGACATCGACCGCAGTTCTGTAGCGTAACCAAAAGTCTCGCTCAGCGGCACTTTGCCGGTGATGACCTTCGAGCCGCTTCTCTCATCGAGATTCGCGATCTGGCCGCGACGGCGGTTCAGGTCACCAATCACGTCACCCATGTAATCCTCAGGGGTCACGATCTCGATCGAGAAGATAGGCTCAAGCAAGACTGGCTTCGCTTTGCGCGAGCCTTCTTTGAAAGCCATCGAAGCGCAGGTTCGGAAAGCCATCTCACTGGAGTCAACGTCGTGGTAGCTGCCGTAAAAGAGGGTCGCCTTGATGTCGACCATCGGGAAGCCTGCCAACACACCACCGCTCATGGCGTCTTGGATACCTTTGTCGACCGCAGGGATGTACTCGCGAGGAACAACACCGCCTTTGATTTTGTCGACGAACTCGTAACCAAAACCCGCGTCTTGGGGCTCAAGCTTCAAGCTGACGTGGGCGTATTGACCACGACCACCAGTCTGCTTGCTGAACTTGTGATCGATTTCGGTCGGATTTCGCAAGGTCTCACGGTATGCAACCTGCGGAGCACCCACTTGAGCCATGACGTTGAACTCACGCTTGAGTCGGTCAACGATGACCTCCAAGTGCAGTTCACCCATGCCCGAAATGATTGTCTGTCCTGTCTCTTCATCGGATTTGACCGTGAAGGATGGATCTTCGCGGCTGAGCTTTGCGAGACCGTTTCCGAGCTTCTGCTCTTCAGTCTTGTTGTCAGGCTCAATCGCCACGCTGATCACGGGCTCAGGGAAGTTCATGGACTCCAACACGATCGGCTGGGCTCGGTCGCACAGCGTGTGCCCCGTGATGGTGTCTTTGAGACCTGCGACAGCGACGATATCGCCGGCGTAGACCTCTTTGATGTCTTCGCGCTTGTCAGCGTGCATCTTCATGATGCGGCCCATGCGCTCTTTTTTGCCATTGTTCGAATTGATCAGTGTGTCGCCCACAACCGCCGAGCCTGAGTAGACACGGATGTAGGTGAGGTGTCCGACAAAGGGATCCGACCAGATCTTAAAGGCCAACGCTGAGAAGGGATCGTTGTCATCGGCCTTGCGAGTCAACCTCTCGTCGTCATCATCAGGCTCGAAGCCCTCAATAGCTGGAACGTCGAGCGGCGATGGCAGCAGACTATGCACCGCATCGAGCAACTCTTGAACGCCTTTATTTTTGAAGGCTGAACCGCAGAACATTGGAACGATCTCCATGTTCAACGTCGCGATTCGAACCGCCTCGTAAATCTCCTCAGTAGTGAGGTCTTCACCTTCGAGGTACTTCTCCATCAGGTCGTCGCTCTGCTCGGAGGCGATCTCGATCAACTCGGTGCGGTACTGCTCAACCTCATCGACCATGTCTGCGGGGATGTCCTCGTAGGAGAACTCAGCGCCCTTGCTCTCATCCTTGTAGATAATCGCGCGGTTGCTGATCAGGTCTACGACGCCGCGAAAAGTGTCGTAGGCGCCGATAGGCAGTTGCATGGGGACCGGGCGAGCTCCGAGGCGCTCACGCACTTGACCAACCACATTGAGGAAGTCAGCGCCAATGCGGTCCATTTTGTTGACGAATCCGATACGAGGCACGCCGTAGGTGTTGGCCTGACGCCACACCGTCTCGGACTGGGGCTCAACGCCGCCAACAGCACAGAAGACCGCTACAGCGCCATCGAGAACACGCAGAGCGCGCTCGACCTCAACGGTGAAGTCAACGTGGCCGGGGGTATCGATGATGTTGATCGTCGTACCCTTCCACTCGCACTGGGTCGCGGCGGAGGTAATGGTGATGCCACGCTCCTGCTCCTGCTCCATGAAGTCCATGGTTGCAGCGCCGTCGTGAACCTCACCAATTTTGTGAGAACGTCCTGTGTAATACAGGATGCGCTCAGTCGTAGTGGTCTTACCCGCATCAATGTGAGCCATGATGCCAATGTTGCGAACGGTATCGAGTGGGATTGTGCGTGCCACTTTGGACTCCGTGATTTCGCCTCGGGTGTCGGAGCGAAAGGGTGGTGAGTCAGCGTCTCCATGACGTTGACTCGGATCGATTCTCTACCAGCGGTAGTGGGCGAAAGCCTTGTTGGCTTCAGCCATTCGGTGTGTATCTTCACGACGTTTAACTGCGGCGCCGCGCATGCCAGCAGCCTCGAGCAGCTCATTGGCCAACTTTTCGCCCATGCCTTTCTCGCCGCGCTTGCGAGCGAAGCCGATGAGCCAGCGTAGCGCCAAAGCGGTACGACGCTCCGGACGAACCTCAACCGGCACCTGGTAGGTCGAACCACCGACTCGGCGGGACTTGACCTCAACCGCAGGTCGAACGTTCTCAACTGCGCGGTGCAGGACCTTGACTGGATCCTCTTTCGCACGGGCCTCAACCTTATCGAGAGCCTCGTACATCAACCGCTCAGCTGTGGACTTTTTGCCGTCCATCATCAGGCAGTTAGTAAATTTGGTGACCAGCTTGTCCCCGAACTTGGGATCAGGAAGGACCGGGCGTTTTGGAACTTGGCGACGACGTGGCATGTCGAATCTCCTGGACGTCAGTTAACTGAACGTTTGCGTGTCAGATCGTGACGATTTACTTCTGCTTTGGCTTCTTCGCGCCGTATTTGCTGCGGCCGCGGTTGCGGTTGGCGACGCCGGTGGCGTCGAGCGTGCCGCGGATGATGTGGTAACGAACACCGGGAAGGTCCTTCACACGACCACCGCGGATCAGAACGATGCTGTGCTCCTGGAGGTTGTGGCCGACGCCCGGGATGTAGGACGTAACCTCGATTCCATTGGACAAACGAACACGAGCGACCTTACGAAGCGCCGAGTTCGGCTTCTTTGGGGTCGTGGTGTACACGCGGGTGCAAACGCCTCGCTTCTGGGGGCAGTTTTGCAGTGCGGGGGCCGTGCTCTTTTTTCGCTTCGCACGACGACGATTGCGGACCAGCTGGTTAATCGTTGGCATGGGCTATTTGCTCCATTTATGCAGGGCCGGAGCCGCTGCGCTTCTTTAAAATCGAGTGCCGGGAAGAGCTCTGTGAGGAGGCTCCTTGGGTCCCAACACGGACTACGGTGAGATAGATTCCCGGGCTCGTTCGCGTGCTGACCACTCACCGCGATGGTCAACCCGCGGTCGGCAGTTTGCTCTCAGAGCACTTACCGACCTACACGATCCGGCCCGAGCTTTGACCTTTCGGCCATGAGAGGATCTCTCCTCTGCGCTTCGGCAGGACGCAGCATGCCGTTTTGGCGGGCTGCGGGGCGCGGGTTATGCTTGAAGTGCGAGTTCATGTCAAGGACATTCCAACGTCGAATTTGTCATTGAGTGCCATGAATCGACCGAGATCGCGTATTACACCCGATAGTCGACCAAAAAATCTCCTCTAACATGCTGATTATTAACACTTTGCAAAGAAAACACCTTCGAGCGTTCTGGGGAAATGAATCCCTGAACAAAATGCGATCGACCTGGACTCGGACGATCGTCAAAATGACATTATTCTATATAGGCACCGGAAATT
The DNA here is from genome assembly GCA_002726535.1 of Myxococcales bacterium. Classification (GTDB taxonomy): domain Bacteria; phylum Myxococcota_A; class UBA9042; order UBA9042; family UBA9042; genus UBA9042. The sequence continues at coordinate 11,019 of PBTG01000164.1, read as the reverse complement.
TACAGGTCTCTCCGTAGAGAAATAATCCGCGCTTCGCGACAATTCGCGGCGATCGTCAGTTGGTCGAGCCGCTCACTTGTCCATTGCAACTGACGGACAAAGTCATCAGTCGAGGCCAAAGCCAGATCGACCATCGGATCTTGAGCATGCATTGGGACAATCATTCGAGGACCGATTTGACGACATAGCTCAGCCGCCAGATCAGGATTGAGGGTAAAATTTCCACCGACTGGCATGAGCACAACATCCGCATCTTGCAGCCAGAGCACGTCTTGCTGAGACCAAGCCCCAATGTCCCCGCAATGGACCAAGGTCGCACCGTGACGATCTCGAATACGGACCATGCGCGACCAGCCCATGGCAGCTCCGCCGACGCTGTCGTGCGCTACAGCTCGAAAAGAGATCTCAAGTTCGCCGACGCGCTGATCGGTGTCCACAATGTGTGTGGTCCCCAAAATCGGACGCCACGCATGATGATCTTCGTGGGGATGTGAGACGACCACAGCATCATAAGGCCCCTCAATTGCTGGCAAGTGAAAACGTCCACCGACCACGCCAGGTGCGTGAGGATCCAGGCAAAGACGTGTCTGCTCACATTGAAGTGAAAAGGCAGCGTGACCGAGCCAACGGAGGATCAAGAGGCTTGCTCGTCGTCAAAAGACATCACACCAATGTATGGAAGATCTCGATATCGCTGATTAAAATCAAGTCCATAGCCAACTACGAACACGTCTTCGATCACGAAGCCACAATAATCGATCGGCACGTCGATCTTTTTTCGAGCCGGCTTGTGCAGCAAGGTACAGACCTTCAAAGATCGAGGCTTACGGGAGCGGAGGCTCTCAAGCAGATAACTCATGGTCAGACCCGTGTCGACGATGTCCTCGACGATGATGACGTCTCGACCGGTGATGTCGATCGTCAGATCCAAGGTCAACCTCACCGCCCCTGTGGTGCTCGTTCCACCTTCATAGCTGGAGACCCCCAAAAAGGCAGTGTTGGTCGGCCCTTCGATGTGCTTGAGAAGGTCAGCGTAAAACATAAACGATCCGTTGAGGACACAGATAAAGATCGTCGATTCATAAGGCTGTAAATCGGCTGAGATCTCCGCCGCCAACTTGGAGACTCGCTCGGAGAGCTGCTCTTGCGTCAGATAGGGCGCGATATGCTCATGAGCGTAGGGATTGGTCACGGGGTCCTCCAGTTCGCGGGTGATTAGGAAAGCGCGTTGTTCATGACCTCGCCCATCCCACCAGCTCCTGGGACGATGTATTGAACATCGTTGAGCCCGAATTCTTGGTCAGGAAAGGTCCCAGGGCGGCTCTTTAGGGCGGCTTCGGTGCTCATACCCCGGTCGAGGCGATAGGCGTAGATGCTGACATCGTCTGGGAAGCTGGCAGTCAACTTGCGAATGAACTCAGGAGTGACGATCAGGTTGAGCGCAAAACAATGTTTGGGGCGGCCGTCCAAGTGCTCCCGATAGAAGGTGATGGCCTCAGTCAAAGAGCCTCCAGTTGCGCCCATTGGATCTGGAAACAAGAGGTATCTTCCATCGATGGGCCCTGCGATCTTTCGACCGTGGGTGGCGGCGCCGGTGACATGAGAAGACGAGTCTGTAGTGCGATTCATCAAGATGTGGTCCTGACGCACGAATCCAGGGTCGAGGATCTCACTCAAGGCTTCAAAACAAACCATCGAGGGCAAGATTCCAGCCCGGGCGATGTCAACCGTGGTCACCTCAACCTGAGGATCAATCACGGTGCCTTCGTAATATCCGCGCTCTTCGATTTCGCGCATGCGCGTCTCAGTGCGGACGACTCGTTTGGGAAACTCGCGGTTGATCACCTCTCGAACCAAACCTCGGTAGAGCAACGAGACAATCCGATTGACCTCTGGTTGTACGCAAGATGGGTGACATAGCCGCGAAAGCCACGTCAGCGCCAGTGGGTCGCTGATGAGGTGGACGTGGTCACCATATTCGTGAACCAACTCTCCGTTGCGACTCTCTAAATCTACGTAGCAACGCTCACCCATGGGATCCTCCCGAATGTCGTGTGACTTGGGTACGGTCTGAACAGGGCGCTCGTCAAGCGCTCAGATCAAACTTTCGTGCAAACATTATGGACCTCGAGGTCCAAAAATCGCAGTCCCAACCCTCACATGGGTTGCCCCCTCTTCGATCGCTTCGCGAAAGTCTCCACTCATACCCATGGATAATAAATCTAACGAACAATCGGCAGCATGAAGCGCACTTTGGTGTTCTGAGCGCAAACGATCGCGAAGGTCTCGAAGCCGGCCAAACCACACTCGCGCCGAGCCGTCCTGAGGCGGCAACGTCATCAACCCGCGCCACCGCAGCCCAGGTGCACCGAGCAAGGCCTGCGCGTAGGTGTCTATCTCATCAGGCGCACAGCCTCGTTTGGTCGCCTCGGCAGCCAGATTAACCTGCAACAACACGTCTTGAATGCGTCCAGACTGACTGCTCCGCCGTGCGAGGGTCTCCAGGCCTGCGAGTGAATTGACCGCGTGATGCAGTGCTACTTGGCCAGCTACCCATTGAGTTTTGTTGCGTTGTAAATGGCCGATGAAATGCCAACGCAACTCTGAGAGATCGGCGAGTTCTTGAGACTTTGTACGCCACTCTTGAGGATAACTCTCCCCAAAGTCGCGTTGCCCAGCCTCATATGCGGCTCGTATTGCATGGCTGACATGACCTTTGCTCACCGCTATCAGAGTCACATCAGCGCGCCCCGCAGCGGCCCTACTGACGGCATTGCGGACGACGCCAAGACGGCGTTGAATAGCAGCGACGTCAATGCTCATAACCGAGAAAGAGCGGCTTTGGCAGCGCGAATGAATCGCTTCTCTGATTTGCGTTTGCCCGCGACTGCTAAATAACGCTGAAAGGCCTGCTTGGCGGTCGTTTTATCGCCAGAGTCGCGCAATGCGAATGCCAGATTGTAGAGCGCCGGAGTATAGCCCCCTTTAATCTCCAGGGCCTTTTTGTAGGCCGCGATCTCTGAGGCTGAATCCTTCAGACGATGGTGGACCACCCCAATGTTGTACCAAGCACGGTGATGCTTGGAAGCGTGTTGCAGGCAGCGATAATAGGTTTTCACTGCCTCGCGTAGTCCCTTGGTTCGTTTGGGCTCGTCGAGAGGATCTGCCTGAATCTCAAGCGCCTGCGCTAGGTCAAACCAAGCCTCAGGGTTGGACTCTTTGATTTTGGTCGCAGATCGAAAGCCGCGCACAGCGTCGTCGACTCGCTTAAGCCGCAGCAACAACATCGCCCGATTGAGCCTAGCATCTTGAGCATTTGGCTCCGCAGCGATGGCTTTGTCATAGTGCACAATCGACTCTGCCGCTTTGCCCAAGTCTTCAAGAACCAGCGCGAGATTGAAGTGTGCGCGGCCGTAGGTGGGGTCGAGTTCGATCGCCTTTTGATAGGCCTTCGCCTCCAGGACAAACTTACGCTTTCGTCCCCAGGCCAGTCCGAGGTTGTACCAGCACTCCTTGAGATCAATTTTGAGCTCTGTGCAGCGTTCGAAACGCTCAACAGCCACCTCGATTTGGCCGGCTGACATGGCAGCAACGCCTTGGCGAAAGGCGTCTTCCGCCGTGACCTTCTGAGTCGGTTTGACCTTGTCCGCGGCCACCGCTGGTCCCGCGATGATCGACCCGCAGAGCAGCAACGCGCTCGACAAACACACAATGCGATAGTTTGAGACCATAGAATCCGCTCCCTGTACGCGCCCGGCGGCGCTGACCGTTGGTAGGGTGGCCGGTGACTGACCGTTGGTCAATCATCTGCGTATTCGACGGATGCCGCTGCTGTCGCTGCAGTTGCGCTGAATGCGCTGGCTCGGCTACAAGACCTGGCGGACAATGGTATCATCACCGCGACCTGGCGCCATGTATCGTAACGGTGCCAGACCCAAGGAGACTGTAATGAAACCGATTCATCCCATCCGCCCCCTGAGTTTGGCGAGCCTACTTTGGTTGGTGGTGGTGCCAGTGTTGATGTCGATGAGCGCCTGCGGCGACGCCGATGACAACCGATCCGACACCATGACGGTGCCCTTCGACGGCTTTGGTGACGGCGGTGCCGTTTTTGATGTTGGCGACTGTGGAGGAGACTGCGATGACGGCGATCCATGCACCGATGACTTCTGCACCAATGGGTCCTGCACTCACCCCCAGAACAAAGCTCCTTGTGACGATGGCGACGAATGTACGGGCAACGACCGGTGCAATGGCGGCGTCTGCAAGGGCACAACTCAGACCTGCGGCGACGCAACAGACAGTGGACCAACTCCCAAAGGCCCAGACCTGGTCGCTGGTGAGTTGGTGATCACCGAGATCCACTACAACCCATACGGCTCCGGAAAGGTCGCTGACAAAAATGGTGAGTGGTTTGAAATTCGTAACGAGACCGAAGAGACCATTGATTTGACCGGTTTGGTGATCTCCGACGACAACAAAGACTCCTACGTTGTCGACGGCTCGGGCACGACCGTCGCTCCGGGGGCATACTACGTGTTTGGTCGCAATGCGGACGAGACTGTCAATGGAGGCGTGAAAGTCAATCACGCCTACGCCGAGGCCATCAACCTGGCGAACTCCGTCGATGCCATCGTGCTTCGTACCAACGGCGTGGTGGTCGATCAGGTCAAGTGGGACAAAAGCGCCAGTTGGCCGTCTCTCAATGGCAAAGCGATGCAGTTGTCCAAAGACAGCTCAACCGCGAGTGACAACGACTCGCCCGACTCCTGGTGCGCCGCCACTGAAAAAATGGCTTCGGGTGACGCTGGCACTCCTGGCAAAGAAAACGGCCTGTGCAACGCCCTCGATCTCGACAAAGACGGGGTCAATGACGACAAAGACAACTGCCCCCAGGTCGCCAATCCTGCTCAGAGCGACCAGGATCAAAATGGCGTCGGTGACGCCTGCGAACCGGACGCCATCCCTGGGTGTGGAGACAACGTCAAAAAAGACAGTGAAGACTGCGATGACGGCAACCTATGGAGCGGTGACGGCTGCAGCAAATACTGCCAACTTGAGGCTGAACTCAAGCCCGGCGCGCTGATCATCACCGAAATGCTGCCAAACCCAGCGACGGTCAGCGACGATGACGGCGAATGGATCGAGCTATACAACCCTAGCGATAAGCCTGTTCGGGTCAATGGTCTGCGCATTCAAGTCGGTCAGGCCAAACCCTACTGGAAACCCTTAGCCTCGCTGAGCGACATCTTGATCCCAGCCAAGGGCTACCTGGTCGTCGGGCCTGAACAAGACAAGCAACTCAACGGCGGCGCACCGATTGATGTGGCCTATGGCAAACTCAACATGGCCAACACCAAACAGACCCTGAAGTTGGTCAGTTTTCATAAAGCCAAGCAGCCTGACCAAAAAAATGAGCTCGTCGTGGTCGACCAAGTCACCTGGGACAAGAGCACAAAGATCCCCGCAGGAGCCTCGCTGAGCTTGGATCCAACCCAGACTTCAGCCGCCGCCAACGACGATATGACCTATTGGTGTCATGGCCAGCAGGTGTACGGCGACGGTGATCTGGGAAGCCCAGGAGCTACGAATCCAAGCTGCGTAGGCTGGAAAGACGACGACGACGGCGACAAAATTCCCGACCTCTCGGACAACTGCACAAAAACGAAGAATAAATTTCAGACCGACACGGATTCAGACGGCTTCGGCGATGCCTGTGATACCTGCCCAAAAACAGCCAATCCAGACCAAAAAGACAGCAATGAGGACGGCATCGGTGATGTGTGTGAAACGCCCTACTGCGGCAACGGGGTCATCGACGGCAGTGAAGCATGCGACGACGGCAACGGACTCCCTGGAGACGGCTGCGCGCCAGGGTGCTCGGTCGAGACTCCCCTTTCATTTGGAGATTTGGTGATCACCGAACTTATGGTCGACACCACAGCCGTAAATGACAGTGTTGGCGAATGGATTGAACTGTACAATCCCACTACGGAGACCCACGACATCAATGGCGTCGAATTGCGACAAGGCTCGAAAGTCCACGTCATCAACGCCGGTACAGCGAACTTGCTGGTGGCGCCCAAATCGTACGCAGTCATCGGCATCAACGCCGACAAGCAGTTCAACGGTGGTGTGGCGATGACCTACGGCTACAGCAGCGTCTCTTTGACCAACGTTTCGGGCGAAGTCCAACTATTGTGGGGCAACACACTGGTCGATTCGGTCAAGTATGCCTCCAAGACCAACGGATGGCAGAGCTTCAAGGCTGGGTTTAGCTTGCAGCTAAGCAACGACAAGCTAAACGCGACGGACAACGACATCGGTAAGAACTGGTGCAAATCGAAAACGCCTTACGGCGCTGGCGACATCGGTAGTCCTGGAGCCGCAAACGCGCCCTGTCCACCGGACTTCGACGGTGACGAGTATCCGGATGCGACGGACAACTGTCCGAAAATTGCCAACTCGAGCCAGTCCGACTCGGATAAAGACGGAGTGGGCAACGCCTGTGACAACTGTCCGACCAAAGCGAACAAAGATCAGGCTGACGACAACAAAGACGGCAAAGGCAACGCCTGTTCACAGCCCCCTGCAGTTTGCGGTGACAAAGTTCAGCAAAAGGGCGAGACCTGTGACGATGGCAACCAAAAAAGTGGCGATGGCTGCTCGAGCACGTGTCAGCTAGAGGTAACCCAGGTCAAACAATCCGGAGAGGTTGTCATCACTGAAATTTTATTCGACTCCACGGCCGTAACCGATCCAAACGGAGAGTGGTTTGAACTCACCAACCCTTCGAATAACGAGATCGACATCACCGGATGGACATTGGCAGATAAGGACACCAAAGACGTGGTCATCGGTGGCCCCAACAACAAGGTCACAATCCCGGCGAAATCCTCGATTGTCCTCGGTCTCAAGGCCGATAAGACCATCAACGGTGGCGTGACGATTGCCTTCGCGTACCCGAGTTCCATCGCGCTGTCGAACAGCTCCAAGGGTGGAAAAATCGCAATCTTTAGCAAAGACGGCACGCTGGTTGACCAAGTCCAATACCAAACGACAGCCGGTTTGCTTGGCTGGCCTGGCAAGAGCGCTGGAGTCGCCTATCAGCTGGCGCCTGCAGCGACGGATGCGAGCAGCAATGACTCCGGAGCTGCCTGGTGCCTAGCTACCAAGAGTTTTGGAGCTGGCGACAAAGGCACTCCTGGCGCAGCCAACGACGCCACCTGCGTCGCCAAAACAGGACCTGCCCCTGGAAACGCACCGGCGCCTCCTTGGTACGATTTGCCGGGTTGGTGATCAACGACGGTGGTCGCGACGGATCAGCTGCACAATATGCCGTGCGCGCCAGCACTGGTGCTCACTCATCGAGGCTGGGCGGTCCATTAAGAGCGCTTCCATCGCCCGAACGCAGCGGCCGTCACCGATCTCGCCCAAACACAGCAGGGTACTTTCGATGGCATCAAATGCGATGCGGTCGGCGTTGCGGTGCAGCCACTTCGCGACGTCGACTTGGAGCGAACTGGCTCGATACCGGCCAATCAACCCGACCGATAGGGCGCCCAAGTCTAGCTCGTCAGCTCCTCCAGCGTTTAGCGTAGCGTGAAGGATTTGAGACACGGGTCCGTGATCGACCAAGTTGGCGTCGCCCTCAGCCGCACTCAATGCAGCGAGAGCAACCCAGACCCCTTCTGCATCGCAAGGGCCATCAGCGAGTCGCATCTCCAAGGCGTCAACCCAAGGTTGTGAGTCGCCACTGCTTGCCTCGCTGATCGAAGCTACCCACTTGTCGGCAGCATCCCGACGAGGATCTCCAGGAGCCCTTCTGGGCTGCCAACGAGGGCTAGTTTGTACCGGTTGTTCAACCTCAGTGAGAAAGTCGAACTCATCATCCAAATCGAGTTGATCGGGTTGAAACGCGAACTGATCGAGTCGCCGTTCAACCACAAACTTCAGCACCTCTTCGAAGCTCTGTTGATCCATCAGTGACCTGGTTTAGTCGGGTATTTCGCTTTATATGCATCGACCGCTTTGAGCACCTTGTGCTCATCTTTGATTTCTTTATTCAGCGGCAGCATTCGCATCTTCATGCGACCCGCTCCGGCCGGACTTTCTTTGAAGTCCTCTAACTCCATGGTTACCCGTTGGAGTTTGGCTCTGCGCTGCACCAGTTGCTGTTGGAGTACTTCACGCGATTGTTCGGTGAGTTGAATCGGCGAGTCTTTTTGGTTGGCGTTCTTGAGCTGATGTTGAATGCCGCGTACCTGCAAACGCAAGTCCGTGACCTGCTGCGTCAACGAGCCACGCATGTCCGCTGCAGCCCACTTGCTGCGCTCTTTGCCCGGCTCAAAAAGCAATTCACCGACGTATTTTCCTTTCGTGTAGGTATCGACAAAATAGCCGTTGCTGAGGCGAGACAAATGCAGCGTCAATTCCATGCCCGATGAGCCGACGAATACATCCACTCCTGGCACTTTTTCGCTCACCAAATCGACCTCATTACGACGAAGAGCAGACAAGCAAACAATCACTTGAGCGCCATTGCGACGTAACACCTTGACCGCGGCCCGCGCAGCATCCACCGCTGAGCTGACGGTCAGACCCTTTTCCGCGAAGAGTTTGCCAAAGTTTTGTGGATTCTCACTGATCAGACCCAGCACCCCGAAGCGAACCCCTGAGATGGTCTTGAGGACCGCCGGCTGAAAGATGGGTTTTTCAGTTTCGCGATCGACAATGTTCGAACTAACCAGTTGGACTTTATGCCGTCGAGCGAGGGCTTTGAGTCTCTTGTGAGGCAACACCATCTCGTGAGCGCCGATGTTGACCGCCGCATAGCGCATCAGCCGAAAACTCTTCAAGAAGGCCACAGCGCGAGCTTCGGTTTGGCCAGGCTTGTCCGATTGAAAGCGAGGGTTAGAGACCAGCCAACCGCCAGTGTCGACAGCCAGCTGCCCGCGGAAACGTCCGCGTCTGTCTTTCATCCAATGTGATCGCCGGGCAAGACCGCCCAGCGGGTTTCGCGCTCAACCGCAGGGGTCAGTCTCGCCGATGGAGTTGCCCGAAAACCACAGTGCAATGCTTTTTTTGTCGGCCAAGTCGGGAGCTTGTGGGGCAGCTTCCTCTCTAGCCTCCATCTTCGCGACAGCGGAGGCTCCCGCGGAGTGCGCTACCGGTGTCGGCAACATGGCATTGGGCGCGAGTTCTTTGGCAGCCTTGAGCAAAGCTTTTTGCTGAGCCAATGCCTCATCAAAATGTAGCGCTAGGAGTTTTGGAGCAGGCGCCTTGACCGTTGCCGGCGCCTTGCTTTGAGTGTGTCGTAATTGGGTCGCCACCAGGGCCACCGAACCGGCAACAAGCACGCCGGCCACAACAGTGAAAATGGTCTTTCGATTCATGAGCGTTCGCTTCCTATCAATCTTCAACAGTTTCGATCCACTGAGCACCTTCGATACGCCCCTCGGAAGAGTTTGACCGCATCGACGCCGTGCGTGAGCATAACCGTCAAGAGGCCGAACGGCTAGAGCCGCTCTTGAAAAGCGCATCATCGGTGGCTAGTTTGCCCGCATCGGCGCGTCATCGCGGTCCTTCGGAAGGAAAAAAGTTTTGAGTCCGTTGCCACTGAGTACAAGAAGCAGAGCCCTTTGGCGCCACACTGGCAAAGTCGGTTTCGCGGTTTTGGTCGTCTACGCGCTGACCTCTTGGGACTTCCTCAAGGAACCTAGCCCACACTTTCATTTTACGGACCTGGCTGCATCCTTTTTGGATGGCGATTTTCAAACGCAGACGCCCCACAGATATGCACGCTCAAAACCCCAATCTTCGGACCGGTCCGGCTATTTAGAGGCGATCAAGCGCGCCACCAACAACGGCAGGTCCGGCTGGAACGATTGGGCCAGCTTCCGAGTTCTGACGCTCAAGGGCGGCCAGCAGGTGCGTGGAGTATTCCCTTTCAAACACGATAGGGGACCACGCAAACACGAGTTTTGGACCGTCGGCGGCAAGATGATGGTGATCGACGTCAAACGCGATCTCGCCATTGGCTGTGATGCACAGCGACCTCGAGTCCGCTGCGACCGGGTCGAATACAAGATCAGCTTCCCGCCCTTTCCAGCTGTCGTGATGATGCCCTTCGTCGCCGTTTGGGGCTATCACACCAACGACGTCTGGATCACATTGGTATTCGGCGCTCTGTCAGCGATGCTTTTGCTCTTTTGGCTCAACCGCCTCTATGCCCAAGGATTGATTCGTCACAAGGTTGCTGACCGAATCTGGATTGTGGCGCTCTTTGCCTTCGGTACAGTCGCCTATTATTGCGCGATCCGCGGCGCGGTCTGGTTTACCGCTCTAACCATGGGAGTGACCGTCCACCTGCTCTATTTATTGGTTGCCCAGGGCGCTCGTCGCCCAGTCGCAGCGGGCGTACTGCTCGGACTCGGGGTCGCGACGAGGACGCCCCTGTTGTTTGCGAGCAGTTTTTTCGTCCTCGAAGCGCTCTTTGAAGACGGTCGATGGCTGGGTGGCGATGGCTGGCGAGGATTTCAGCGCACCATGGTCCGACTGTTACAATTCGCTGCACCAGCGGCGACGATCGGATTGGCTCTGGCTTGGTACAATTGGATTCGATGGCACAATCCGTTTGAATTTGGCCATTTTTATTTGTTGGAGGGAACACGAACCCCAACTCGAGACCACGGCTTGTTCAACTTCTTTTTCCTCAATCACAACCTTGGAGCAGCGTTGACCAACCTGCCGCGGCTGAGCTTCAACTCACCCTATATTCAAATCTCGCGCCACGGCCTTGGTCTGCTCGCGTGCACTCCCGCGCTCTTCGCCATGTTCGGCTCTCCGGCGGGGGCGACCCCAGCACTTCAAACCGACGATCGTAGGCGAGCGCGCTCACTAGCCAGAAATTTGGCTCTGTCTGTCTTGTGCGTCGCGGTCCCAGCGCTCTTGTATCAAAATGATGGCTGGCAGCAGTTTGGCTACCGTTTCGCCCTCGATTTCTGGCCAGCATTGATC
>PBTG01000163.1 GCA_002726535.1 Myxococcales bacterium | reverse complement strand
TTGGTCTCAAGCGGTGGGAAAACTCGGAGCGTAGCGTTACGCTTCGAAGGGATCGAGTGGCGAATCCACAACCCCCAACTCAAGGCGATGTAGAGAGCCAATCTAATGATGCACACCGAACTGACATCGACGCCCGATAGGCAGCGCTTCGTCTACATTGAGACGATGGGCTGTCAGATGAACGTCTATGATAGCGAGAGAATGGGAGAGGTCCTTTCCAGCGAGCAATACGCACCCACTGACGATCGCTCAACTGCCGATTTGATCATCATCAACACCTGTAGTGTGCGAGACAAAAGCGAGCACAAGATGGTCTCCATGCTCGGCAAGTTGCGCCCGCTCAAAGAGCACAACCCAGAGCTGGTGCTCGCGGTCTCAGGATGTGTCGCCCAACAAGAGGGTGAAAAACTCCTGAAAAGGGTGCCTCACTTGGACCTGGTCGTTGGTCCTGATCAGATCGCTGATTTGCCGGTGATGGTCCGCAACGCTCGCGAGCAGAGATCTCGGGCTACGGCGACGCGTTTTATCCACAAAAATGACTATGAGTTCATCGAAGCTCAAGCCCCTGCTGACGGCAGAGTGACCTCTTTTGTGACTGTGATGAAGGGGTGCAACAAGTTCTGCTCCTTTTGTATCGTACCGAGTACTCGCGGCCGTGAGGTCAGCAAACCCAGTGACAAAGTGGTCTCTGAAGTGCAGATGCTGGTGGACTCTGGGATCCGTGAGGTGACGCTTCTCGGTCAAAACGTCAATAGCTATGGCCTCGACAAACGAGGCCGAAAGGGCGTCGGCGGTGAGCTAGACTTCAGCGGATTGATCGACCGCATCGCTGCGATTGATGGTCTCGAGCGAATCCGCTTCACCACCAGCCATCCAATGGATTGCAGCGACCGTTTGATCGACGCTTTTGGACGCCAACCTAAATTGATGCCTTGGTTCCATTTGCCCATTCAATCTGGCAGCGAGCGTGTGCTCCGAATGATGCGGCGCAGGACCATTGTCGAAGACTACGTTGATCGGATCGAGCGTCTCCGAAAAGCGCGTCCAGACATCGCTATGAGCACGGACATCATCGTCGGGTTCCCTGGAGAGTCTCGAGCTGACTTCGAGCAGACCCTCGAGTTGCTACGACGGGTGAGGTACAGCAGCATCTATGCTTTTATCTACTCGCCGCGCCCTGGTACTGCGGCCGCTCGCATCGAAGATGACATCCCCCTAGCAGAGAAAAAAGAGCGCTTGTACGCTGTTCAACAACTGCAAAATGCGGTCACAGCTAAGTGGTTGCAGTCCTTTGACGGCGCAGAACTCGATGTACTCTTCGAAGGGCCATCGAGACTGCACTCGCGTGGCCAGAAGTCTAACTCTATCGTCGCGCGAGCTGTCGGCGGCCCCCCGCAACTCATGGGCCGGACCCCGCACAATGTCAAAGTCAACGTGGAGACCACTGACTTTTACGCCTTGAGAGACTGGCCGGGCCAAATCGCGAAAGTGCGAATTGACCACGTCGGAAATCACTCGCTAAACGGTAGTTTGGTCGCTTTCCGGTGACTTGGTTACGCTATGGCCCAGCGATGCTCTGGGCGGCGGTGATTTGGGTCAGTTCATCGAGCGCTACAGCTCACGACCCACAGTCATGGACGGCTCTGATTCTTGCGGCATTACCGCCTTTTTCCCACTGGGACAAAGTGGCTCATCTGTTGGCTTTTGCGCTGCTGGCTTGGCTGCTTCGTCACGCATCAAGAGCGAGCGTGACCCAGGCCAGCCGCGCGTCTGTTGCGCTGACCTGTACCTGGGGCGCCATCGACGAGGTCCACCAAGCCTTCGTAGTCGGTAGAACGGCGAGCGCGGGGGACTGGCTAGCAGATTCGATGGGAGCGCTTTTGGCCATAGCCCTGTACAATCGCGTCGCTGCTACCAAGACGCGACAATATAGACCTGGAGACCTGCCATGACCAACCCTAAAGCAAAGCTACCCCCAGTGGTTTTGGCAGTGGCAGGTAGCGACTCCAGCGGTGGGGCCGGTATCCAAGCCGACTTGCGCGCCATCTCTGCCAATGGGGGCTATGGTGCGACGGCAATTACGGCCTTAACCGCTCAAAATACTACGGGCGTCACCGGCGTGGTAGCGGCGCCAGCTGCCTTTGTAGTCGAGCAGATGATGGCGGTCTTCGATGACCTGTCTGTCAGCGCGATCAAAACAGGAATGCTAGGCGACAGCGAACTCATCGAAGCCGTCAGTCACTGTCTGCGTGAACGCACGGAAATCCCGACGGTCATCGATCCAGTGATGGTGGCAACGAGCGGCGCTGTGCTCTTGGCTGACTCAGCGATTACGGCTCTGAAGTGCCAGCTTCTACCCTTAGCGACGCTTTTAACTCCAAACCGGCATGAAGCGCGTGTTCTAACGGGGATCACCGTGGACTCGGTCCAAGATGCCGAGCGTGCAGCCAAGGCCTTGGTCGAGCTTGGGGTAGGCGCCGCCCTGGTCAAAGGCGGCCACGGCGAGGACCCAAACTGGGCCGTTGACGTCCTCTGGGACGGGCGCGAGTTGACCCATTGGCGATACTCGAGGCTGCAGACCAAACATACCCACGGCACCGGCTGTACACTCTCGAGCGCCATCGCAGCCCAACTGGGTCGTGGGCGGCCTTTGGTACAAGCTGTCTCGCAAGCCCGCGCCTATCTGCAAGGCGCTATCGCCAATGGATTGGACCTAGGCAAAGGACATGGGCCTACCGACCACTTTTGGTGGCTCGATAGAGAGCAAAACTTTGTGGCGAAAATGCCTCAGTCGTCTTGAGAGGCGGCCGACCATCGCGCAGACAACGAGCGCTTAATCTCAGCCGCACGCTCTTGAGCAGACGACTGCAAGAGCATCTGTAGCTCACTGGCGGCGCGTGTGTAGGCCTCAACGAGCGTTGGCAAATAACGTCGGCCAATGAAGCGGCGAGGCGGCGCGTATCCGCTCGGTTTTCGGTCATCTTGCCCAAGGTCGACACGGCTCGCGAGTTCAGTCAGTTCAGCGTCAACCACAGCCAATCGAGCCCAAACTGGACCGATCTGTCGCAAATCTTTGCCTTCAGCGACCTCTTCGGCGTCATCACCTGCCAACTCGAACCATACCTTCTCGTCGGCCAACGCCGCTTGAACTTGAGCAGCCAACCGATCACCCAAAGCGGCCGCTGAGCTACGTAGCTGCTGAAGCTCTTTGTCCGTGATGCCCTCGGCGCGCTCAGGCTGAGCGAGAAAGCGACGCTTGAGTTCTCGATCGGGATATGTGCGCAAATCGTCGACGAGCAGTTCACGGATCTCGGCAGCCGTCTCTTCAATGCGGTGCCGAACTGCCTTCATTTGCTCATCGAACATCTCTGCCATCTGCTCTCTCCTGGTCTTCGCAGTCGCCTCAGACTAACGCGCCGAGCCGGTTGCGCAACCGATTGGTCAAGACAATACGGGCGGCCACCTGATCTCGCTCTCCGGGAATCTGCCGAGCCAGGGCCCAGCAGTCTGCGAGTTCATCGTGCGTGCCAAGAATCTTCTTCACCTTCGGAATACGAAGCGTGGCGGAATCCTCCAGCTGTCCAGCAATCCAGATGACCACGTCTAGCAATGCAGCATAAAGGTCCTGCCGGAGACTCGCACGGGCTGCAGCGACCCAACGTGTCCCAGCCGCATCTTGTGGAGCGCCGAGCACTAAGGACAAACCGGTCACCTCTCCGGTGTTAAACCAGAGCAAAGCAGCCCGGTCCGCAGGCACCTTGCAACGCTGCGCGACCTCCCATACCCAGATGAAATGCTGTTGAGCAGAGATCTTCATCATCCGTCGAGACAAATCACGGCTGAACCCGCGACGCTCCCAAAACTTGTTGGCGTCGACCAACTCGGCTCGTCGACGGGGGCTCTGAGCCTTGTAAACGGCCCCGACAGCCCCTCGAGCAAACGAAATGAACGCATCACTATTGGCCATCAGCGTCGCTAAATCTTCGCGACTCGGACAGCGCGCCAAAATGGCGCGTGTAGTCCCCGCTAAGACCGACTCCAGCTCTGCAAAAGCCTCATATTGCGCTTGTGCAGCGACGGTGCCATCTAGACTCCTGATCGCCGCACGCAGGCCAACGGCATCGAGCGATTCAGCAGCGAGCCAGTAGGCGTTGCACAGATCTGAGACTGGGCGCTCAGACTCTGTGGCTAAGGTCGGCAAGAGCAAAGAGCCGGCATAGTCGACGATCTCATTGCCCCAAGTCGTACAGATGATCTCGTGGCGCAGCTTATGATTTGCAACAGCCTCACCAAACCGCTCATTGACCAAGTCAGGAAAATACTGCGTCAGATAGCGCTCGCCGACGAATCGACTCGATTCACGGTCGGTGACCAATTGCTCATAGACCCACATCTTGGCGAAGGCGTGAATCCGGGCCAACTCCGGCCGAGTCAACCCTTGTTGAGCATGACGGCGTTCACGCAACAATTCTGAAGAGGGCAAGTCTTGGAGTTCTCTGTCGATATTGAGCTTGTCACATAAAAAGCCCACGGTTCGATCCCAAGCGCGGAGCTGACTCGGAGCGGTCATCTCCTCGACGCTCAGACCCAAGCTGTGTTGATAATTGTCTCCCATGACGTCATCGCAGACCTGCTGATCGATCTCAAAGAGCACCTGGTCGCGCTCCTCCATCGTCAACTTGCCATCGACCATCAAAGGCGCGAAGAGGATCTTGAGGTTCACTTCATGGTCAGACAGATCCACACCAGCGGAGTTGTCGACCGCATCAGTGTTGATTCGACCGCCACGCATCGCGAACTGCACACGACCAGCGTGGGTAAAGCCGAGGTTGCCACCCTCGCCAAGGACTTTGCAACGTAACGCGTCGGCGTCCACTCGCACTCGATCGTTGGCTTTGTCGTCTGCATCTGAATGTGTCTCAGCGCTTGCCTTGACGTAGGTGCCAATGCCGCCGTTCCAGAGCAAATCGACCTCAGCCCGCAGCAAACAGCGAACCATCTCGTCGCCGCTAACGCTATCTTTGTGCACCCCAAAGCGCGCTTTGACCTCTGCGGAGAGTTCAATGCTCTTGGCGCCACGAGGCCACACGCCTCCACCTTTACTGATGAGCTTTAGATCATAGTCATCCCACCCAGATCGAGGCAGATCGAAGAGCCGCTTACGCTCATCCCATGACTTGTCGATCTGTGGGTTTGGGTCGAGGAAGATGTGACGATGGTTGAAGGCGCCGACGAGCTTGATCGTCTTACTCAACAACATCCCATTGCCGAAAACGTCGCCTGACATATCGCCGATACCAACGCAAGAGAACTCGTCTTTTTGTGTATCAACGCCCATCTCGCGGAAGTGCCTTTGCACACAAACCCAAGCCCCTTTGGCTGTAATCCCATAGAGCTTATGATCGTATCCCTGTGACCCTCCAGAAGCGAACGCGTCTCCCAGCCAAAAGCCGCGCTCCAAAGCGATGCCATTGGCAGTATCAGACAGATGCGCAGTGCCCTTGTCAGCCGCGACTACGAGGTAGGGGTCAGGACCATCATGGACCACCACTTCTGAAGGAAAGACAACTTTGTCGTCGACGATGTTGTCCGTAACATCGAGCAGGCCGTGGATGAATACTTTGTACAGTTCATCTGCCTGCGCTCGACGATGTTTGTCGTCTTGGCTGGGCACTTTAATGACGAAGCCACCCTTGCTACCGACTGGCACAATCAAGGTGTTCTTGACCTGTTGTGTCAGCATCAAGCCCAGTACCTCAGTGCGGAAATCATCGACGCGATCAGACCACCGAAGTCCACCGCGAGCGACCGGACCACCGCGAAGGTGAACGCCCTCAACGCGAGGGTCGTACACCCAAATCTCAAAGACAGGCCGAGGATCGCTCATCAACTCGACATCGGCGCATCGAAACTTAAACGACAGCGCCCGTTTGGCACCTTTGAGGGCGAAGTAATTGGTGCGTATCGTCGCGCTGATCAGGTTGAAGTACATCTGAAGTACTTTGTCAGTGACCACATCGGACACCGCTTCGAGCTGCGTATGAAACTGCTCGGTGATCTCGCTGATGCGCCTCTTGCGGTCCGCATTACTCGCCGAAGACACCTTCTTTCCATGTGCGCCTTGGTAGGGTTCAAAGCGGGCGTCAAAGAGATCGACCAGGGTTCGCGCGACCTCTGCGTTGTCGTGGAGCGCCTGCTGCACAACATTTGGTGGAAAAGCGGTGCCCAGTTGCCGCGCGTAGCCGATATAAGCACGCAACACGTTGAGTTGTTGCCAAGTGAGGCGAGCGGGAAGCAATAGGCGGTTGAGAGTCGAAGAGTTTGCTCGGCCGTCTGACACCGCTTCGATAGCTTGCAGCACGGACTCACGATGCTCGACCAAGCCGGTAGCAGTGTCGCCACTCAAATCGAGGCGATAACGTTCAAAAAAGAGCGTTCGGCCCTCATTGTCCGCCAACTCCGACGTGGTCTCTCCGAGTACGCGCAAACCAAAGTCATCGAGTACCGGCAGGATATCGGTCAACGCTGTGTCGGTGCTTCCGAAGGTCAACAATCGAACGACAGACTGAGCCGAGTCGATGTCATCCTGTCGAAGCAGGTATTGCGGCTTACCCGTCTCATTGACGCGCTCGTAGGCTTGAAGATCTTCGTAAAGTTCGGCGGGCGTCAAACGGCGACAGTAATCGCGCGGCATACAGTCGCTGTAGCGTGCCACTAGATGTTCAATGCGATCGTCAGGGACGCTCTCCTGACGAAGCATGTCGCGCATGAGCTCGGCCCAGGGGCTGACCATCGCCTCGACCCGATCGCTGAGTTTATCGGCATCGAATGCGCTGAAGTTCGACTCGCTCTGGAGCAGATACCACCAAATCGCCGTATCAGTTCGTCCAAGCAGGAGTCGGAACTCAACATGATCCGCGCCAAAGTTCTTACGGATCAGTTCCTGAACTTTCCATCGTAACTTGTCGCCAAAACGCTCGCCATCGACGATTACGAAGGCGTGTCCGACCGTGTCGGACTCATTGACCGCGCAATGTACCCGTGCAGCTCCACCGGACTCGACATCAATCGCTTCGTTAATCATTACGATGAGTTCGTGATTGTTAAATCCAAAGGCGTAGGTCAAAGGCAAGCGGTTGAAGAAGCTCTGAAAGAGCTTCATCCGGTGAGAGCGAGGGACCAAATTCTCTTTGACAGCCATCCGCGCGAGGCGCGACCGCATCACGGGCACACGCGTCAACGGACACGTGAGCGCCGCGTAGGTAAAGAGACCTTGGAAGACCACTCCACCGTTGGGCTTGCCCTCCACATCCCTGAGCGGAATACGGATCTCTTGCATTCGAGCACGTCGATGCACAGGAGAGTCTAGGCGGCTTTGAAGCATGGATATGACGGGTGCCTTGGACCCAAAAGCTCGCTTGGGGTCGGAGTCACAACCTGCTTCGCTGACCGAGTCGTAGCGACCGAGTCCAAGGCGCCCAGTCGGGCGTCCCTGATCATCGAAGCCATAGGCACCCATGAACACAAAGTGGTTGTCTACGAGCCAATCACAAAAAGCAGCGGCTTCTCGCAGTTCGCGACGTTCGTAGTCGAGCTCTTCAATTTCATGCTCTAAGGTGGCCCGGACATCAGCACAGAGCTTCGTCATCGCGGCGAAGTCCTGAACAATCCGTTGCGCGCGTTCGAGATGGGTTCGCACCGCAGCCTGGATTTCATCGCTTCGCTGATGGCTAGCTGTGAAGCTTAGCAAGTGGCATGTCCATGACTCTCCGACGGCTGCGCTGTGCTCAGCGCCCACTTGAACAAGGTTGCCCTTGGCATCACGCTCAACCGGCAGGATCATGTTCAGTGAACCCAATACCCGCACTCCGAGTCGTCGCAGGACGACTTTAATGGTATCGACGATGAAGGGCTGGTCTGCCATGCACGTCTCGAGCACATAGGTGGGCAATGAATAGCCGTGCGTCTCCGGTCGAGGACGTGAGCAACCGACACGGATTTGCCTCGGAGTGAGACTCTCGACTGAGGCGATTGTATTGGCGATATGCCCCGGCATCTGATCTGCTGGGTGGCGGCTCAAAAAATCGTCGTCCGAGCGCATCACCACGCTCTGACCAATTTTTACCGCCTGGCGACGTTTGTGGTCATTGTCCCACAGTTTCGCCTCAGAGATTTGTTGCAACATCTGGGCGCGACGCTCGTCGCGCGTCTCCTGACGCTTCGGTGCAGCGGTTTGAGTCATGACCTAACTCCTTCGCGCGGCCCTCGAAGATCTGCCAAAAAGCCGCCGTCGTTCAACCCAATGACCCCGCTTATAGGACGGCGAGAGAGTTTGCCGCAAGCGAAGCTCGATGAAGCGACTTACGATTGACCGACTATTCGACGTCGCGCAGTGAGACAGGCTATCATTGACGAGCGACCAGATGGCCGTCACCATGTGTCATGCGGAGGCGTTGCAGATGCAAGCGACGAAGAACAAACACGGTTTTACCCTCATGGAGTTGATGATCGTCGTTGTGATCGTCAGCATCCTTGCGACTGTCGCCGTGACTTCTTACAAACAGTTCTCTCGCAGAGCTCGCGTCCAAGAGGCGATCGCGTTCTTAGGTGATGTGCGTATCAAGCAGAGTTTTTACTATCAAACCTATCGGCGATACGTCAGTTCAGGCACGAGTTTTACAGACTGGTGGCCTAAAGCCATGAAATGGACCGAGGCCAGCGCGCCTTGGGGAATCAACTGTGCGAAAGAAGGGGATATCAGCGCGCATCCCGGCTGGTGTGCCTTGGGCGCCGGTTTCTCAGCGACGCAAGAGGTCCAGTTTCAATATGTGGTGTGGGCCCGCGATCCAACCTCGCCGAAAGCGCCGCCGACTGGCTATATCCAAGACCCCGACCAAGACTGGTGGATCGCTCGGGCTCGGGCTGATTTCAATCAAAATGGGAAGTTCTCTGACATCTGGTTATCCAGCGAGCGGCGTGAGCCCGTGCTGCAAGACGAGACCGAATAGCGCTTAGCGCAACGCTCGGAGCGCGACCGACTGGTCACCGAGTTCACGACGGACCAACTCAATCCATTGATCTGTGAGACCTATAGCGGACATTGCTCCCTCCGCACGCCGCAGTTGCGCGACTTGCCGCTTGACGCTTTGAGCGGAGCAGAGCGCATCGCCTCGCTGTAAATCATCGAGCAACATTTCACAGCCCACCGCAAAGCCATAAGCAGCATCGAGCTTCTCAAGCGATTTGAGGGCCTGCAACTGAGTTTTGGGGCGACGCCCTGCCCGACGGACCAAGTCCGCCAATCGCTGCGGAGCTTGAGGCTCACCAACTAAAAATTCGCCCAGCCAAGGTGCCTCACTGGCGTTGACAACAACCTCAATCGCGCTAGCCAGTCGTCGTTGCCAACAACGAGGCTCTGTACACACCTTGAGCAGTTGCAATCGCTCGATACTCGGAGAGATCGACAGTAACCAAGCTGCTACGGACTCCCCACGAGCCTGCATTGAACGACTCGTCTGGGCGACGGTCTTGAGCATGTGCTGGTACAGGGACCCGCGCGAATCGTAAGGCTCAGCAAGATGTCGCAGACCCGTCAGGTCACTGCGAAGGGTCAACGCCGCCGACAGATCGCCTAGGGCAGTGCGCGCAGGGGGCCAAACGCGCGCGACAGACATCGCCTGATCCACCTCGCCTAGCGCTACGAACTGCTCGACTAACCCGCTGACAAAAGCGTCCCGAGGACACATGCCGTCATATTCGCGCCAGCGCTGCTCAGGCCCCCAAGCGGCTACGCCCTGAGCGGCCGCTTGACGGGCAAGGCCATCTCGCCGGGTCAAAGCGAGAGCGGGAGTAACAATCATGGCGCCGACGACGCCCAGGTCACGACCGATCAGCGCGAAGACCGCAGGCCCTGCTTGTGCGGCACCACATGCGATCGAAGTGAGCGAATGAATCTCATCGCGATCCGCTGCACTCAACTGCTTCTTGGTGGCCCAAGCGTCGAGTAACTTCGTGGCCATTGTGGCTGAACGTGATCGCTCTTCGAGCTGTGACAGTCGCTCACTGACTCTATGAGTGAGCAAGCGTGCGTCGCTACGAAGCGCTGAGCAGACCATATCAACCGCGGCATCCACAGGCAGCCGATCGAGGTCGTCGAGCAGGGTCGGCCCCTGTGGTGATCTATCTTTCGGTCGCAAATCACCGCTCATAACCATGGCTCCTTAGTACGGACCATCGACGACCGATTGGGGAGCATTCGCGTCACTGAGCCGCTTGGTCGAGTTCGATGAGAAGCGGACCGATCCACGAGTCAATCGGGCCCTGCATGGTACAGCCGGCCGCGTGCGCGTGTCCGCCGCCGCCGCGTGCGCTTGCGATGTGGCCAATCTTCGCGGCCGTTTTGCTGCGAAAACTAACCTTCCACTCCTGAGGCTTCCGACCAGGCTTAACCATTGCTGCGACCAAAACACCTTCGATTCCAATGACCGAAGGCATCGCTTCACCGGCAGCTCCTGGCCCAAGGCTCAAGCCCTTGAGCATCTCAGGGCGAACGACAACCCAAGCGACTTTGCCTGCAGCTCTTCGCTCGATAGAACTGACGATTCGGCCGAGTAAAATGGTCTCATCAAAAGGCCGGTTCGCCCACAAGGCCTCTTGGATGGGGTTGGTATCAATGCCCGTAGCCAAGAGTTCAGCAGCAACTTCGAGCGTATTGGCTTGATTGCGCAAAAAGCGAAATGAGCCTGTATCAAAGCTAATCGCCGAATAGATCGCCGCGGCAGCGGCCGCAGGCACTGTCCACTGCAACGCCTGCAAAAGCCGGAAACAAAGTTCACCTGTTGAAGAAAATTCTGTAGCGACGCACCCAGAGATCGCTGAATCAGGAGCCAATCGATGGTGATCAAAAACCCAGACGTCACAACCCGTAGCGATGAGTTGCGCCGCCGGCCTGCGAGCCCGACTGAGTTCATTGGCGTCGAAGATCAAGCCGAGATCTGCGCCTTGGAGCGAACGAGCATCGTTGTCAAAGTCGCCAAGGTCTTTGTCTGGGTCCATCCAAGCGTAGCGGGAAGGGCATGGGTCATCGTTAACGATGCTCACTCGTTTGCCTGCAGCCCGTGCCGCCAAGGCAAAAGCGAG
>PBTG01000162.1 GCA_002726535.1 Myxococcales bacterium | reverse complement strand
TTCTTCAAAAAGGTTCCAACTTGCGTTCGTCTCGTCGCCGTTGTTCGATGGAGTCGATGGACAGTGTAGGCCAACAACATGTGGTGTGGATCGGCTACACCACAGAGTACAGAAGCGGAGGAGCAGCCCTGCAGAGGGCGGCCGAGGATTTGGGTCGTCGACAACGTGAGCTAGGCCGTCATGTGATCTGCGTGGCCGTTGAGCGCAAACGCGAGTTTGTCGAGGAGATGGCGCGCCTGAGTCGAGAGCAACAGCAGATTGATGAACTGCATTTGCTGACTCACAGTGGTCTGTATGGACCGATGTTTGGCACGACGCAGTGGCCGGAGCAGTTCAGCCCGCATGAATGGCGAGCGCTGCAGATTCCTTTTGCCGCTGGGGCGGAGGCCTATTTCCACGCCTGTCGAAGTGCGCGCTGGTTCGCTCCTTTTTTTGCTCGAACCTTCTCGGTCCCAGCCTCTGGTTATCATTGGTACACGACCTTTACGGGCGCCCCAGATCGGTTCCGATTTCCTCGTTGGCGTGACCCCAAAGCCCACGTATGGCTAGTCGGCTTCGCAGGTCGAACCTCTCATGGTCTTGTCGCCTCGTTGGCCAAATACAGCGGCTGGGCTCTGTCCGAGCCCTTCAAGCGCTTTACTGCTGAGCAAGTAGACGGGAGCTATGACGCCGTCGCTAAACGTTACGATGAAGTGTTCGATGACATCGCGGTCCGCACAGATGAGATCGATTGGCTGGACGCTCACTTACCTCCTGGACGACCTCGAGTCCTCGATCTGGGCTGCGGCAACGGCGCGCTCTTGCAGCGATGGAAAGACCGGATCGGTGCGAGTGTCGGGATTGATGCGAGTCCTGCCATGCTTGAGCGGGCCAAGCTGCGCAATAGCCAGGCATCCAACCTACGTTTCGTACAGGTCGACGGACCGACACTTCCCTTGAGCGATCAATCGGTCGACGTAGTGGTGTCGATGTTGTCGTTTCGCTATCTCGATTGGGACCCGATGATGGCTGAGATCCGCCGAGTCTTGGTTGCCGATGGCCGACTTTTGCTGGTTGATATGGCTGCCAGGGCTCCCCGCTGGTATCAATGGCCTCGCGTGCTCTTCGATGGCATTCGCGCCCGATTGGGGCGCAATCGACGTTTTGACAGACATCTACGTCAACTGGTCGATGACCCCGCATGGCAGACGATGCTCCAACACAATCCAATGCGCGCTGAGCACGAGTACCTGTGGTACTTGCGAAGTCGTTTCCCTGACCGCTCTGTGCAGGTCCTCAATGTGGGTCGCACCGCGCGTATCCTCGCCTTTGACAGCGGTCCTATCTCAGCGATGCGCGCATCGGAGTTGACGTGGCCTTGATTCGCGTCAGTGTCATCGACTGGGGGATCGGTGGAGTGCCACTTTGGGATGCGCTCCGGCGGGCGCGACCCGATCTGCAGTTGCGCTATCGCTCCGATAGCGGACGCACTCCATGGGGGTTGCTGAGCCGATCGGAACTCTGCGCTGTGGTTGAGGCCATCATCTGCGAGGAAATCGAACTCGGTGCTCATTGGGTGGTCGTCGCCTGCAATGCAGCCAGTTCAGTGCTTGGCGATATCACGCTCGCTGGTGGTGCGAATGTTATGGGCGTCATTGAGCCCAGCATGACCGAATTAACTCGGTCGCCTTGGCGCCATATCGGCGTGTTGGCCGGCAAAAGAACGGTGGTGAGCCGCGCATGGGCGAGTCCCTTGCGCCGGCTTGGGCTGCGCGTCAGCCAACGAGTCGCACAGCCGCTTAGCGCATTGATCGAACGCGGTGAGACCGACCCCGCGATAACAGCTCCTTTGGTCGAGCGCTTGTGCGCTCCATTGCGACAAGTCGATGTGGTGATTTTGGGGTGCACTCATTATTGCGCTTTGAGCGGCTTGATTCGGGCCGCTTTGCGGGATGTGCCTCTGTTCGATCCCGTCAAGCCCACCGTGGCAGCATTACTGGCCCAGTTGCCTGAGCCTCGCAATCACACTCAGGGGCAGAGGCTTATGGTGACGAGCGGCGACCCTGTGCAAATTATCGAGGCTACAAAATCAGCATTTGGAGTGGACCTGAGCGTCATTCCCTTCGGGGCGGTAAGACCACCGAAGTCATGGAATTTAGTGTGACGATAGTCCGAGATTGACCTCAAAGGAGGCCCTGAAGAATCCTGGGATGAGGCGCCTTTGACCCAATAGGGACTAGAGACGGGCACGAAGCTTTGGTATACTTTCAATAAATCTAATATTTTCGGGGAGAAAAGCGATGTCCCATTTGCTGAGAATCAGTGGCTTTTTGTTGTTAGCGCTAGCCTTTGCGACCCACCTATCAGGTTGCGGTAGCGACGATGACAACAAGTCAGCGACGGTCGGTAGCCAAGTTGACACCGCGGCTGCGAGTGCCAGCGACGCTGCAGTCTCCGACGGGGTAGGCGGTGATGTCGTTGAAGTAGACACGGCTCCACCGAACCAGCCTCCTATCGCCACTGACGATCTTGAGAGTGGCCCGCTTGGAAGCGACTTCATCATCTTTGTCTTGGACAACGATAGTGATCCGGACGAGGACGTTCTCAAGGTCACCAAAGTGACTCAAGGCCAGCTTGGGGTTGTATCCATCAACAATGGTGGCTACTCGATTACCTGGTCTCCCCTACAGCCCGTGAAAACAGGTGTGGACAGCTTCACCTACACCATCAACGACGGCAGAGGTGGCACGGATACGGCGACCGTCACCATTAAGCTTGATCCTCCACCAGCGATTGAGATCACCTCGCCCGAGGAAGATTCAAAGGCCGGCACGGGCGCGGTGACCATCTCGTTTAAGGTCACGGGCTGCAACTTCACAGGGCCGAGTTCGGACAACAAGGGCTGTCATGCTCATAAGTTCCTCGATGGCAAAGAGTACAAAGACGCCCAGGGCAAAGGTTTTGGTCAATACCAATACAAGCCCTTTTCCATCGGTAAGCTGGCTCCGGGTCCCCATCGCTTCAAGCTGGTCTTGCACAAAAACGACGGAACCGACGCGGCTTTCGAGCCAGAGGCGTCCGATGAAGTGAAGTTTGAGGTGACAGAGACAACTGCGCCCTGAGAGCGCGACGTACGCACTACACAGCATGGTCAATGATAGTCGGCGACTGGGGCCACTGCGGTCCATGATGAGCTCTTGAACCCATGAGATTAGCCGCAATGTTGGTGGACCGCCTTGACCTATTGTAGTTCACTGACGCATTGAAAATCATAAATGGCTTTTAACGGCTAAATAAGCGCAAACTTATTGACGATAGTCGTTGTTTTACGGACGACATCACGCCCGGGAGTTCTTAATAATGGATTGCTTAAAACTAAGGCATTTAATGCTGGTCTGTGCGATTTGCCTCTTTGCCATTGCATGTGGAGGCGATGAGGGGACGACACCTGTATCGACTCCCGCCGATGTCGCGGCTGACGTATCAGATCCCGTCGATGCCGCTGCAGTGGATAGTGGCTCCACAAGCGAAGATACCAGCAGCACGGCGGCGGATACCGCTACGACTCCCGAAGATTCAGGCTCCTCAACCGAAGACACCGCAAGCGGCGAGGAGGATAGCGCCGTCATCGAGCCCGATACCGCCGTCATCGAGCCTGATACCGCCGCGCCTCCAGAGTGCCAAACAGACAATGATTGCGTCGATATCATCTCCGGACTCGATCAATGCCAAGAGCCGCTCTGCGATTCGGGCATTTGCATTGCAAAAAGCAAAGACGACGGAGCGAAGTGTGACGATGGCAATGCGTGTACCAAAGAGGACTCGTGTACTTCGGGCGTGTGCACCTCAGCCAAGCCGGTTCAGTGTGATGACAGCAATCCTTGCACCAAAGACGCCTGCGACGCTTCGACGGGCTCGTGTACGAATGAAAAATTGAGTACTGGCACCCCATGTGGCGCCTCGAAGGTCTGCAAAGCGGGGGGCTGCTTGGCTCCAGATGCCTGCTCTTCAGGCGTGTGCTGCGATGACAGTACAAAATCCATTAAGGCCAAAGGCTCTAAATGTTCCATGAAGCCCGTCAAAGAGGAGTTCGAGTGCGACAACAACGTGCTCCGCAAGCGCTCTGTGTTCAAAGGATGTACTGGCAATCAGGCTGAGACCTGCAGTGATTACCCAGCGAACTACGCTTTTGGCGACTGGCAGACGGTCAAGGCCTGCAGCAAGACTGAGGCCTGCAACGTCAAAACGAAAACATGCGATAGCAAAGCCGCCTGCCAAGACGACAAGAACTGCCCAGACGCTCAGATCTGCAAAGACGGAGCGTGTGTCAAAGACACTTCGGTTCAATGTACGACTGGGAAGTGTTGCGATTGGGCTCAGGGCACATTCAAGAAGGCAGGTGTGCAGTGCGGCACTGTGTCGAAGTCTACTGAGTGGCGCTGTACAGGCATGAAGCTCGAAAAACGACTGGGCTACAAGGGTTGCAACGGCAAGTCTTCAGCATGTGCAAACAATACAGCTGACTACGTGTTCAGCGCCTGGAAGGTAGACAAAACCTGCGGCAAGAGCCAAGTGTGCCAACAGGAGCCGCCAGGCTGCGTCGCGCCGCCGCCAAAGTGTGAAGTGGGGCTGTGCTGTGACCCGGCAACTGGCTACAAGGCCAAGGGGACAAAGTGTGGGGCCACGGTCGTCAAGACAGAGGCCAAGTGCTTTGGGAACGACTCCAAGCAGCGCAGCACCTATCAAGGATGTAGCGGCACTTCGTCGACCTGTAGCGCTTCAAAAAATGACTATTACGTCAGCGATTGGGGAACTGGGCTTTCCTGTCAATATGGCTGCGACGCCAAGACAGGAGCCTGCAAGCCCAAGACGGGATGCACTCAGGGGCTTTGCTGCAACAAGATGAGCAAGACCTTTTATCCCATGAGTTTCAAGTGTGGCACGAGCAAGAAGAAGACGGAGTACAAATGCGAGGCTGGCAGCCAGTTTAGTCGGGTTGCTTACGACGGTTGCAATGGTATTGGCGCGAAGTGCTCCTCAGCCATAAAAAATTACCACTGGACTGCTTGGAACCTCAATGAAAAGTGTCTCGCTGGCTGTGACAAGTCGACAGGCAAGTGCATTCAAAATCAATGCACGAAAGGACAATGTTGCGTTCCGGTGGTCAATCTCCTCTCACCGAAAAACGCTGAATGCGTGGGCGCCGCAACGAAAAAGAGAGTTCGCTGCGTTGATGCAAGCTCTGGCAGCACGTTGATCACCGAAAAAGGCACTTATCTGTGCGACGGCGGGAAATCGGCGTGTCCAAAGTCTGATGAGTTAATCAAATGGGAGCAATCAGCGATCCCTGTGCCTTGCCAGTTCGGCTGCGACAAAACCAAGACCAAGTGTAAGGTCCCAGAATGTCCGCCCGGAGGCGAGAACGTGTGTTGCGAAGCCAATGGTTCGTATTCGAAGGTTGGTACAAAATGCCCGACTTCCCTGCTACCTGTCGGCGTTGAGCATCAGTGCGTGACCAAAGGCTCCAAGAAGTACTCCAAGTCTCGTTCGCTGTATTTTGGCTGTAGTGGCTCAAGCAAAACGTGTTCGGCGAATTCCAAGAACTTCGTCAAAGGCAACTGGGGACCGGACAAGCAGTGCTCATTTGGCTGCGCGAGTGATGGGTCATGCAAAGACAAGCAGTGCTCATCAGGTGAATGCTGCATCACGATCAGCGGTACCTTCTCTCCGAAAAAAGCCAAGTGCGGCAAGGACGTCAAAGACACGTATTACGTCTGCAAGCCAATCGCTGGTATCCAGTGGTCGCAGGAGTACAAAAAATACGAGGGTTGCAGCGGCACATCTGACAAGTGTACATCCAGCACCACCAACTACGCACACGTAACGGGTACGTTGGTGCCATGCTCGGTCGGCTGCGACTCCAAAACCGGAAAGTGCAAACCGAAAGAGTGCACGAGCGGTAGTTGCTGCACGAGCGCTGGCAAGTACTTCGACAAAAAGGCCAAGTGCGGTGGTGGTGACGGACTGGCGCCGGTGACCACCGAGACCAAGTGTTCCCTAAACCTTCTGACCAAGAAGAGTGTCCAAGAGAGTCGCTACGCGTACAAAGGCTGCTCAGGTTCGTCAGGAACCTGCAGTACCTCTAAAGACAACTACTACTGGACGTCATGGGGGAGCCCCAAAGTCTGTAGCTATGGTTGCGATGGGACCAAGTGCGCTGCGCAGCAATGCATCAGCGGTACATGCTGCAATCTCTTGTATGGCAAGTATCTGCCCACTGGGACGAAGTGCTCGAGCGTCGTCAAGGACTCGAAGTACCAGTGCAGTTGCTCACCGATTGGCTGTTGGTCGAGTAAACAGGTTCGATTTGAGGCCTGCTCTGGGACAAAGAACACCTGCGGCGGCGGGGTCACCACGTGGCTCAGTTCGGATGCTGAGCCGGCTAAATACTGTCTTGGTGGCTGCACCGCTGATGGAAAATGTAAATAGCTAGCTAGAGCGCGCATGGCGCGTGAAATCTAGCACGTAGATACAGCAGGCCCCTATCGATGCGTCGATAGGGGCCTGTTTCATGATAGATGCCCTTGCTCACGTCGATGCCGAAGCGAGACGAGTTCAGGTCAAAATAAGGTGTAGATGTAGGGAGCCGCCCCTTGTGAGGCCACTACAAGCAGTCCGATGAGCAAGATCAACAAGGTCAGCGGCACCATCCAATAGGCTTTGTGCTCTTTGGCCAACGTCGTCAGCTCGCGAAGCAGCTTGCCGCTATATCGCAATCTTCGCATATGCTCCTCTGCTCGCGATTAGGCAGCTCGTCATGTTCGCCGCAATCAGTCGTGTCAGTCCTTTGATTGGCTCAACATCTCGCAATGCTACGAGATGATCAAATCGCCTTGTTGTTCGAGCAGGTTCGCTCGTCGAACAACACTCTCCCCAGTGCTTTGTTTCATTGTGCGTTTTGACACTGAGCGCTACGATCGACCGACAAAGACGACTACAGTCACTGGATGATAGCGGCCCTGTGAAGCAATTCCTTGGCCTAGGAGACCCTGAGCATGTCCGAGCTTGTTCAAGTTGCGAAGACCCCAAGATGGGGCGGTCGACTCATCCGCGTGGCCCTATTGGTCTTGGGTTTGATGAGCGCTTGCTCTGGGCAGAGCCCTGAGCCTTATTCGGCTGCTACTTCTGTCGACGTAGGCGAAAGTGACGTGGCTGCTGACGCGGCGTCGAGTCAAGACACCTTGGTCTCCAAGGATAGCACTTCGGCCGCGTCTGCTGACTCCCTTACAAGCGAAGACACCGCTGCTAGAGTCGATACAGCGCCTGCGATCGACACCAGCGCGCCAGCAGACGTTGGCGTCGACGTAGCCCCTACGCCAGCACCGACGGTGTTCAAAACCGCCAAATTCAAACTCAAGGAAACCTTGGCTGTGACCTACGCCAAGGGTTTGACCGACGCCAACTGGGGAGCGAAAACTGGCACAACCACCGAGTTGCAACTCGATATGTGGGAGCCCCAGGGTACCGATGGTTCGCTTCGGCCCGCGTTGATTATGATTCACGGTGGTGGTTTTAAATCCGGGACTCGGAAAAACGGCGCCATCGTCAACATTTGCAAGTTCTTCGCCGCTCGTGGATGGGTGAGCGCTTCGATTTCATATCGCTTGCTCGGTAGTAAAGGACCGATTCCAGCCGGATGGAATACAGTCGCCGCCGGCTCCAAGTCGCCCGATCAGGTGCGAGCGATGTATCTGGCGGCTCGCGACGCCAGGGCTGCACTGCGCTGGTTGACCGCCAACGCAGCGAAGTACAACGTCGATCCAAACCACATCGCCATGGGGGGCGGATCCGCGGGGGCGTACACTGCGATCGCCGCTGGCGTCAGCTTTGCAGGGGACTATCTCGATGAATTGAGCGATACCCAGGATCCGACTCTAAAGACGACGAACCCCAACACATCCGCCAGCGTCAGCGCTATTTTGGACTTTTGGGGCGGCGCGAGCATTCCGAACATACTCGAGGCC
>PBTG01000161.1 GCA_002726535.1 Myxococcales bacterium | reverse complement strand
GACTCAAACCTATGTATAGTGGAGAGCATGAGAGGATTTACGCTCTGGATGATGGTTTGGACGTTGTTCGCTTGGTCGAGTACGGCCTGGGCGCAAGACGCCGTGATTCCCGCTGGAAAAGAGCAACAAATCCAATCTCTTCTGCAAGATATAGGCGTCGACAAGGAACTGCCAGGCGGGCTCACCTTCGACCAGACCCGCGTGCAAAAGTCTGAGGTCCATTATGACCTCCGAACCCTAGATACAAAGCGAATTGTCGCGACTATTCGCCTGCGCCACCGCAGCAACGCCGAGCCAACAGACAAGCTGCTGAAGCACTTCGCGCTTCGCATCACTCCAAGTGACAAGTCTAATCATCCCATAGTCTTACAGGCGATATCGAGCATCGAAGCCCACGAAGGTGAAGATTTGTTTCGATTGCCGAAGGTGCGCGTCGAAGGAAGTCGACCGAAGCATTGGCGGCCCGATTGGCAGTGGGCGCTCATTGGGCTGATCGTCGCGCTGATCTTGTTGGTCCTCGTGGTGCTATGGCGACGCTTGAGCGGACGTCCGCCTCCAGAGGTCATCTTTTACTTCAAGCCAACCCATGCGCTGCCGGCGGTCCTCCAAATCATCATCTTCAGCTACTGGGCGCTGTACTACCGCGAACTCAGCGACTATCTGCCGGCAATCGCCCTGCAAGTGCTCTTTTGTTATGTGGCAGAGGCGACGTTGAGCTTCGCGACTGGGCACCGATGGCGAGCGTCTTTTGGGCCCATTCCCATCACGTTGAGCACCAACCTCTTTGTGCTCTTCACCTACGGGCAGGGCTATTTGACCTTGTTGGCGTTGATGCTCGCTCTGTTGTCGAAACGCTGGATCCGTCGACAAGGGCGACACGTGCTCAACCCATCGGCATTCGGAACGGGCGTGGTCGGCCTGCTGACTCTGTTTTTTCCCTCAATGGGCTACGGCGACTCTGCCTATCAGTTTTCGCTCGCTCCAAATATGACTGAGTTGGTGTTGTTGCTGGCGCTAGTGGTGCAGTTTCGGGTCCCAGTGGTTTTGGTGAGCGCCTCGGCGGTAGCCGGCCTATTTTTCGTTGGCTTGGTAACTGGAAGGATCTCCTTCTCTCCCTTCTGGGCACCGGTGACCTTGGTGATTGTGTTGCTCGCCACCGATCCAGCGACCAGCCCCAAAACCCCTTTGGGTCGTATCCTCTATGGTTTTAGCGTGGGCGTGCTGATGCGCGCTTGTGGCTCGACGCTCGAGCACGTCTTCGATCATGACTTTTACGGGAAAGTTCTTGGCGTGTTGCTCGCCAACTGTTTTGTGCCTTGGTTCGATATGATCGGTGCTCGAGTCAAACGTGGCGTTTACCTATTGGACGCCCGCTTCAACCCTGCTCACGTCGCGCTGTGGTTTGCTTTCATGGCTTGGGGAGTGGGCTTCGCTGGCAACAAAGCTCAAGACTTAACCTGGTGCACAGGTTGTCAGGGAGCCCATCACGACAACGCGACGCGATTCATCCATTTTGCCGAGGACCGAAAACTCCGGTGCCAAGATAATGCTTTGTATTGTAATGGCTTTAGCTTCGCTGCGGAATGGCAGTGCTGGCGCGACCAAGGGGCCGAAGGCTCTCGCTGCGGCAGCGGCCAACCCCAGCCACGCGGTCGCTAGGGTACACATCGCTCCTTAGCGCTTATCCCTCAGAGGGTTGCGCCTGCTCAATAAAGCCAGCCGCATTCGCATACTCCCAGATCATGCCCTCGACGAGTTCCATGACATCTTCAGGGGCGACTTCCGCCACGGGTAAGCGACGACATAGAGCTGTGACCTGCTCATCTGCATTGAGTTGCAACACCCCGATAGAGCAGGACATCAAGGCGGTATTGAGCTGAAGCAGTTTGGTGACTTTGGCGAGATCTTGCTGCACATCGGCCCAATCGTCGATCAGTACAAAGATAGCTAGTGAGGCAAGCGGCTGGCGCTTATCACCCTGCTCGACGAACACAAAAACTGTCGCCTTGTGTCCTGGATGCTGAAAACTCAAGGCAGCCATATCTTCGGTATCAATGTCCACCTCAGCGTCACGAATAATGACACCTAAGGCCCCTTTGATCTGATGGATCAGCTCGTTACAAGAGATTTTGGACATCATTGACCTCAACAAAAGTGAGTGAACTCAGGCGGCAGCGATGACAAACACACAGGGTCTTGTCAACAACGCCATAGGAGACAACCATCGTAACCCATGAGCGCTCCACTGACGGACATCTCTTGTACCGAGCACAGCGAATCCGCCATCAGCGGTCGTTTTGTGCACACCCACGCCTTGCAAGTGGCTCTCGCCTCCTCTGAGTGTCGAGCCAGTCACACCGGCGAGATGTGGAGCGAAGCCATGCTCTTGGGGCTGGGAGGGGGGCTGAGTGCGGGCTCTCTGATCTGGAACTTTCACGCCTACAACGCCGCGGTGTTGACCCTGGGATTTCACCATTGTTGGAATGAACCCGAGCGCTGGTACCGCAACGTACTGCGACGAATCGGAGCCGAAGGTATTTGGCGCCAGGCGAGCGGTCACCGCCGCGCGGACCGAGCCCTTGAGAGCGCAATTCGCCATGGCCACAACGCACTGTGTTGGGTAGATGAACACCATCTTCCCTATCTGCATGTCAACGCCGCCTTTGATGGCTGTTTTGGTTGGGTGGCCACAGTGACGGCAATTAAAGATGAGCAGGTAAAAATCAACGAAGTGTGGGGCCAACCCATGCGCGTCGATACCACTCAATTTCAACAGGGGCGCAGAAGGAACGCCGACCATCGCCATCGACTGCTTTTCATCGCCAACACGATGCAAGCGCCCCAGTTGCATGTCGCGATTCGCGAGGCAATCTCCGACCACGTGACCCATCTGTCGAGCAACTCCAACTCGATTGGCCTCGGCGCGCTTCGTTCCTGGGCGCGGACCATGGTCGACAATCGCAGCCGTCGAGGCTGGGGGCGACTCTTTGTGGACGGCAAACAGTTGGCGAGCGTATTTCGCTCCATGTACGAAGGAATCGTCGCAAGAGGGATGGACGGCGCTGGCCTCCGGTGTCTATACGCAGATTTTTTACGAGAATCCGCAGCGGTGACCGATGACGCCACGCTGATTGAAGCGGCCACTCTGTACGACAACTGCGCCGCCAGGTGGACAGATTTGGCCCTGACTCCTTTTTTACAGGGCGGTCAATTTGGCATCGATCCGACGCCGATGACGGCCTACCTAGCGGCGATGCATGATCGCTTTGAAGCGCTCAAGACAGGTGACACTCGCCGAATTGAACATTGCAGCGAGGCATTAAATGGGCTCAACTCGCAATTGGACGCAACACCTCCCTGGACCCCGAGCCAACAAGCTCTCTTGCTTGCTTCTTTGAGTGAGCGAGTACAGGCCTTATGGCTGATGGAGCGACGAGCCTTATCCAAGCTCCGCCAATGGCTAGACTCCACACAGACCTAGACAATTGGTGCCATGGGCCTGCCTTTGGGGCTGATGGCAATGCGCAATTTTGGCTTTGTGCTTGAGTTTGCAACGGTGAGGTACCACGCTATGGGACAACACTTTTGCAAGGTAGGACACAAGATGAGTCATTGTCTGTCTTCGAAGCGTCTCTTCGTAGGCGTCGCGCTGGCCCTGCTGGTTGGCTGTTCTGACAAGAGTTCTGAGACCTCAGAGATTCAAGTCGCTGACGGTCAATTTTCGGCAGATGGACAGCTGTACGTCGACTCTGGCCCCCTACAAGACACAAGCGCTGCTACAGGCGGTGCAGACACAAGCGCGAACATCGATGTTGGTAAAGGCAGCGATGATGGTAGTTGTCCGAGTCCTTGCGACGACAAACTCCCCTGCACACTGGACTCATGCACCAATGGCGCCTGTAGTCATGCGCTCCAACCAGGATTTTGCCTCTCTGGAGGCGCCTGCCTAACTGCAGGTCCTGTGGCGGGAAGCCCCTGTCTGGCATGCAAACCGGAGATCGCCTCGTTGTCCTTGCAGGCCGTCGTTGGTGCACCTTGCGATGACGGCGTCGATTGTACGATAGAAGACAGTTGCGATGAAAAAGGCAGTTGTACAGGCAAACCCTCTTCAGGCTGTTGCAAGACAGATGTGGACTGCACCAGCGGGGCACCCTGCCTCGCGGCCATCTGCGATGTGGACACAGGGCTTTGCAAGACTGAGCCAAAGAAAAACTGCTGTGAACAAGGGGTCTGCTGCAATCCGTCGACCTTTTCACCTCATCTGGCCGGTACGCCATGTGGTACGACCTCCAAACAAACCGAATGGGCATGTGATGGGGCACAAGTACGGCGACGTGACGCTGTAGACGCATGTGATGGCGCCAATGCAGACACCTGTGGAGCCGGCACGGTGGGACTCGCTTGGGGGCAATGGAAGACCATCTCCACGTGCCCCCAAGGGCAAGTGTGTGTACTCGCCAACAGCGCAACACAACCGGGCTGTGACACCGCTCCGGAATGTACAAGTGACGCGCAATGCAACGACAGCAAGATCTGTACGCAAGATGTTTGCAAAGACAAGAGTTGCCAGCATCCACCATCGGCTGCAGGGACTCCCTGTGGAAGCAAAGCGCTCAAGACCGAGTACCAGTGCTCATCGCCGAACAAAGGGGCGGCGATCCAAGTGAGATATGCGGTCAGCACCTGCGATGGCAACTCTGGGATTTGCCCAAGCTCAAGCGCCAACCCAGTGTGGGGACAATGGCAGGTCCTCAAATACTGCGGCTTCAATGAGTTGTGTGAGTCCAAAGACCCCTCTCAAGCGGCGATATGTGTCGGCGCTCCGCAATGCAAAGCGGGCTCAACCTGCTGCGATGACAAGGGCAAATACTCAGCAAAGGGCACTGTCTGCTCAGATAAAGTGGTTAAGACTGAGTACAAGTGCCAAGGCTCCAAAGGTGGCCAACTGCTCAGTCGCGAAGCGAAACCAGGGTGCTCAGGCAATTCCACGACCTGCTTTCAATTCGTCAGCAGTTATTACGCTTGGTCGGACTGGAAGACAGTCAAAAAGTGTTCCTCGAAAGAGATTTGTGAAGTGAAATTTAGCGGCGACACAGGCCAGTGTACGACCAAGACTCAATGCTCAGCCGCCGCTGATTGCTGTGATACCGATGGATTTTATTCCGCCAAGGGCACCAAATGCGGCACATCTGCATGGAAAACTGAGCAACAATGCGTCAAAAGCACCAAGGGCGCCAAGATCCAAGAGCGCACCGGCTGGCGGGGATGCTCTGGCACATCGACCTATTGCAGCTCATCGACGAATAACTTGGTCTGGGAGCCTTGGAAAGACATCAAATCCTGTCCCACCGGCGCCCAATGCAAAGAATCGTTCGGCAAGGCCGAGTGCGTCACAGATTGCAAACCAACCGATGTGTGTTGCTCAGCGACGGGATCTTACGAGCCCAAGGGCACAAAGTGCGGCACATCCGTATGGAAAACCGAGCAGCAGTGCGTCAAAAGCACCAAAGGCGCCAAGATCCAAGAACGCAAGGGCTGGCGGGGATGTCCAGGCACATCGACCTATTGCAGCTCATCGTCAACAAATCTGTACTGGGAGCCATGGAAAGACATCAAATCCTGTCCCACTGGCGCCCAATGCAAAGAGTCGTTCGGCAAGGCCGAGTGCGTCACGGAATGCTCTGCATCTCAGGCTTGTTGCTCAGCCACCGGCACCTATGAACCCAAAGGCACCAAATGCGGTAACTCGTCGGTAAAAACGGAGACCAAATGCTCGAGTTCAGCCAAAGGTGGCGACATCTTGGAGCGCGACGCCTATTACGGCTGCACTGGTAAAAGCAGCTCCTGCAGCTACAGCTCGACGAACTACGTCTGGCAAGCCTGGAAGGTCAAAGAGACCTGCGAGAAGTACGAAACCTGCGAGAAGAAATTCAGCTCGCCGAGTTGTACCAGCGTATGCAAACCACAGAGCGCATGCTGCACCGCCCTCGGTGAATATGAGACCAAAGGCACCCAATGCTCAAAAAGCACGTCAAAGACAGAGACCAAGTGCTCTGCTACAGGCAAAGAGGTCTTAGAGAGAAAGGCTTCCCGCGGCTGCACGGGCTCGAGCGAAAGCTGCAGCTACAGTTCGTCGAACTACGTTTGGTCAGACTGGAAAACCAAGAAAAAGTGTAGCTCCTCTCAGATCTGCAAAGGCACCTCAAGTCATTATTGCGGGAGCAAATAAGCTCAAGCTCCCGATGAGGACACCATCGAGCCAGCGCACGCATCTGTCGCTCAGGAGGCGATGATGCTCTTGGTGCTCGCTCACGCGGCTGCGACTTGGTTTTTAGTAGGTCTGATCTGGGTCATACAGGTCGTGCACTACCCCCTGATGGCGCAGGTCGCTCCTGCACACTTTGAGCGCTATCAACAAGCGCACATGAGCCGCATCACATGGGTGGTGGCGCCCATGATGCTCATTGAGGCCTTTTCAGCCCTATGGATTGCCCTGTCTCCGCCGCTTTTCGTACCACCTGTGCAAGCCTGGATGGGACTCGGGTTGGTCTTGCTCATCTGGATCTCTACGGCAGCCTTGTCAGTGCCTGCTCACAACGCCCTTCTGAGAGGTTTTGAGCCCAAGGCCCACAGACGTTTGGTGCAGAGCAACTGGTTCCGAACGATTGGCTGGAGCCTTCGCGCGGTGATGGTGAGCTACTGGATGCTGCTGCCGAGCGTAGCGACTGTGAACTAAGTGCTAGCGAAGGCCTTGCTGGGGTTGGTAGACCTCGGCTTGGCCCAAAGCCCTTGAAGCCCAGCATGACGGCCTCTAGACTCTGGCCGCATTTGGCTTTTCCCCCTGACGTAGGCGAGCGCCCAATATGAACAAAATCCTGCCCTTTTTAATGTGCTTCTCCCTGGTCTTAACGACGGTATGCGCGACAGCCTCTACAGGCAAACACCTCCGCCCCGAGTTGACCTTGGAACAGGAAAAAACCTGGCTCAATAGCTTAATCGAGCGCAGTCCTCATCGCCTCGCACTGCAGTTGGCCAAGCACTCCAGCGCCCTAGTGGACGACTTGCTTGGTCAGGGACCTATGGCGCCGCCTGCCAAGACCGCCAAAGAAGCGCTGACTCCAAAAACGGGGCGGCGTCTCTATGGGTACTTGCCCTATTGGACCATCAAAAACACCAAACTCCATTGGAAGCAGTTGACTCAGTTGTCGTGGTTTTGCGCAGAGCTTGAGAGCAACGGCTCATTTAGCTCGCTACACGGCTGGGGCAGCGCCGACGCAAAGGCCTTGATTGCCCAGGCGCACTCTCACGGAGTCCAGGTCACGTTGACGGTCACGTTGTTTTCGACATCGGGGATTCACAAAGTCATCGAGACCGCCACCAAGCGCACGCAGCTAATCAAAAAGATCGTCGATCTGGTGATCAACGGCGGAGGCGATGGGGTCAACATCGACTTCGAAGGACTTGCTAAGGCCGATCGCGACAACATGAAAGCGTTTATCATCGAACTCAACAAGACGATGAAAAATAAGCTCCCAGGAGCTGACGTGACCCTTGCCACCCCAGCGGTCGATTGGAGCGGAGCTTGGGACTACGATGTGCTCGCCGAAAACAGCGATGGCTTAATGGTTATGGCCTATGGCCTGCACTGGACAGGTGGCTCCCCCGGTCCACAACTTCCCATGGGCACTGGCAAGCCATGGACTCACAAAACCTTAGAGTGGGTGGTCGACGACTACGTCAAGTACGGCAAGGCTGAAAACATCGACAAATTCATCATCGGGCTGCCTCTGTACGGTGACAGTTGGCCTTCTTCGAGCGACCAGCCAGGCGCCAAACAGAGCGCGAAGGGCAAAGCGGTGACCTACGAAAAAGCCAAGATCGAGGCGCCGACCAAAAGCGGATGGAAATGGGAGCCTATCAGCCAATCGAGCTACTACACCTACAAGGTTGGCGGACAGTGGTATCAGACGTGGGTCGACAATCCACAAGCCTTCAACCTCCGCGTCAAATACCTCGATAAGAGAGATACCCAAATGGGTCTATGGGCACTGGGTTATGCGGACAAATCTACCGAAGTCTGGAAGGACATCGACTGGTTCATGGACCAAGGCAGCAAGGCAGCACCGGGAGCAGACGCAGGTAGCACCACCGACGCGGGTGGGTCGACAGACGCAGGAGCCACCGGGGACGTCGGCCAAGCAGACACGGGCGCGCCAGACACGGGCGCACCGGACACGGGTTCACCGGACACGGGCGCACCGGACACGGGTTCACCGGACACGGACACACCGGACACCAACCAGCCAGACGCGAACTCAGATGACTCACAAGACGCCATGGAGGACAGTCCAAAGGACACCGAGCTTGGACAAGACTCCTCGGACAACTCACAAGACGCAGGCGCTCCATCGGATGGACTGAACCTTTTCGGAGATACGGCTAATCAGACCGACACCAACGCGTCGAGCACGCAAAAGAGTCCGCCAGAGGGAGGTTGCTCAGCGAGCCGCTCGGCAACCTCAGACGCCGCCCCCTGCGTGTTGATCTTGATGCTCGTGCTGGTGACTCTGCGACAGACGAGAGCCAACGTTTAACGACATCGAAACAAGCTCGCGCCGCGCTCCCAAGTCAGGAACGCGGCGCGAGTCATCGCTCGTAGTTCAATCAATCTTTGGTGATCAGGAAGCTGCTCGTCCAGCCGGGCTGACCGGGCGCTTGGCCCTCTTTGATCATCTTTTCCCAGTCTTGATCACTGAGGCGTTTGATCTCTTTGACATCAACTTCGTGGTATCGGAACACCGGTCCAACGAAAGCCTCGGCGCCATCGCAAGTATCCGTCGTCAGTACCATCAAATCGACTGAACTCGTGGCCACATGCAGCACATTTGGTCCGGGTAGAGGCCCATTGTTTGGGTTGGTATGGACGTCGGCGATGGTAGGCCGGAATTTGTCGAAGTTGTCCGAGCGAAAGTACAG
>PBTG01000025.1 GCA_002726535.1 Myxococcales bacterium | reverse complement strand
TACGGCGACACCAACGCGAAAAACTACAACTTCAGCGCGAACAACGGTACGGCGCGGACTCCGGTGGTCACCTTGCCGGCCGACAAGATCACCACGGCCACCATGTCACTGTACATGGATACAGAGTCAGGTACGACCTACGACCGGTTGTACATCTACGTGGTGGATGCGACCGGTAAGAAGAATCAGCTCTGGTACAAAGGCACACCGGGTTTCAAAACCAAGTCTTGGATGAACCTAAAGTTCGATTTGAACAAGTGGAAAGGACAAAAGATTCAACTTGAGTTCAACTTCAACACCCAAGACAGTGTTGCAAACACTGGACTTGGTGTGTTGATCGACGACTTGAAGTTGCTCGTGGCCTGTAACTGACCGCAAAGCGAGAGCAAGTGTTAGAGCCCAGGACCCACACGGTCGCTCGATGGAGCGGGACGTTTCGGAGCTTCGCTCACGCGAAGGCAGCGCCACTGCTTGGCGTGTTCCTCATGACTTTTGCACTAGCGGCCTGTGGTCCTGCGCAGAAGAACTCTTCAACTCAAAATGCCTTGGGCGATGTGTTCACCAATATCGATGGTGTTGGCCTGGACACTGCGATGGTCACTGACGTCAGCGACTCGGACTCGAAGGGGCTCGATGGCTCGAGCGTTGACGCAGACAATGACGCTGAGTCGACGCCTGCGACGTGTGACGTTGCAGCAGATTGCGAAGGCAAACTTACCCTGAAAAGTTGTCAGCAGTCTGGCTGTGAGCAAGGTCTGTGTGTGGCGCTCGTAAAGCCTGGCATGTGCTGTGAAGTCACCGATTGTGACGATGGCCAAGAGTGCACCATCGATGAGTGCGACACTGCGAAGCAGACTTGCCAGAACCTCCCGAAGGTCAACTGTTGTAGCGGTAAACTCACCTTCGCCAAGATTGGCTTTGAGTCCGCTCAACTCACCGAATTGACGCCAGCCATTGTCTCCGGTAGCGCTGGCAAGGCCCCAGTGTCTTGGCAGATTCGAAGCGAGCGCGCGCGGGTGGGGGCAAAGTCGCTCTACCTTGGTAATGCATGCGACAATTACGCGACCAATGTAGACCCCAACAATGATTGTGCAGCCGAGGGAGACGCCGAGGCTGTGTTGGCAACGTTAGATAGTAAATCCTTCACCCTACCAGCGGACAAGACTAGCCAACTCCACTTTTGGTTCTGGGCCGAAGTTGAACCCGCCTATGCCAAGTCTTTGCCGGCGGGGACCTGCAACCCGAGTTGTTCGATCGGTTCGACGTGTATCAACGTCAACGGGGCTTCGCAGTGCATCACGGAAAAAGATGTCCTGACCCTTTCCGTGCAAACGAGCGCGGGCGCAGTCAAAGTCTTCGACTCCACCCAAATGGGCAAGTCCACCGCTGGCGGCTGGCAACGGGTTGCCATCGATTTATCGGGCTTTACTGGTCAGACGATCAAGTTCACCTGGCGTTTTGAAACTGGCACAGGCCTCAAAAACGAGTTTGAGGGAATCTGGCTCGATGAGATCGTGTTGGAGACCGTCTGTGCGGTGCAAGGGACCTTGTGTGAGCAGGACCAACCCTGTCTAGACGATAAACAGGGCTGTACCATTGACTCGTGCACGACCTACTCAAACACGCCTGACAAAGGGTTTTGCTTTCACGACGTGGCGATCGGTTGTTGCACCTTGACCTCACAGTGTGACGATGGCGACTCATGCACCGTAGACACCTGTGATCAAGGGACCTGCAAATCTAAGCCAGACTCCACCCAACTGTCATGCTGCAAGGCCTCGACGCAGTGGTTTGAAGACTTTGGCTCTGGTGTGCTGGCGGATTGGACCATCATCGACGGCAACTCAACCGCCGTGCAGTGGCGAATCGATCCGCTCGGTGGGGTACAGGGGTCACAGGCGTTGTATTTCGGCAGCAGCAATTTTAGCAGCTATCAGGACACGAAACTTAGCAAAGGCGTTGGCCCTAAGGGCACAGCGTGCAGCAAGTTGGTCAAGGTCCCTGTTGGGAGCGTCTACAATCAAGCAGTGTTCCAAGTGCAGCTCGAGACCGAGTGGAGTTACTTGCCGAAGGCTCAGTACAAGAATCCGCCTTTATCCAGCCAACCAAAGTTTGATCACCTGCTTGTGAGCGTATTGGAGGCAGGGGCAAGC
This sequence comes from Myxococcales bacterium, assembly GCA_002726535.1. GTDB lineage: Bacteria > Myxococcota_A > UBA9042 > UBA9042 > UBA9042 > UBA9042. The sequence continues at coordinate 13,513 of PBTG01000025.1, read as the reverse complement.
AAGGCCGTATGGAGCAGCGATTTGGTCTATGGCACCACTGACGGCAAGTGGCACCAAGTGGTCATTTCATTGGTGCCATGGCAAGGCAAAGAGGTTCAAGTTTGTCTGAGCTTTGATGCCGGCGACGACAAGGTGAACGACAAAAAAGGTGTTCACGTCGATGACTTCAGTATGCGCGTCGCATGTGATCAGAAGGATTGCTATTACGATGTCGACTGCAACATCTCGTGCGCTTCATGTGAGGCGCCCGCCTGTGTCGACGGCGGTTGCACGTGTGTGCCCCTGCTAGGCTGCTGCACACAGACCTCCGATTGCTCTGACGGCAACCCTTGCACCATTGCCCAATGTATTCAGGGACAATGCAAAAACGACAAAAAGCCCCAATGTTGCACTCAGGACAGCGAATGTCCCAGCCCGAAACCCTGTAAGCAAGGCCTCTGTGACCTGACGCTCAATACGTGCTCAACCAAACCTGTAACCGGGTGTTGCGAAAAAGATGCCGATTGCCAGGACAAAGACGCGTGCTCGAGCGCCAGCTGCGACGTCTCAAACAACCAGTGTAAACAGACGCCGAAAACCTCTTGCTGCCTCCAGGCTGCCCAGTGTGACGATCAAAATGCCTGCACAACCGACACGTGCGCGAAAAATAAGTGCGTCTACATCCCCTCGGGTGCAGCGGGCTGTGGGTGAGTCTGGTGCGCTAAGCCTCGTCCGCTCTTTCTATCAAAAAATCGCGATGTTCGTTTGCGTGGATGACGTAGTACCGCTACACTATGAGCGAATATGGCAAGGCTGTAGCTGGACACACGGGCGCGATCCAGCTCGGCAGGCCCCCGATAATCGTTGGAATAGCTCATGAACGTCCTCGACCAAACTTCTCTCAAGCACTACTTCATTGTAGCGCTGTCACTCTTTACGTTGGCTTTGGCAGGCTGCGGAACGACCGATGACGGCGCTGATAACGGAAACGGCCCGGCCGACACTGGAGCGGCAGATACTGCCAACTCCAATGAAGACGCGGGTGCCGCCGACACGCAGACGAGCGAAGACACCGCTACGGCTGAGGACACAAGCGCTCCTGAGGACACAGGGGCCGGCGGTGAAGATGGAGGCTCCTCGCCAAACGACGTGGTCGTTGGCAAATGCACGAGCGATCAGTACTGCTTGACCTTACTCAAAGATCAGCTCGGCGGCTTCCAAACTGCTTTTTGCGATGTGGCGACAGGCGAATGCAAGAAGGTCACGAAGGCTGGATTTTGCGCCAATGACGGTGACTGCGACGACGGTTCGGAGTGCACGACTGACAAATGTGATATCGCGACCAACAAATGTGTCTCGACCGCGGTTCCAAACTGCTGCACCGGGAAAGTTTCGCTCCTCAACGCCCGATTTGAGCAGAAATCTTTCGAAGGCTTCGTCGGCTCTATGAAACCTGAGGTTGGCAACGTCTCTTGGAATCTGTCGACCAACCGCGCTCACACTGGCAAGAACAGCCTATACCTTGGCAACTCATGCAACACCTATGACACCTCGATGACAGTCGATAGCGGCTGTAAACCCGGCGGTTCAGCCAAACCCTTCGAGGCCAACTTGCTGTCTCAAGAGGTCGCGCTCCCCAAGAATAAGCCAGCCATTGCGCACTTCTGGATCTGGATCGAGGCGGAGCCGAAGTTCACTGCCAACGGCAACTGCCCGAACGGCTGCAAAGCCGGCACCACCTGCGTCAAAGTCGACAACACCCAGTCGCTCTGCGTACCGGAAAACGACGTTCTCAGTGTGTTTGTTCAGACCAATGCACCCTCGCCTGACCCAGTTTGGGAGAGCTCATCGATCGACAAGAGTACTTCGGGTTGGCTGCACGTTGCGATCAACCTCGCGCCTTACCAGAAAAAGGACCAGGCGACGGCGATTAAGCTGCGCTGGAACTTCAAAGCGAACAACGCGAAGAACAACTTCGAGGGCGTATACATCGACGATGTCGTTATCGAGACGCTCTGTGTGTCCAACGGCACGACCTGCACCAAGTCGCAGGGCTGCGCTGATGACAAGAACCCATGTACAGATGACGCTTGTACCTTTTTCGCCAACAACGGCAATCAAGGCTTGTGCTTTTCAGACAAAGAGCCCAGCTGCTGTATCAACGTGGCTGACTGCAATGACCTCAACGATTGCACGGTCGATAAGTGCTCGATCGCCTCGGGCGCCTCGCAAGGTGTCTGTGACAATCAGCCTGACGCCAACAACGTACAGTGCTGTAAACCGGAGAACACGTTCAAAGACAACTTTGAGAGTGGCTCTTTGGCGGCGTGGACTTCGGCCGACTCCAACAGCAAGAGTGTCAAGTGGCGTATCAATGACAAAGAGGCTAGCACCAGCGCCAAGAGCCTGTACTTCGGAAAGTCCACGCTCAATGGTTATGACGACCCCACTTTGGGCAATGCCGGCCCGAAAGGCCATTTCTGCTCACCTGAGCTGAGCATCGTCCAGGGGACTGTGTACGACGTACTGAGCTTCGACTTGAAACTGCAGACCGAGTGGTCTGGCAAGCCCGCCGCCAACTACAAGAATCCCTTGTGCCCCTCGAGCGTCCCGCCGGAGACGTGCAAGACCTTGCCCAAGGTCGACCATTTCTCTGTGGATGTGTTCGACGCTGGTCAGTACAAGCAGGCGTGGAGCAGCGATAACATCAAGGGAACTACAGAAGGCAAGTGGCAGCCTATCGTCGTGAACCTCGATCAGTTCCAAGGCAAGAAGGTCAAGGTCTGCTTTAGCTTCGATGCCGGCGACGGTGGCGCTAACAACGCCGGTGGCGTCTGGGTCGATAACGTTTCCATTGACGTCGCTTGCAATAAGACCATCTGCGCAACTGACAAAGACCAAGTCTGTATCGACAAATGCGGCAAGTGTGGCGTGCCTTCATGCGTCCAAGGTGACTGCGAGTGCACGCCCATCGCTGGCTGCTGCGAAAAAGATGGTGACTGCGACGACGCCGACACATGCACCAATGACAAGTGCACTATCAAAGACGGTGTAGGTAGCTGCGGCTACTCCTTGACCACCCCATCATGCTGCTCGGATAAGACCGGCGACAAAGCGGTGTTCGGAGAGGACTTTGAGAGCAACAACAAGATGCCGAGCGGTTGGAAAGTGACGGTCCCGAAGGGTAAGAATATTCTCGGACTGCCCTACGCCACCGACAAAGGCTGGATGATCTCTATCAAGGCCAAGCCTGGCTCCGGCAACTACTCGCTGTACTTTGGCGGCAAAGACGGCACGTTGAACTCCGCCAAGGGGACGACGCCGGCTGGCAGCGTCACCGGTCCTGAGTTCACCGTACCGACAAACGGCACGACGCTGGTGAGCTTTGACGTCTTCTTGAGCACAGAGTGGGACGACTTCACCTTCAAGAAGCCGCCATTGGCTATTGACCAGATGTTTGTTCATGCCATTGACGTCGAGGAAAAAGATGCTGCGAAGCAAAAAGTCTTGCTTTGGGACAGCTACGCGATTGAGGGCACCACCAAAGGTAAATGGGTACCTGTGGTCATGGCCTTCCCAGCCTCTCTGGCCAATAAGAAGGTCCGTTTGGAGCTGTCCTTCGACTGCGGTAACGACAATATGAACAAGGGCGAGGGCGCCTTCGTCGACAACCTCAAGGTAGAGACGCTGTGCAAGAAGCCTGCTTGCGTCTCTGACGTCGACTGTGCGCCGCAGACTCCCGATACCTGCAAGAAGTACTGGTGCGGTAAGGACAAAGCCGGCGCCTTTGCTTGTCAGACGGAGTTCAAGCCTGGCAAGGGGTGCTGCACCAACAGTATCGCTCTGCCGAACGAGACGGCAGAGAGTGGAAACTTCGGCAAGTGGTCTGGCAAGCCCTTTACCGGTTCGGTGAAGTGGCAGGTCATCAGCCACAAGTACTTGGTAGGCAAGAAGGAGATTTACTTCGGTAACTCGAGCGCTTGGAACTACGCTGACGGTTCCGGAAAGATGTGCAAACAGACCTCCGAATGCCCCAGCAATACCGGTGAACTCTGCGTCGGGCCTCCGGCTGCGAAGAAGTGCTACAAGGCAGTGACATCAGAGTTGTTGAGCGATCCCTTCGATCTCGATCCTGACGTGAAGAAGATCGCGAGCTTCAAGTTCAAGGCCTACCTCGATCTCGAGACCAACTGGGAAGAGTTGGAGATCTGGGTCAGCTGGGTTGAAAATCCCACCGGTGTAAGCCCCAAAGCCAAGAAAGAGAAGCTTTGGGAGAAGGCGAACATCAAGGACATGCCGGTAGCGGACTACAAGAAAGTCATCGATAGGACGCTGGATTTGAGCAAGTACAAGCCCTACAAAAACATTCAGTTGAAGTTCGTCTTCAACTCCGGCGATCCGAACAACAACGATATGAACGAGGGAATATTCCTCGATGATCTGATTGTTGAAGAGATCTGTCAGTAACGTCCACTCGTCGCCCCAAGCTCGGTTGTCTTGGGGCGGCGAGGACGGAATCTAGAGGAAAAGACTGATGCCCTCGCTTCGGGATCGCACCTTTAACAGCGGTGCCTGGGCACGCTTGGCCATGGTGGCTGGTGGACTTGGTATTATTGGCGGCCTCATCTACGTCAGTGTCCACCTCCATGAGCGCCACGTGCGCTTGCCGCACCTGCTGTCTCAACGTCATTCAGAACCTGTTGGATATCCGGGAATGGCGACCAGCCAGCTGGCGCACTATGGTGGCGAGGCCGTCGACACCTTGCTCGCCGACTTAGATCCCAAATTTACGGTCGAGCAACGCTCAAAGAGTATCGAGATTCTTAGCGCGATCGATGACCCACGCGTCATCCCTGCGTTGGTCGCAGCCCTCAAGGACAGCAATCTGACAATACGGATCGCCGCATTGGCCGGGATCGCCCGAACCAAGAGACCTGAACTGACACAACATCTCTGGCCCCTGACTGAGATCAAGGACGCCTTCTTGCGACAGCGAGCGATCATCGCCATTGGCCTGATCAGTACTGAACCCCAGCATCCCAAGCTCCGCGAGCTGGCCAAAGAGGTCGCGGGAGCCGAGCGCTTGCTCTATGCTTGGGCGCTGGGTTACAGCATCTTGCGCGCCAAACTCACTGATCCCGCGACACAACGTGTACGCCCATTGACCATTCGAGACGATGCACATGCCAGCGATGTCCAAGCAGAAGTGGACTCCCTGCACGAGCTCTTCGCTACCAAAGGGGTTAGCAATGAGGCCGCCGAACGCTACGCCCAATTGATTACCGTTGATTTTGGCACCTGGAACTTGGCTCATCAGATGAGCTATCAAACCGTCGTCATGGGAGGGCCCACCCGCACAGGCCGCGTCCGCTACATCGAAAAGGTCCAAGAGTCAGGTTTAGAGCCCAACAACGCAAAACCCTTACCGACCCAAAGACCCTCGCGCGGCAGTCCTTTGGATTGATGTCGTTTCAGCAATCCTGTGAAGATCCATGAGGGAGTGGCCTCAATAGTTGCTCAAATGTCCCGAGGACGGTTTCATAGAGTTAGGAGAGATGTATGCCTAGACTCTTATTGGTGGACGACGATGTTCGTCTCGGACAACTTCTAGAACGGCTTTTTGAGCCCGAAGGGTTTCAGATTGCTCGGGTTACCGATGGAATCCAGGGGGTCCGTCGGGCAATCAATGAGGTCTATGATCTCATCATTCTCGACGTGATGCTGCCAGGGATCGATGGCTTCGAAGTATTGCGTCGGATTCGGTCGACGAGCGTCGTCCCGGTGTTGATGTTGACGGCAAAGGGCACGGACAATGACCGCGTCGTCGGCCTCGATCTCGGAGCGGATGATTACCTGCCGAAGCCCTTTAACCCTCGTGAGCTTGTGGCTCGTGTCAAAGCGATTCTTCGTCGCACTGAAAGCCGCGATCCAGAGAGTACATCTGGTCAAAGTCAGCTTGAATGCAACGGGATTCTCATGGATCTCGGCAGTCGCGAGGTCAAGATCGCGGACGTGGCCACGCACCTGACCACCACTGAGTTTGACTTGCTTCGATGCTTTATGCGGCATCCTGGCAAGACGCTGTCTCGAGACGCCCTCATGGATATGCTTCGGGGAGTCGGTTATGCGGCTTATGATCGCTCCATCGACGTGCACGTGAAAAATCTACGCGCGAAGATCGAGGAAAATCCACGCAAGCCCACCCGAATTAAAACCGTCTGGGGCACTGGCTATATGCTCGCGGTTGAGACTGAGGGATAGGCTCAGATGGACACTGAGCGGCTCGGGTTTCGTGACCGTCTTCTCGAAAAGTTTGACCTGGTGGTGTTGCTTTTCACCGCGATGGGGATCGGCGTTTCATTGGTGAGCATGGTGCTTCTGTGGCGAGTTGGCGCTCAGATTCCAGTGCTCTACCTGGTGATTGGTTTGGTCTCTGTCAACTTGGCTACAAGCATCTTGCTCTACCTGTTGGTTGCCGTGGCCCGACAGAGACTAGGTGTGCGCTTGGCGGCGATGCGAGACGCTGCTCATGAGTTGGGAGGCGGCGATCTGTCAGTCGAGATGCCTGAGGGTGACGACGACCTCGGTGCCATGGGGGCGTCTCTGAACACGATGAGAGAGCGAGTCGGCCGGCTGCTCAAAGCCCAGCGCGATCTTCTCTCTGGAGTTAGCCACGAACTTCGCTCTCCATTGGCGCGTATTGAGGTTGGCCTAGAGTTGATCGACATGGAGTTGGCTGGCCAAGGTGAACATGAGTTGATTGTCGGCATTCGTGAAGAGGTTGCTCTGCTCGAACGCCACATTGCTCGTTTGCTCGAAGCCCAGCGCGTCACTCGAGATCGCGTGGTTCTCCGCAAAGAGTCTGTGGTGGTCAACGATCTCATCAAGACCGTCGTCGGCCGCGAACGTTTTCGGCTCAACAAGCTCAACTGGAAGGTTGAACTCGATCTCTTGGCTGAGTATGCGCGAGTCCAAGGAGACATCAACGCGCTCGACCGGGTCTTTTCCACCCTCATCGAAAACGCGATTCGACATGCGTCGATGCCCGCCAACGACATCGACCCCACCGCCAATGAGCGCAGCGTTGCCAGCGAAGAGCCATGGCAGCCTACGCTCCGAGTTGAAAGTTCAATCCGCGATCGCAGCTTGGTAATTCGCTTTATGGACCGGGGACCAGGACTCGATGAGGCACAGTGCGTACAAGTCTTCGAACCATTTTTCCGCGGAGACCGTTCACGCAACACAGCGACCGGAGGGACGGGGCTGGGCATGTACTTGACTCGGAACATCATGAGAGCGCACCGGGGAGATGTCCTGGCCCATCCACGCACAGGCGGCGGACTTGTCGTTGAGATGCGTCTGCCTCTTCAAGGTCAGGGAGAGTCTAAAGAGACGATGAGAGTTCGCTGGACAGACGCAAGAGAAGAGGTTGCAGAACTTTGAGTTCTTGCGTGCGTCGTGACATCCCTGAACACTGAAGTCATGGCGTGGATGAGTCTGTCGAATCGAACCTTAGGGTCAAAGCTGTTGCTGATTGGGCTGGTGTCCAATCTGTTTTTTCCTGTCTTTCTATCGGCTTCGACACTAGAGCGCGGCGGCGCCAGTGCTCGCGCCATGGGCACTAGAGGAGCCGATGCCGCTGCTTGCGATGGGTCTCGCAGCGTCGTCGACAATCCCGCGGCACTCGCTGATCTACGACAACCTAGCGCGCTGCTTGGCTTGGATGCTCGAATCTACGCGTTGACTCTCTCGCAAGAGCGTGCAGCCGATACGTATCCAGCGGTTCAGCCGCAAAGGGTCGCTGCCGTGACCGCTGCCCTTGCGCTCCCGCTGACTGAAAAGCTCGCTTTGGGCTTGCTTGCACACTTGCCAATTACGGGGCCGACGCGTCTGCAAGCATATGATTTTCGCCGTCCTCAGCTACCGATTTGGCAATCTCTCGGTGAGGGGCTGAATCTCGCGGTAGCGATCGGCTGGCGACCTGCCGCGACTGTGGCTCTTGGATTCGGTGTGCAAGTTTCGGCAGACTTGGACGCCAGAGCGGATTTTTCACTCGACTTGGCTGCCGGTGAAGTGACGCAAAGGCGTGTCGACATTAGACTGCGCTCTCATCTCGTGCCCTATGCCTCGCTGCGATGGAATTCAAGCGCCAAGAGTGTTTGGATGCTTCGTTGGCGCGCTGCCTATCAGGTGGACTTTGATGTGCCCTTACAAGTGGCACTCAATGGCGCTTTAAAGACGGAGTTTCGATTGTCCGGTCAGGGCCTTTTTTCTCCCGAGGTGTGGTCGTTGGCGTGGGCTTACCAGCGAGACGCTTGGTCGATGTACGCTCGTGTTCGTTATGAGAGGTGGTCAGAGCTTCGCTCATTTGCCCCTAGCGTCACGACGTCAATCGGCGCGCAATCGCCCTTTGTCTCAGTGGGCAGCAGCGATGTCTGGGTCCCACAAGTCGGCGGTCAGTGGCAGTTGGCTTCAAATTGGCGTCTTCGAGCAGGCTTGGGATTTCGTCCGACACCCTTGCCGAAGGCTGATGGCGCCGCTTCTTGGCTCGACAGCCACGCTTTTGAGGGGAGCTTCGGCTTTTCATGGCGGGTGTTTGCGACAAGTTGGATTGACGTCGCTTGCGGATGGTCGCACTTTTGGACTCGTACAACTGCACGGCGCGTCGCCGACCACCCGGTGGGCGACGTGGCTATACGTGGTGGAATCGGACACGCCGCGCTTGCGTTTCGACATCACATGGGGACGCCTTGAGCAACGGGAACCATCGACGCATTTGGATTCATCGCTCGCTGGCGCTGTTGCTTTGTGCTGCTGGCGTATGGATGTTGTGGAGTCGATGGCAACGCGGTGCGCACTCACCATCTGAACAATCACTTGAGCGCGCGGCACAAATTATCGACGCAGAGTTTCGCCATGGAGACGCGATCGCGTTCGCGCCCGAATGGCTCGCCACTGACCGTTGGCGCTTCGAGTCACTGTGGCGAGACCATGACAGTAGCCTCACCAAAGCATGGGTTCCTAGCGCCCTTGAAGATCGGTGGGAACTCGCTGATTTCTCGCGACTGTGGCTGTTGTCCGCTTACGACGAAAGCTCTGAATCCTATCCACATTTGAGTCTTGCGGTGCGTGATGAACCGCTCGGCTTGAACATGCGCTTACGCTTGTTTGAGATGCCCAAGGAGCAGATTCTCTTTGCTTTTGGCCAGCATTTAGACCAGGCCAAGATGGTCCGGATTGGCCCTAAGGCCGGCCAGCAAATCCGTTGTCGAGTGCTCGGCAGTCGACAGTCGTGTGGGCCCAAGTGGTGGCATGACGTCTACGTCAAGATGCAACAAGTGGCCGGTAGCAGAAGACGCTGCATTTTTGTCCAGCCTCATCCAGATGGAGCCGTGGTCAAGATGACCTGGAAGGATCTTCCTGCCGCGCAGCGTCTCGAAGGGCGTCTCGGCAATCGTCTCTGGGCCGTGCGCCATCCTGAGGGTAGTCCTGTACATTTTCGCGTTCGAGTGGGACGTACTCTTCGACACGAGCAGACCCTCGCTATCGATGACGTCCGCTGGCACCGGTGGCAGATCAACCTGTCACCTCAGGAGCGTACACAACCTGTGACCTTTGAATTTTCAGCCAAAGAGGTTGCGTGGCGCCAACTTTGCTTCGATGCGCGTTTAATGGGGGCGGCAAAGCCAGGACCGTCTGCCGCGGGTACTCCGCAGGCTAGGCAATCGCCATGACAGGGCAAGTCCGAGCGCGGGCTCTACTGGATTGGTACGGTCGTCATCGTCGGACGCTGCCGTGGCGACGTCATGATGGGCCCGCTGATCCCTACGCAGTACTCGTCAGTGAGTTGATGCTTCAGCAGACTCGCGTAGAGACGGTTATCCCCTATTTCACTCGCTGGATGAATCGTTGGCCGACAGTCGCGAGCTTGGCGTGTGCTCCAGTCGATGAGGTTCTCGAAGCCTGGAGTGGATTGGGCTACTACAGCCGAGCGAGAAATCTGCATCGAGCCGCAACTGTCGTTGTCGAGCAACACAGTGGTCGTCTGCCCTCAGATAAAAAATCTCTCGCCGCTCTTCCAGGCGTTGGCCCCTACACAGTCGGGGCGTTGCTCTCGATTGGCTTCGGTCTGCCGGCCGCGTTGGTCGACGGCAATGTATCGCGGGTGTTGAGTCGTTGGTTCGCGCTACGAGCGCCGCCTGCAACATCGAAGGCCAAGAAGACCCTTTGGAGTCTCGCTTCTGAATTGTCTATTGGAGAGCACGCTGTGCGTGATCCCTCATCTTGGAGCCAGTCGTTGATGGAGCTCGGCGCTACCTTATGTAAACCCCGGAACCCGCTCTGTCCGCAGTGCCCGGTGTCGTCATGGTGTCGGGCCTTTGATTTGCATTTAACAGATGTGATCCCCGCCAAGACTCCGAAAAAGGCTCCTGTCCAGGTCGAAGCTGTGTATGTGTTGCTCACTCGGGCTGATGGCGCTCTGTGGTTGGCAAGACGGCCAGACACGGGACGATGGGCTGGACTCTGGGAGCCACCAGGGGTCGAGGGAGTCGACGCTCGTGACAAGCTCTTAGGAACGCTCGCCGTCGCCCTCGATGTAAACAGCCATGCTCCCATCAAACATGTATTGACGCACCGCAGATATCGGATCACGCCTTTGAGCGCCCACTGGTCTGCAACCCAGTCGCCTGAACTCGGCGCACTGGGCTATGTCGATGGACGCTGGTGGCATCCAAATGAGAAAAAATCGCCTGCACTGTCTCGTTTGGCCACAAAGTTAGTAGACCTTGTGACCCAGTCTCATACGCAACTTGACCTGCTGCCGCTTGCGTCTGGACCGGAGCGTGGGTCAGACTCTGTAGCGTAGGAGGTGCAATGGGCATCACATTCGTCGAAAAAGGCGGCACACGACGTCGCCCGAATGCGAAGACAGCTCTGGTACTCGCCGGTGGCGCGATCTCCGGTGGCGCGTTTAAGATCGGTGGCTTGATCGCCCTCAATTCGGTCTTAGAGAACCGCTCTGTCTGTGATTTTGACACCTACGTAGGCGTGAGTGCGGGGGCTTTTTTAGCAGCTCCTTTGGCCTCCGGCGTCCAACCTGAGGAATTGTTGCGCTCCATCGAAGGTCGCTCTCGTCGGATCAGCCAGTTTCGCCCGACACACTTTTATTTGCCAAACTTTCGCGAGTTTGTCGGTAAGCCGCTAACTTTTGGGCGCGACGCGATCGGCTTGATTCCTGCGGCCACGATGGCGCTGTCTTCCTTGCTGACTCGGCAGCGCTCGCGCGTGATCAATCGCTCGCGTTTGTTCCTCAAAGATCCGAATTATCAGAACGCTGAGCAGTTGGTCTTGCTCTTTATCCAGGCCTTTCAAAGGCGGAGTTCGCTGCAGCGAGGCTTGAGCTATTTGCCCAGCGGACTACTCGACAACCGTGGCATTGAGCGTTTCATCCGTGAGAATTTTGAGCGCAACGGCATGCCGAATCATTTTCGGCTGCTCAAGCTCGAGCGGGACAAGAACCTGTACATTGGTTCAACGAACCTCAACACCGCGCAGCCTGTCGTCTTCGGGCACGATCAAGACTGCTCGGTGACCATCAGCGAGGCCGTTCAAGCGAGTTCGGCCATCCCTGGTTTCTTTCGACCGGCGCGCATCAATGGGCATGATTACATCGACGCTGCCGTACGCAAGACAGCCAACATCTCTCAGGCGGTCAAGTCCGGCGCGCAGTTGATCATCGCCTACAACCCCTTTCGACCTTTTGTGAACTACCACGCCGACCAACTTTTAAACGGTCAACGTTCCATGAGTGATATGGGCATCGTAACGGTACTCAATCAGGCATTTCGGACCTTGCTGCATACGAGGTTGATGCTCGGCATTGAAAAGTTACGCCTGGACCAGAACTTTCGAGGCGATGTCATCTTGATCGAGCCAAGCGAGACGGATATCACCTTTTTCAATCTTAACCCGGTGGCATTTTGGCGGCGTGCTGAGGCGGCTGAGCATGGGTTCACCAGCGTGAAAGAGGCGCTTGAACGACATTTTGATAGGATTAGCGGAATTTTGGCTAGGTATGGAATCGACACCAACCTCGACCGACTGCAGCGCAACACTCAGATGATCCGCGACGCCAACTACGACAACGAAGCCATCTTAGGAGTTCTCGAACAGCGTGTTCACGAACGCCGAGCTGTGCCGCGCCCGCGCGCTCAGCTACGAGTCGTGGGCGAATCGTAAGAGTGACGCGAAGCACGGAGAAGTGATGGGCAAGGACAAGCGCCGATATTTTGGTACTGACGGCATTCGAGGCAAAGCTAACGCCGGGGTCATGACCGTTGAGACAGCCGTTCAGATCGGACGCGCCGTGGGTAGCGTCTTTACTTCGAGACACGAGCGTCCGCGAGTCTTGATCGGTAAAGATACGCGTCGCAGCGGATATCTTTTTGAGATGGCGTTGGTCTCTGGGGCCTGCTCAGTGGGCGCCGAACCTTACGTAATGGGACCTTTGCCCACACCCGGGATTGCGTTTTTGACGAAGGGGATGCGAGCTGACGTGGGCGTTGTGATCTCTGCAAGTCACAACTCATTCGAAGACAACGGCATTAAGCTATTTGGCCCCGATGGATACAAACTCCCAGATGAGGTCGAGCTTCAGATCGAGCGCTTCATTGATGATCAAAAGGCTGTGGACGCTGCCATCAAGGTTGGTGCCGATATCGGCCGTGCCTATCGCATCGATGATGCAAGAGGACGTTATCTCACTTATCTCAAAACGACCTTCCCCAACGACTTGACGCTCGACGGGATGAAGATCGCCTTGGACTGCGCTAACGGCGCTGCCTATCGTATCGCGCCAACGGTTTTAGAGGAGCTCGGCGCTGAAGTAGTCACTCGTGGCGTATCGCCCAATGGTCTGAATATCAACGATGGTTGTGGGGCGATGCACCCACGTAAGCTCGCTGCGTTGGTTTTACAAACAGGAGCGGACCTCGGTATCGCTTTAGACGGCGACGCCGACCGCTTGATCATGGTCGATGAGGCGGGGCAACAGGTCGACGGTGACCAAATTTTGGCCCTCACGGCGACGCGGATGAAGCGCGACAATCAACTCGCTCAAAACACCTTGGTTGTCACAGTGATGAGCAATTACGGGCTGGAAATGGCCATGGCCTCTCAGGGCATCTCTTTGGTGCGAACTCAAGTTGGCGACCGCTATGTCGTCGAGGCTATGCGCAAAGGGAGCTACAACCTGGGCGGCGAACAAAGCGGACACATCGTACACCTCGATCACAGCACCACTGGCGACGGCACGCTCGCAGCCCTTCGAGTCCTGGCGATCATGCAGCGGGAGCAACGGCCTTTGTCAGACCTTGCTCGTGTTATGCAACCAGCGCCTCAGACCTTGATTAACGTCCGGGTAAGCGCCAAGCCTGAGTTAAGTACGATGCCAGATGTCACCCAAGCGATCGCCGATGCCGAGTCGGCGTTGGCTGGTAAGGGACGGGTTCTGGTTCGCTACTCGGGCACCGAG
>PBTG01000024.1 GCA_002726535.1 Myxococcales bacterium | reverse complement strand
GGGCCATGTCCAACCAATTCCTCGAAGTCATCTCGGCGCCCAAAAAGAATGTGCCAATCCCTGACAACACGGGCATAGACGCCCTGAGTAACATCACCCTTCCCGATATGGGATCGACCAGTAAATTGACCGTCGCGATGGATATTGAAAACACCGATTTGAGTACCATCTCGGTTACGCTCTTGCCACCGAACGACAAGAAAAATGGCTACGTCGTCTGTGATCCCTGTGGAGCGGTCAATACGAAATCTTACGTCAAGACCTTCTCGGGCAAGCTGCAATCCGGCGACCTATCTGATTGGGTCGGTAAAAACCCCAAAGGGCTGTGGAATCTCAAGGTCAAGGACACCTCATTTTGCCTGCCCCAGCTCAAAGGCAATGACAAGTTGTGCGACGTTAAAAATGGCACAGATGGCTCTTTGAAAGATTGGAGCATCACCCTGTCGACCGTCAGCAAGAGCGACGTGTTGGTTCAAGGGGTGCTGCACGCGCAGGCGGGGATCAAGGTTGGCGCATCCTCAGCGCCCTGCACGGCCAAACGCACAGGCACGTTACGCTACATCACCGGTCTCGGCCTTGAGGTCTGTAATGGTAGTGCTTGGCAGGGCGTTAACAACAACAAAACGATCCACTATCTCGGCACCTGCAGTTCCAATGGCAGCAGCGGAACGCGAACCTTTTGCCTCAGCAAAACCCTAACCAACACGGCTGGCGATTACCTAAGTGTCAACACAACCAATGCAAGCGCCAATACCGACTACAATACCGGCCGGGTAACAATCAAAAAGGCTGGTCATTATCGAGTCGATTGGAATCAACGCAGCCGCGGATCGAAGCAGGCCTGGATTTACATCAACTCACAGTCCAAGAGCTACGCGTACGATCAGGGGTATTCGTCGTACTATGGCCACATGAGCGGCAGTCGCATCTTCAAGCTCAAGGTTGGCGACTACATCAATATGCGCTTTTCCAGCAACTACACCGCTTGGTACGCGAACGACTCTACGCTTGGGGTGACCTACTTGGGTGAGTGATGAGCTGACTTGTTCAGCAGCGTTGTTCGCGCCCTTGATGATGGATTAGGCTGCACTTTGACGAAGGGTCTCCGGGACCAGCGCCAAGGCATCGAGCAGGGTTTGCAGACCCGCCTCACTTGCGTGGCCATGCTCTGAGAGGTGACGCCGCCATTTCTTCCCACCCGGTTGACCCGCAAAAATTAGCAACATGGGCCGTGTTAGATGATGCAGCCGCTCCCCCACGTCGAGCATGCGCTCGATGTAGGGCAGGTGAGCGCGCACTGCATCGTGTCTAGTTTTCGCAGGGTCAGCCTCAGCGCCGTAGAGTAGGGTATCCACTCGCGCGAGCATCCAGGGGTTGTCCCACGCCGCGCGCCCGACCATCACACCGTCGCTGTGCTTGAGCTCTTTTTGGACGGTCGATAAGTCCGTGATGCCGCCGTTAATCTCAATGAGCAGTTCAGGACGCTCACGCTTGAGGCGATGGACGTCTTCATAGCGCAGCGGTGGAATGTTGCGGTTTTGTTTCGGGCTCAGCCCTTGTAGCCAAGCTTTGCGTGCGTGGACCGTAAAGCGGTCACAGCCCGATTGGCTGACGACGTCGACAAAATGCAGCATGTCTTCGTAGTTGTCTTTGTCGTCAAAACCGATTCGATGCTTCACGCTTACAGGGACCTTCACAGCCTCGCGCATTGCTGCGACGCATTTGGCGACCAGCTCTGGTTGACCCATCAGGCAGACTCCGAAATTGCCCCGCTGAACACGGTCGCTAGGACATCCCACGTTCAGGTTGATCTCATCGTAGCCCAGCTCTTCGGCGAGGCGTGCACATCTCGCTAGAGCCTCTGGTTCATCTCCACCGAGTTGCAGAACCAGAGGATTTTCCGATGTGTCAAAGGCCAGATGACGCTTATGATCGCCAAATAGGATTGCCCCGGTGGTCACCATCTCGGTGTAGAGCAGGGTTCGCCGAGTGAGCGTCCGCGCAAAAGCGCGGTAATGCCGGTTTGTCCGGTCCATCATCGGAGCGACGGAGAGCGGATGTTCAGTGGCGCGGCGCATAATCGGTCGTTCCTTGGCGACAGTGGTAGCGGCCGAAGCCTGCACAAAAGCACGTTGGGCCTCAAGGACAAAGTGTCTCCTGCTTACTCCGAGCTCACAATCCCATGGCTCGATCGGCTCCACTGATCGTGTTGTTGGGCTGTGATTGGCTCCCAATGAGGTTGTTCTGGCATAGTGTGTTTACCGAGGGGTCCCGAACTTCAGGGATAGACAATGTCTAGCACTCCTCTTTATGCTCCAAGCGTTCGCCAAAGGGAGGCCGAAGGTATGCAGACAACAATTCGCAAATTTCGCACGCTGATTTTGATCGCGTTGGTCGTCATGCCGACAGGAGCCTACGCAGGCGGAGTTGAGTATTTGACCAATCAAAGTGCGGACTACATTCGGACCTTCAGCCGAAACGCAGCATGGGACAACGTCGATGTGGTCACGTTCAATCCTGCAGCCTCAACTTTCTTAGGCAATGGGATTCACTTGTCTCTGAGCAACCAGACCCTCTTCGGTGAATACAGCGCCACGTACAAAGGCAAGACCTATCCGGCCGATGTGTTGGTTCCAGGGTTACCGTCGTTGCAGGCGGCGTATGTCAGAGACAACTGGGCGGCTTTCGTTGCCTTCACGATTCCTTCTGGTGGCGGCTCTCTCGATTACGCTGAGGGCATCCCATACCTCGAGCCTTTGGCGACCTTTGCTTCATCATCAGAAGCGCCAACAGAGGGACGTTTCGCCGGCAGCTCTCTGAACTACGGCATCATGATCGGCGGTGCTTACAAGGTGCTCGATGTGTTGTCATTATCCATCGGCGCGCGCGTGAACATCGCGAAGAAGAGCTACGAAGGTGAGGTCACCTACGGCGACAAGAGAGCCGAACTCGACACCCAAAAAGATGCCGTGGGCGTTACGGGCGTCTTCGGGTTGACCCTGCGACCGGGATTCGGTCTGACCTTTGGCGCTCGCTACGAACTGAAGACACCGATGACCTTTACCTCGACGACCGAGGCGGTCAATCTCGTTGCCCAAGACACATGGGCGGGTACTCCCTTGGCTTCTTTCGCCAACGACGCAACCGAAAAACGCGACATGCCGGGAGTCCTTGGGCTTGGATTTCAGTGGGATGCGCCGCTGGGTTGGACCGTCAGCGTCAGTTATCACCGCTACTTCACCGAAGATGCCGACTCGGCCAAGGACGTACCACCCTCCATCCCTGAGTCGGGCCTCGGTGCTTATACCCGTGGCTGGGACGATGATTACCTGGACGGGTGGGATCTTGGCGTCAGCGTCGAATATTCCTTCTTAAGCTTTGTCACCGTCAGCGTTGGATACATCCGCGCCGTGACCGGAGGCAACTCAGATACTTACAGCGACTTTGAGTACGCCTTGGATAGCCACAGCATTGGCGGCGGGGCCCGCGTGCAGTTCAGCAAACTCTTTGGAGTCACGCTCGGCGTATCACGGACCTTTTACAGCGACGGCACCGGCTCGTTGGCTGTCGGCTTCGACAAGTTCGACGAAATCTTCAAGAAGTCTGTGATCGATGTGGCCTTAGGTCTACATGTAAGCATCTAGCTTCGCGATATATGATCTTAATGTAAACGCCGTTCACAATGTGAGCGGCGTTTACATTTTAAGGCTGCACGACAAACCAGACACCTACAGACATGGCGCTCACAGCGCTCCATTTGAGCGCGCCCAGTGCTTCGTTAAACACGAGTCTTCCGACCAGCAGAGCTGCGACCATGCCAGTCGCTCGCTTCAAGGACTCCATAATTCCCACGGGAATCAGGCTGATGGCTTCGAGTTGCAGTCCGAGCGCAAGGGTGGAGACCAAGACGCCGACAATAAAAACGACAGGCCGCTGCTGGACTGTAGCCATCGCATTGAGTTGGCCACGGGCGGCGAGCCAAAGGCTCAAAGCGAGGGCGAGAGCGAGGGTCTGAACACCTGCATGGGCTGCCATGCTCGCATGTTGGAGCGACACCTTGTCATAGACTGTCGTGCCCGCCCAGAACAGTGCGGTGAGGGTCATCCACGCAGGGCCTCGCCAGTCTCTAGCGCCATGTGAATCGCGGCGTGGTTTGGCGAGTAAGAGCGCGCCGCCCACCACCAAAGCGACTCCCACCCATTGCTCAGAATGCAGTCGTTCATCTAAGACCCAGGCGCTGAGCAATGAGGCAAATACTGGGCTCAAGGACAGCAAAGGTACCGTTCGGCTCAAATCCGCTCGTCTCAAAGCCGTAAAAAAACCAAGGCAAGCGACCGTGTTGAGCAGGGCGACCTTCAGCCCTGGCACTAGGTAACTCGCTTGGATATGGGAGTCAGCCTCTGCCCATGCCCACAGCGCGAAGACCGGGGCCTGAGCCCAAGCGAGCGCCGCCGCCAAGGGAGCTGGACGCGTTGAGGCTACGAGTGTCTTCCGACACGCATCGAATGCAGACCACGCTAACGCTGCAGCGATCGTCAACCAAATCCCGAGGCTCACTGCGACGCTCCCCTTTGAGTGAACTCGACACGCGTCGGGCACTGTACATCGAAGGGCTGCAGAACCCCACCCATGGGTGACGTGCGTAGATTCATCAATGGAGTCGATCACTTAGATCTCAAGGTACACCTTTGAAATTATTGGCTCTTATGTGTCAACCAATAATATCGATCACTTGCAGCTCGATGCTTGACCCAGATCTGTCGGATCGTTAGAGCATATGAAGATCCTCAACGATCACAAGTGGATCTGGGAGATAGTCGCTTTGATCCGACGCGGACCATTGTTGCCTTCAAAATCCTATCGTCCCTCGGGGCGAGGTCCCCTGTTGAACCGACGTGATCGCCTTTTGGCCCATCGCAACGGCAGCAAGATTTGGGCGAAGTCAGCGCTCCCAATCTTGATCGCTGGACTCGTTGGGTTGTGGGTGCAGATTATCGGACCTGAGCTCAGGGCGCACTCAGGCCACGAGCAGTTGACAGTGACTCAAGCGGTCAAGCCAGGCGGTCCGCAAGCGGCGGCCACACCTCAAGTGACAACTCGCAAAGGCCGAGGGAAGGTGAGTGTTCGGCCAGTGAGCGTCGGGCAGGTGATGTTGCGCGTCGCCAAAGACCACGTCGCTCGGCGGGTGATCGCGACGGTCGGCTCGGTGCCAGACCTGGAGGCGATGAAAGGCGCGGATGTGGACATGGTGGAGCGCGCGCTGCACGCAGCTCATTTTGAGTTGCGAGATGCCATCATTCGGCACCGCTTTAGGGCCTTCCGCACTTATGGACTCCGCAAGCGACCGCAACCAGGTGCTGCCTTGCGCAAACGCGTGTTGACTAAACGAGCCTTGACGGTCTTCTTGGAGGCCTTCGCTCAACGACTTGGTGTGGATTGCGACGTTACAGGTGAGGCCGGTTTCATGCCTGGCGATGTGGTTTTGGTCAGTCGTCCGCGTCGAAGAGGTCAACTCAAGCAGTTTGCCATTGTCAGTGACCGGACGGACCCTCAGGGAATTTCGTTGCTGATCACGCTCGATCCAGGAGACAAGGTCGCGCGTGAAGCTCACTCCTTATCTCGTTATGAGGTCGTCTCTCACTACCGTCTCAGTCGAGCTGATCTTGTTCATGTGGCGGCAAGTCTCGCCATGACGAACCCCTCAGATTCGAGTCGTTTATTGTAAATGGGTCCGACCAGCTCGTCTCCCTTTGAACCCGAGCAGATACACTGAACATGGACCTGATCCTTTCGCCACAAGAACTCGAAGTTGCCCGGGCACATGCGCAGGCGGTCAATGAGGGGCGTCGAACTTACGATGACCCCAGCACAGGTTTTATCGTCATGACTCAAGTGCATCATCTCCGACGGGGATGTTGTTGCGGCAACGTGTGTCGGCACTGTCCTTTCGACTGGACCGAGGTCTCTGAAGAGCGCATTGAGGGCCTTGGACAGGCTCGTCGTATGCGTCGGCTGCGCCTGGCGCAAATTGAGCGAGTCTTGGCCGAGGAGAGGCGATGAAAAAGCGTCTGAGTTGGCAAGCTATGCTCGATTTATATGACATTTTTTTGTTCGATGCGTATGGAGTATTGGTCCATGGATCGGGCCCCATTGATGGCGCAGCGCAGGTACTCACCAAGCTCAACGAAGCTGGGCGGCCATGGAAGGTCGTCACCAATGACGCCTCGAAGCGACCGGACATCGCTGCCGCCAAATATCGACGTTGGGGCCTGCCAGTCGACTCTGAACAGATCGTTAGCTCAGGGAGCCTCTTGCCCGCCTGGATCGTTGGGCAAGGCCTCGATGGGCAACGAGCGGCTCTGCTCGGACCCTCTGGCTGTGAGGATTGGTTGATGGAGGCTGGCTGCGAGGTCGTACCGGTTGTCAGTGACACCTGGGACTTCCTGGTGATTTGTGATGAAAGCGGCTTTGATTTTTTGGCTGGGATGGACGCCGCTCTCAGTGAAATCTTCGCTCGTGTCGACGTGGGGCGTCCGGTTGATGTGGTCGTACCGAACCCTGATCTCATCTACACACAAGCGCCTGGTCGCTTTGGCTTCGCGGCGGGGACTATGGCAGAAATGCTGCGTCAGGCGCTTACGCTACGCTATGCAGAGCACCAATGCAGATTTCATTTCCTCGGTAAACCCTATGTGCCGATCTTTGACAGGGCTTTGTCGGACCAGGGAGCGAAACGGCCACTTATGTTTGGTGATCAACTGCAGACAGACATTTTAGGAGCACATCGAGCCGGTATCGACAGCGTTTGGGTTGGCAGCGGAGTGCTCTCGGACCTCGACCGATTGATGGGTGAAAAGGTCCAGCCCACTTGGTGGCTGCCGAGCCTCGCCGGGCTCTGATTGTCTTGTCCTGACATGGCGGCTTCGCGTCGCGTATAGTTGAGCGGCATTGTCTGTAAGGGGACAGAGATTTGCTGGAGAAGTTCCGTGTCCAATAGGATCCCATCAATGAAGCCTCCCGTTGCCCGCTTGGCGCCGAGTCCGACGGGTATTTTACATGTGGGTAACGCCCGCAGTCTAATGTGGGCTTGGCTCTCCGCACGTGCTCGCAAGGGTCGCGTATATCTACGAGTTGAAGATTTACTGCCAGGCGCCCGCGAACATGTCGCGTCGGTACTCGAGGATTTGGTCTGGCTCGGCTTGGACTGGGACCCGCCTCCAGAGCTCTCGCCAGGCCGAGCCTCATGCGGTGATTTCAGTGATATCGCCGCTGACAGGGCGGATTTCGTGATGCAAAGTCAGCGCACCGATCTGTACCGAGGACTGCTAGCTCGGCTCAATGAAGCGGGCCTCGTTTACCCTTGTGTTTGCACTCGAAAAGACATCGCCCTCGCAAGCCGGGCCCCGCACGTCGAAGACAAGGCTAGGGCTTATCCGGGTACGTGTAGAGGACGATTCACAGACGAGGGACAGGCTTTTCGTTGGGAGACTGCACGGTCGCTGAGACAGGGCCGCTCGCCCTCTGGCGTCGCTTTACGAATGAAAGCTCCCCATGAGGGCGTGTCTTTTCGTGACGAGTTCCGCGGAACGATGCGGATTGACGTTGCGACCGATTCTGGAGACTTCGTCATTCGCAAAAAGGATCAGCACTTTGCTTACATGTTCGCGGTCGTCGTCGATGACCTCGAAATGGGCGTCACAGAGGTGCTCCGGGGCGATGATCTGCTGGAGTGTACCGCGCAGCAGTTGGTGGTGTACCGGGCGCTTATCGAGCACACTTCTGCTCGCTCCTGGCCTGGAAAACCGGCCGCTCTACAGGTTCCACAGTGGGTTCATGTACCGCTGGTATTGGGCGCTGATGGACGTCGACTCGCGAAGCGAGATCGCTCCATTCACGTCCGCCAACTGGCGGACTCTGGGATTTCGGCGCCACAACTCCGGGCTTGGATGGCCAAGAGTATGGGGCTGCCCGAAACAGGCGATCTACAACAACTCTTGGCTGCGTGGCCCGCTACCACGCTCAACCCTGAGGCCGTTGTGTTCACCGCCGATGAGACGCTGGGTGCTTAATAAGCAGACAGGTGGTATTGACCGGCGTCAACCGCCCCCTTGGCGATGACTCGCTTGAGTCGGACGATGTTTGCGGGCACGTGAGCGCTCAGCTTATCGAGCTTTGAGGCCCAGTCGCTAAAGTCCTCATGACCGTCAAAGATACACTCCATCAAACGCCAAGATGCCACCACACCTCGGTCGAGTGCCTCGTAAGCGGCGACTTTACAGACGGCACTCACGGCTTCATCTGAATCCTGTTGCGTCGCTCGAGCGATCGCAGAGTCCACAGCGTAGGCGTCGATGATGAGGTTCGCCAGGCCAACCAAGGTCTCCTGCTCTTTGTCTAAGCTGATACCAAAGCGTGCCGTTGCGGCTTGAAACACGGTCATTGCTAGCCATTTCAAACGCTGAAGAGCAAAGAGGGCTCTGTCGAGACCGTCGTCCGCAGGGAGCGCTGGCAGATCGCCGGAAGCGATGCGACGCTCCATGTCAGCCATGGCTTGATCGATCTCAAGGCGACCTGTCATCACGCGCTTGATGAGGGTGCCGGGCACCAAGAGTCGGTTGATCTCGTTGGTACCCTCGAAGATCCGGTTGACTCGCGAGTCGCGAAAGAACTTCTCGATACAGTACTCTTCGACAAAGCCGTAGCCACCATGCCACTGAAAGCATCGGTCGATGATCCTATCGAGGGCCTCGGAGCTGTAGACTTTCGAAATCGAAGCTTCGATGACGTATTCCTCAACGGCTTTCATGAGCACCTTGGGGTCGGTGTGATCTTGGCCTTCGAGACGTGCGTCGATCATGCCGGCGATTCGGTAGTTCAGCGCTTCGCCGAGATAGACCTGTACAACACAGTCGGCGACCATCTCCCGGATGGCGCCGAAGTCGACGACTCGAGTACGAAACTGCTGTCGGTCGGTCGCGTATGCCAAGGACTCTTGAATGGCTCTTTTGGCACCGCCGATGACGCTTGCGCCCAGTTTGAATCGACCCAAGTTCAGAGTGTTAAATGCCACGTGATGGCCTTTGCCAATCTCGCCGAGCACGTTCTCTTTGGGAACCGGTGCATCGTTGAAGATCAACTGACAGGTCGATGAACCACGCAAACCCAGCTTGTGCTCTTCGGCGCCGATGCTGAAGCCGGGGGTGTCTCGGTCGACGATAAAGGCAGTAAATTTGTCGCCGTCGACCTTGGCGAACACGATGGCCACGTCAGCCCAAGCAGCGTTGGAGATCCACTGCTTCGTACCGTTGAAGATGTAATGCGTACCCGCCTCATTGAGGACAGCTGTCGTGCGCGCGGCCAACGCGTCCGATCCTGAGCCCGGCTCTGACAGAGCGTAGCAACTCACCAGTTCACCGGTGCCGATTCTGGTCGCATACTTTTTCTTCTGTTCCGCCGTTCCGAAGAGCAAAATAGGCGCCAAGCCAATTCCGCAGTGGGCCCCGTAGGTGACAGAAAAATCGCCGTTGGCTCCGAGCTTTTCACAGAGCAAGAGCGCGGTACGTTTGTCAGCGCCAAGACCATCGTATTGCTCAGGGACTTCGACCAACGCGAAGCCGAGTTCACAGGCCTTGCGGAGCTTATCGACCATCACCTCGTCGGCTTTGCCTTGCTTGCTTTCGAGGAGACGCTCGTGAGGCACGACCTCTTTTTCCATAAACTTGTGTGCCTGCTCGGCGATTGACAGCTGGATCTCGTCGAACTCCTCTGGAGTAAAGATGTGCCGCTGACCGGTAGGTTCAACGAGAAATGCGCCGCCCGGTGCGGCGATGGGCAGGGATGTGGTCATGATCTGCTCCGAGGAGTGGATGTGAGGAAAGGGTGGGGCCTCTCGGCACATTAGGAATTGTCTGCTTCGTTCGTGCGTCGCTCCGCATCGCGGGCGCATTTGGGCGAAGAGTACAGACTCGTCTCTTGCATCACAAGAGACTGATGAGCAAAGACAGACCCCACCGAACAAGGCCCCTCAAAGGTGGTGGCGTCGATTGCGGCAAGACGGTATACCCGCGTCTTTTCAAAGCGTCGCCTTCATGGGCAGACAGGAGACTCGATACATGAGACAGCTTGCGGTGACCTGGTTGCTTTGCTGCGTGACGTTCGCGTGCTCACGCGATGCGAAACTCGATAGACGTGTCAGTTCGAGCGAGGCGACTCCAATCAAGGAGTTGATTACAGGTTCCTTAGAGCATTCTCGTGTCATGCCGAGTGCGAAACGGGCGCTGGAGTTGGCCAAGACGCTGACGCCGACTCAGCGACCACAGCCTGTTGCGACTCCGGTTAAAGTTCGTCGTGCACAGGGAGATCATTTTGCCGCGGCCACCGCTCATTCGCTTGCGACTGCCGAAGCTCAAGCAGCGCTGCAACGTGGTGGCAACGCTGTCGATGCATTGGTTGCCGCGAGTGTGATGCTCACCGTGGTGACGCCCCATTCAACCGGAATCGGTGGCGGCGGCTTTGCGGTCGTATGGCCGGGCGGCGGCAAGCCTGCTCAAGCCCTCGATTTCCGGGAAGAGGCCCCTGGAGCTGGACGACTCAAACAGTATTTGGACGCCAAGGGCCGACATGTAGCCAAGCGATCGCAGCGCCACGGACTGGCGGTCGGCGTGCCTGGTTATGTCGCTGGGCTTTGGGCCCTTCACAAGCGGTGGGGAAAGCTCCCTTGGGCCAGTCTCTTTGTCGGAGCGATCGACGTTGCACACAAAGGCTTCATCATGAGCCCAGGGCTTTTACACGCCACTGTGGCGACGTGGGAGCAGTTGCACCTCAGCGCGCGGATGATCCTGTATCCCTGGCACAATGAGCCGCCATCGAAAGCGGTGGTTTTACGGCAGCCACAACTGTCCGAGACCCTTCGAGCCATCGCAATAGACGGTCCGAGCGCTTTTTATCGCGGAGCAGTCGCCAAAGACATCGTCGAGACCGTCACGGCGCAAGGTGGGGTCATGACCATGCAAGACCTCTCGTCTTACAAGCCTCGATGGCGAGCGCCACTCACCGGCAACGCCTTTGGCGCAAAGGTTTTGACCATGCCACAGCCGTCGGCTGGCGGACCGCAACTTTTGGCAATGGCTGAGTTCATGGCTGGTTATCTCAAAGGACGGCAAAATACCTCGCTCGACTCCATAGCTGGTGCCCACGCACTCGTTGAGGCGATGCGGCACAGCTTCGAACTGCGGCTCGCTTTCAGCGGCGACCCCAAGCAGCCTGCAACAAGTCTCAATCAGGTTTATCCGCGTAAGCATCGACGGGCGTTACTCAAGCGATTCGATCGGAAAAAGGCCACTGAGAGCGTCCGTATTGTGCCGGCCCGCTTGCCCAAACATATCAACACAAGCCACGTATCTATCATTGACTCTCAGGGTATGGCGGTGTCCTCAACTCACACCGTCAACCTGCATTTTGGCAGTGGC
>PBTG01000160.1 GCA_002726535.1 Myxococcales bacterium | reverse complement strand
CCACTCGAGGGCGCGCTGACGCGTTCGCTCGAAGCCTTTTATGATTTCGTATCGGTGCGTGGAACGCTCTTTCGAGCTTTGGTTAGAAGCGGTGTAGGCTCAGATAACGAAGTCGATCACCATGTCGAGCGAGTGCGTTCGAGCATCATCTCTCAAGTGGTTCTGCGCACGGGCCTCGACGCTCAAAAACCGGCGATTCGGTGGCGGCTCAGGGCTTGGATCGGTGCAGTCGAGTCCCTGGCCTTGGAGATCAGCGGTGATGAACAACTCACCTCTGAGCACTTTGTCGCGGCGTTAACCGATGCTTTCCTTGGGATTTTCTCGGGCCCCTCTATGGAGTCCAAATCAGGTCCAGAGTAGGCCAGAAATCGGTCGATCGGACCGACTTTCGAGTCGCATAGCCCGCCTTGTAAACCAACTCCTGCGCGCGTTGGTCACTATTGGTGAGAAGCACGCCACCGGTCAGTCTCAACCCAGCGCTAAGCTGTACATCGACACCAAGATGGCCGCTTAGGGTCCAGGGTGAACGGATCGGCTCTTCAGAGGCGCCAACCGCATAGAGGTTGGCTTCAGCCGATATCCGCACCCTCGGCAGCACCAAGTGGTCGTGCCTGACCCCAATTTTACTGCGCCAACCATACGTTGATGGGGCGAAGATGAGATCGGCGGGGGCGATGTGCTCCAAAGGACGAGCGAGTTGGCCTGATAGGGGTAGTCCGGCGGCAAACTCCACGCGAACGCTCGTCACGTGGTCGGTGCCGAATGAGGCAACGGCACCGAGGTGTGGAACCAGGATCCAGCCCGGGCGATCGCATGTGCCTTCGCCATTTTGTTCATGAGTAGAGACCTTGCAGGCTGGAAAAAACCACCCGGCAAGTCCCAGTGGAAGAGGGGCCGCCATTGCGAGTCTTGGCAGAGCAAGCCCGGCCTCCGCGACGACGCGAAACCCGGCGACATCGGTGACGTGGTAGCGAAGCGTCACGTTCGGTGACGCGAGGATCAATAAGGGATGAGTCAGCACCGACAAATCGTCGGTGATTCCAATTTCTAGAGGGTTAAAAATTCCCACGGTCCATTGGCCAGCACCTGGCTGTGATGCGCTGTCCCTGGCGTAGCTCGCCAATACCGAGGGTTGCGTCACTGCGGTCACATCAGCGGCTAGGCTCACGGGAGCGGCACTCAGAGCAGTCGCAGACAAGGTGCTGAGCGCTACAATGAAAACCGATAGGGTCAGCATGCGCATCACTGCACCTCCCAGATACCGAAGACCGGGGCATGGTCGCTGAGTCTCTGCGGGTCACCCACCAGAGGTGCGGTCGATCCATCACGTTGGGCAACAGGCTGAGCGGCACGCTGGAGAACATCGCCTGATTCGTAGACCCATTTGCCTTTGGAGGCGAAGAGATAATCGAGTGTTCGATTCCATCGCCCCGGCTCTCCAGCTTCATTGGTTTCGTCTGGACCGAGGACTGAATGGGTGAACCACCTCGCTTGAGCCGCTTCGGATGTGCCGTAGCGGCTCAGTGAGATCCAAGGTTGTAGGTCATCAAAAAAGGGCTGCATCACCTCTGGGGTATAGGGCGGCTGAGCGAAGTCCTCGCTGCACACGGCGCTCTGTCGTTCGTCTGGGAAGTCTTGTTTGCGCGCAGCTGTCGGTGGCAGTTCGTTGAAGTCTCCACCTAAGACATAAGGCAGGGTCTCTTTGGTGACTTCGTCGTAAATCTGTTGAATCTGCTTTTGCTTGGTGCCGTCGTTGTCGTAGGCCTCGGTGTGCACCACGAAGGCTGCGACTTTGCGTTCGGTAGGGGCGGCGGTGAGCCCTCGGAGTTCAACCTCAGCGCGGCCGATCACTCTCTTGATATAAAAAGCAGAGGTGAGCGGGTCTTGGTCGCTGCGCTCGGCCTGCTTAATCCGAAGAGCGTCAGTGATTGGGTACCGAGACAAAATCGCGTTGCCGAGATTCATTCGGCCGAGGCCATCTGCCGCCACCCATCGGCTGTCCCAACTTTCAAAATAGGCTCCATAATTCATCGACGTTTTGTCCAACAAGACTTGGAGCATGTCGATATATGCGGATCGTTTGGAGTTGACCTCGATCTCCTCGAGCATCAAAATGTCCGGGTCCATCTCGTCGATAAGCGCGGCGAGCTTATCGAGGTTTGCCTCGACCTCTTGTCGCGACATCTGCACTTTGTCTCCCCAACAATCGAACCAAAAGGGAATTCTGGCGGCGCCGTATTTGATGTTCCATGCGACCACGCGAAGCTGAGCAGGCTGACTGGGTGTGCCAGGATCAGTCAGCGTCGCGGCACGAAATATTGGCGCGGGCTCGCTGGAAAAGTCTTGCGCGTCATAGAGCCACTCACAACCAGTTGTAATCCAGAGCATTAGGGCGAACACAAAAATACGCGAGACAATGTTCATTTGGCCTCTCTTAACGAATGCACGATGTCCGTCGAGATGGTCGAAGGTCACCACAGTGTGGCGAGAGCTGACCCTGAAGGTCAACCGAGGACGGATTGTTCAGGTTCGGAAAGACCGGTATCGACCATCAGGGCACGACTCGCCGCGAGGCCAGACAAAATACACAAGGGGACTCCACCGCCCGGATGGGCGCTGCCGCCGGCGAGGTAGAGGCCACGTAGCACTTTGCTGCGATTGGCTGGCCGTCGAAATGCCGAGAAGATGGAATTGGAGGCGGCGCCATAAAGAGCCCCCTGCGAACCTGGAAAACGTGCAGCGAGCCCACTGGGGTCGCGGGTCCACACAATTTGACTCGCTGCGCTGACGACGCCCTGTTCTGTGAGTTGGCTCATCACTGAGTCGCTCAATGCAGTGAAGTCGATTTGATTCGAACTCCGATCGACGCTTGGAGCATTGACCATGACAAAGAGGGCTTCGGCATCCGGCCACCCGCGACGTGCATGAGACATTTGTTGATTGCAGACATAAATCGTCGGCGATTGAGCGATCTCGCCTCGGTCAAAGATGGCCTCAAACTCTTTGATGTACTCGCTAGGAAAGAGCACTGTATGCGGGAAACGAGACTGCGCTTGTCCAGCGGGAACCCGAACGATCATGTTCCATCCAGACATGGATGGGGCTTGTGGATGAGGGGCGGGCCTAGAAGCTAGCGGCAGTAAACTGCTTTTCAGGTGCTCGACGTCGGCGTTGCAAATTACTGCATCGGCTGCCACAAAACGTCCGTTGACCTCGACACCGACTGTTTGGCCCTGTTTGGCGACGATGCCGTCGACATGGGCGTTTGTATGCAGCTGTACACCGCCCTGTTCGCAGAGCTTGATGATGGCTTGAACGAGCGCTCCGATGCCCCCCTCGACGCCGTATCCTCCCAGACCCATCTCGACCCATGCGATACAGTTTAAGGTGGCGGGTGCTCGGCGGACGTCTGAGCCGTTGTAGGTGGCATAGCGGCGCAGTACATCTCGTAGGTATGGATTGCGTACACGCTTGCAGATGGCCGCCTCCATCGTGCTCGACGCATCGATGTGCCGCAGGCTGGCGAGAGTTTTTACATTGAGCCGCAACATGCCGCTCAAGCTCGGTGCGTCTCCCAATACAAAAGCCGGTGCACTTGCGTCCCAGATCTGACGTGCGTAGTGAAGAAAGGCTTCAAATTCGCTGGCAGCCGCCTGACCCAAGCTGTGTTGCACATTCGTTAAGGTCAACCCGAGGTCGTGGTCGATATTCACCGCCGTTCCATCAGGCCAGGTGTAGTGAAATGCTGGGCTGAGTCGCCGCAGAGTGATGTGCTCGCTCAACCGCTGCCCGCAACGCTCAAAGAGAGACTCCGCTGCGCTCGGCAAGGTCAAAAGGCTAGGGCCAGTGTCAAAGTCAGCGCCTTGAGTTCGAGCGATACCGGCCTTGCCGCCCAGTTGCGAGGCCCTTTCGAAAAGTTCGACATTGTGACCGCGATGGGCCAAGAGTGCCGCGGCACTCAATCCGCCGAAACCACCACCAATCACTACGACCCGACGCTGCCGCGTCTTCACAGCATGTCTCCGAGCAGGAGCCTCTTGATTCTATCGCCACTGGGGCCTTCGAAAAGGGGCAGCCAGATGCTGTTGGGACGTTGCTCGGAGGCGACCCTCATGCGTACCAATGGCCGATGTAAGCCGCGATCAATCCGTCCTGGAACGATCGCTTCGGCAGTTCCGTGGCCATGGGTTTGCCCTCGACCCTCGGTTTGCCATCGGAGGTAAAAGGGACCGTCTTCAACCCTCTTTTTTAAACGTACGTCTACCCAGGGGACGCCCTGCGAGGTCAACTTCATGCCGCTCCAGCAGGGCATGCCGTATAGGGTGTTTCCGGTAGGTGGAACTTCAGCTACCAAGTCTGGCTGTCGGGTCATCGCACCTTTGCCGTCAAGCTCCCAGCCGTAAACCTCAGCCTTGTCCCCCTGCTCGGGCCACAAAACATAAAAGACTCGGTCTCCATCTTGTTGGACTGTCCGTCCCCACAGCCATGTGCGAATGCCCAGGTCTTGCAGTCCGGCGTTGCAGTAGTTGCGGTCATGATAGGCACGACCCGTGATGGAAAAACGTTCTGTGCCATGCTGGACGCGTGCGGTGGCAAAGGCCGGACACGCTAGCGGTGTCCACAGATGACCTGCGGCGCCAGTGGTTGTCGCGTCTGTCGCGCTCGGTTGCCGGCCACTGAGCTGGATTTGAGCTTTCATGGGCTCACTGCTCCCCGCAACAGGGCACACGACGTTCGCTTTCAGTTGGTAGTTGCCGTCTTTAACAGAGGTCTCAATGACCGAGTCTCCAAAGCGCCAACAGCCCTCACCCTTGCTCGCATTTTCGGCGTTGAACTCACGCAGCGTGTAAAACGACTCCATCCCGTCACGATAGACCACGATATTCAATGATGGATGCGAGCGCGGCAGGGCAGGGCGACCTCCACGGGCGGCTGACACGTATCCTGGTAAAAATGGCAGTCCCCAGGACCAAATCATCACCAAACCGTTGCCTCTGGCGTCTTCGACTTCTAGATACCACCACGCGAATCCGCCCGGCTCATCGAGGACCGAGTCGGGGACTGGTCGGGTCGCATCATCGAGTTGGAGCATGGGCTGCATCAAATTCGCTCTCCGCTGCATCCGACGACTGTAAAGGAGAGGCCGGTTATGAGTCGACAGATGCAGACCATCGTCTATGGATGCGGACCCGCTGGGTGGTTGATGGCGACAGCACTGCAAGAGGCTGGTGCGGCGGTCACGCTCGTGGGGCCCGATCTCGATGCACCCTGGCCGGCTCGCTATGGATTGTGGCGCGATCAGACTACGGGACTTCCGGAAGTGGCCAAGCACAGTTGGCCTCGGGTTCACGTAATTTTTGATGACCAGCGGCGTCGACATTTGCAACGATCGTACATTCGGGTCGATGGCGAGCGTCTAAAAGCGCTCTTGGCCGCGAGATTTGAACAGGCTGGTGGGTCGGTCCTCGATGCTCGCGTAGTCCAATGCATCGGACCGAATCCTCAAGTCATCGTGAAAACGACGCAGGGACAGTTTGAGGTCGACCTGGTGGTGGCCGCCGCCGGTGCATCTCAGCTGCAGGCGTCTGCATATCAGACCGCCTATGGCGTCGAGGCTACCCTGCGCTCTGGCTCGCTCGATGCGATGACTTTAATGGATTGGCGTCAACATAAGCCGGAACATGATAGCGATCCCCGCCCGAGTTTTCTGTACGCGATGCCTCTGCCTGGCGGCAAAGTTTTCGTCGAAGAGACGGCGCTAGCGGCTCGCCCCGCGATGCCCGTTAGAGTTTTGCAGTCGCGTTTGGAGCATCGTCTAGCCCAATATGGGTGGGAACTCGCTGAAGCAGATGACGTGGAAGTGTGCACGATCGCCCTCGATATCGCAGTGCAAGATCAAGCAGGTCATGCGTTGAGATTCGGGTTGGCCGCTGGGATGGTCCACCCTGCGACAGGCTATCAACTCGCCCATGCGATTGAGGCTGCTCCAGAGGTCGCCAGCGCCTGTGTAGCTGCGTTTGAAAAGGGTCGCATGGGGCAAGCGCTAATCGAAGCAGGCCTGCAGGCGCTTTGGCCGCCGCAAAAGCGGCGATGCCACGACCTTTACAGCTTTGGCCTCGATGTTGTCTGTCAACTCGACACCGAGCAGACGCGACGATTCTTTGAAACCTTTTTCGACCTGCCTGCAGCGACTCTCCACGGCTATTTGGATCGAGGGCTGACCGTGGGTGAGGCCGCTAGGGCCATGTTGCGTGTGTTCTTGTCCACCTCGGCCTCGCTGAAGTGGGAACTGCTCAAGGCTGTATGGCGCGACAAAGGCCGAGTCTCATCGGCACTTTGGCGGCCGAATGTGGCGCTCAATGAGGCACAGGATCGGGTTGATGCCCCTCTTTCTTCGGAATCTTTCGCACCTTCGGACATCGAGATGAATCCAACAAAGGTTGAATAATATCCATTTCCCTTTCGGAGCGCAGTATGCAACGCCCTCTTCATGTCTCCGTGATCGAGCCGAACTTGCCGACAACGACGGCCAGCACCCATGGTCAACTGTGGACTTATGAGCGCTTTGTCCAACAGGTCGTTGCATGTATGAATCGATGCGTACACAGCACTGCTACCGGGTCGCTCAAGGCGATTTTACAAGAGCATCTCGCCACCGGAGGCAAGCGTGTTCGTGTCTCACTGATCTACGACCTTGCGATTGCGATGGACGTCGACCCTCGCTCATGCGTCGAAGTCGCAGCCGCTTGTGAACTGCTACACAATGCAACGCTGATTCACGACGATCTTCAGGATCGAGATAGAACGCGGCGCGGCGCTCTCACGGTGTGGGCTAAGCATGGCGATGACCAAGCCATCAATGCGGGCGACATCATGCTCATGCTGCCTTTCACCGCCTTGGCTGAGGCACCGGTTGCCCCAACGGTTCGCGTCGATTTGATGCGGATGCTCAGCGTTCGGGCTGCAGCGACGGCTTGCGGCCAAGCCACCGAGCAGTCCCTGCTCTCGAAAATGACCCTGCACTGGAGCGATTGGCGTCAGGCGGCGACGGGGAAGACGGGACAAATTTTCGCGATTCCTTTCGAGGCCCTCGCGCTGCTCGTCGGAAAAACTCCCGCGGTCGCCCGTCGAATCGGAGACCTTGCCACGGGACTCGGCATTGTCTTCCAAGCTGTCGACGATGTTCTCGATCTCTACGGCGACAAAGGCCGCAAGCAGATCGGCAACGACCTGCGTGAAGGTCGCGTGAGCGCTCTCGTGGCGGCACATCTGGAGTTGCAGCCGGAAGACCAGCGCTCACTCGTCGGCCTGTTGGCGATGCCCCGCGAGACGACCGGCGACGCGCACGTCCATCGCTGGGCTCAGCGCTTCTTGGCAGCGGGAACTCTGTTACAGATTGAGACCCATCTCGAAGACACAATCGTTGCTTTGCAACAAGATGCATTACCGAATTGTCAGGTGCTCTGCGAGTGTATGGTGGCCATGGCCAACCGCCTGTCTGAACCGCTCATCGGTCTAAGCGACGAATCGAATGTGTCGAGGAAAATTGCGTGAGCACACTCAGTCCTGAGCTGCTCGAGCACTGTCGCGCCGTGCTCAATCATCACGCGAAGACCTTCTCTCTTGCCGGACGACTCTTGCCGAAACCAGTATTGGACCGGGCGGCCGTCGTCTATGCGTTTTGTCGGCTCGTCGATGATACGGCTGACGAGGCCGACTCGATCGACGAAGCGCGAAGGGGTGTCGCGCAGCTCCAGGCGGAACTCAAGGGCGAAGTGACTCCTCGAGCGGTCGTCGCAGCCTATCTGGCGGTGTGCGCTGACACAGGTATTCCCGTCGAGGCCGCTGAGGAATTGATGCGCGGCGTTACCGGAGACCTGGGATCCGTGCATTTCGAAGAGGATCGGCAGTTGGTACGCTACGGATATCGAGTCGCGGGCACCGTGGGGTTGATGATGTGCGGAGTGCTTGGGGTCAAAGATCGTCGCGCCTGGGCGAACGCAATTGATCTTGGCATCGCCATGCAAATCACCAACATCTGTCGCGACGTTCAAGAAGACGCTGCTCGTGCCCGGGTGTATCTACCGACTCAGCGCCTCGACCAAGCACTCGGTTCTACTTGCGATTGGCATCAGGCATTGAGCGCAGGAGCTCCTGAACATCGTAGAGCTGCCTCAGTCGTTGTCGATGATCTTTTGACGCTCGCCGATCGGTACTACGCCAGCGCTGACCGAGCGATGTCAGCGATTCCTCTCGGTGGCCGAATGGCGATCATCGTCGCTTCTCGAGTGTATCGAGCGATTGGTTTGGTTCTGCGCTCGAGAGGCTGCGACCCCTATAAAGGGAGAGCCGTTGTGCCCACGTTTCACAAAGCGCTGTGGGTGATTCGTGCGCTCGGATGGGTTGTCTTTCGGAGCTGGTCCATTGACCGACATCACGACTCCACTCTACACCGGCCCTTGAGGGGCTTACCTGCGGTAGCGGAGTGATTACATCGCTGGAGCAATAGACGCTTCGGTTGCAGCCGCCGCACGAATCGTTTTTCGGACACGGTGTAGCCTGGCTTTGAGCGCTGAAATCGTCATGCCCAAGCGTTCAGCTACCTCCTCTTTAGACTCCCCACGTACATCCATCGAGACAAAGAGCTCGCGATTTTCAGGCGGCAAGTTAAGCAGCACCGTGTTGATTTGTCGGGCGACCTCTTCGGCCTGAAACTGAGCTTCGGGCAGATGCATCATCTCACCCTGTCGCGCATGCTCAAGCATCCGATCAATGCTGTCTTGCTCGGTGGGTAAAGGGACTCGCCTTTGAGAACGCAATAGCATCCGCGCTGCATTCTGAGCGACTCGATATACCCATGTAGACAGGCCACTGTCTCCTCGGAAGCTATCGATTTTTCGCCACACCAGCCACACGGTGTCTTGCACCGCCTCTTCGATTTCCCAATCTTCTCTGAGGTACTTAGCGGCAGTTGAATACATCAAGGCACGATAGCGCTTGTAAAAAGCTTCCAGCGCCAAAGGGTCTTTATCCAACAGTCCTGAGATCATCTGCTCGTCGGTCATTTTTTTTATCTCCGAGAGTTTTTCTTTCCCTCTTGAAGAATAAATGAACAGATTTTTTCTACGGTGACAAGGTTTATTTTGAAAAAAATATAAAACCTAGTCAAAAACGAGAGAATTCGACGCTTCCTAAGCCACCATTGCTCGAGGCTCCGCCTCCGCAGCACGACGAATCGTCTTGCGCACGCGGTGTAAACGAGCCTTGAGGGCCGAGACCGACAGTCCGTGCCGGTCTGCAACCGTCACTTTATCTTCTCCATGTACGTCGATGGCGACGAACATGGCGCGATTGTCTGCAGGTAGCGAAGCGACTGCGTCGGAGATCGACCGAGCGACTTGCTCACCGCGAATGATGGACTCGGGTAGGTGGGCAACCTCACCCTGTCTGGACCGTTCCAACATGGTGTCGACGGTGTCTTGAGCCATGGGCAAGGGCACGCGCTTTTTCTTACGCAGCAGCATGCGCGCCGCATTTTGTGTGATGCGGTAGACCCATGTGGACAGCCCACTTTCGCCGCGGAAGGTGTGCGCTTTGCGCCACACCGTCCACACCACGTCTTGGACCACCTCCTCAAGCTCCCATTCATCACGGATCATTTTTCCCGCGGTCGAGTACATGAGCGCACGGTAGCGCTTGTAAAAGGCGTCTAGTGCGGTGGGGTCTTGGCGTTTCAACGATTCAATCAATGCTGTGTCTGTCATAATGTCCTCCGGCGGATTCCGCCCGTGAACAGATAATGAACAGATAAACCTATTCAGATCAAGCAAAATGTCGTCAAAAGCCTCAAAAACCTAGTCAAAAATGCGCAATCCTTCTCTACTTATCCATCTTATTACTATGAAAATAATGATATAAATGGGTTTTTATAAAAATATGTTCAGCAGGAGAGTTTTTGACTAGATAATGTCAATTTGCTCGATCTTCGGTTGGATATCCTTGTCCTGGAAGCTCAGTCACGCGACGATATTGAGCAGGAGAGTGTTCGTGACTGCGAAACCAGACCAACATCAGTTCTGTGGGTGGCTCAGCATCGGTACGCTAGCGCGTTCTGTCGGCATTCCGGTGGAGACGATTCGTACCTGGGAACGACGCTATGGGGCGCCCGTTCCACGTCGTTTGGTCAGCGGGCACCGACGTTACGATCCGGCAGAGATCGAGCGCCTTCAAGAGGTTCGCGATT
>PBTG01000159.1 GCA_002726535.1 Myxococcales bacterium | reverse complement strand
CGTCGTTTCGATCGTTACTTGAACTCATCATGCGCTCAAACTCGGCTCGATCGAGCACGCTCTCTAGCTGCTGAATTTGCTCTTCGATCTCGGCGACCATCGAGTCGTCATCTTCGAACTCTACCAACTCGATCAGCTCGTCAAGATCGGTACAGGTTTGCTCTCTCGCCTCAAGAGACTCGATCGCTGAGAACATGTCTTGTCGCTCTTTCATAAGGGCTTGAGCACGCACCTGGTCGTTCCAGAAGTTTGGTTCTGAACTCATGTGGTCGAGCTCGGAGATTCGGGCTTGTTTGGTCTCTACGTCAAAGATGCCCGCGAAACACCTGCAGTCTTTGGGCTGCCTGGGCGACGCGGGACCGTAACTCGGCTGGGGTAAACATGGCTCTTAGCTCTCCTGGTCGGGGACGGAGTTTGCCACGAAAGTGCAAAATTCTCTACCATCGTCTGAAGCCTACCCTCAGGTCGTAAATCTGATCGAGGCGACAATGATTGTAACGAGAGCCTCAGTCCTGGTCAGTCTGACGCACTCGCTCTGCCCGGAAATCGACTGTGCCTGTTCGTCATCATTTGCCCACGATTGAATTGCGCCCTGGCGAGGTCGCCCTAATTGGAGCAGGCCCCGCAGCGGCTGATCTGATCACCGTCAGAGGCGCGCGCCTATTGCAACAGTGTGACGTTATCGTCCACGACAGCCTGGTCGATCCAAGTCTGTACACCGATTTGGGCTGCGAACTCATCGATGTAGGTAAACGAGCTGGCAATCACAAGATGCCGCAACCTGAAATCAATGAACTCTTGGTGCGGCTCGCCAAGCAAGGTCGCCGGGTCGTCAGGCTCAAAGGAGGCGACCCATTTGTCTTGGGCAGAGGTAGTGAAGAGGCGCTTTTCCTGCACGAGCATGCAATAGCGGTCTATGTCATCCCAGGGGTTACAAGTGCAGTGGCCGCTGCTGAGTTGGCTGGAATCCCTGTTACCCATCGAGGTGTAGCTGACGCATTTACCGTGATCTCCGCCCATCCTCGAGCTGAGGATTCGCCCTTTACGATCCCCTCTTTTCACCCGAAACAGACCATCATTTTGTTGATGGGTGTCAGTAGTCTGCCCTCTTGGCGCAATGGCTTTGTGGCTGCTGGCTATCCCGAAGACCTACCAGTGGCATTCATCACCTGGGCCGGCTGGCCTCAGCAGCGAGTTGTTCGCTCTACGCTGGGACGATGCCTGGCCATCAGCGACCAAATTCAAGCTCCCACGGTCAGCGTGTTGGGCTACGTCGCCGCGTTGGACGCCAAAAATACAAGCGCCACCTCCTGAGAGGTGGCGCCTCGTATTTGAATCCAGTCGCCTTAGGGGTTGTTGCAAGTGCCGTCTGTTACGGTGAGTTTCTCACCACCGTAGCATTTGGCTTGGCAGGCGTTTTGGTAGGTTACGCCGTCCTTACCACAGACAGGCTTGAAGGTTTCAGTGCAGTTGCAAATGCAGGGTCCGAGGTACTGGAAGGTCCAGTCCTTATTGTTACCCGTGAGGCACTCAAACTCGGCTTGGCTACGGAAGGTCAGCCACTGAGCCGTACCGCCTTGGCCCTTCGAGGCACAGACCTGCTTGACGATGCTGTAGTCTACGTCTGGGCAGCAAGCTCCCTGATTGACTCCGGCGTAGAGCGACACCGAGCAAGCGCCCACATCCTCGTTGCCCTTTTCGTCTTTGGTCGTAATGGCGACGCCTTTGCACTGGAGTTCAGCAGCCCCTTCAGCTTTGGCGATGCAGCCGTTGCGGTACGTGCGAGCTGGACCGGCTCCGGAGCCGTTGTTGATTGCACAGACCGGCGCGCAGTCACTTGGGCATTTGCCCTGGTACTTTGCGGTGTCATAGCACTCACCTTCGCACGCGATCTCCATCTTTCCGGGCTCGCACTGCGGGGTTTTGGCTTGTTTGCCGACCGCGAAGCAGCCTGACAGGTCACAAGCTTGCATGGCGCAGCTAGTTGCGTAGGTTTTGCCGTCCTTCTTGCTACATACCGGCTGGTAAGCGTTGACTGGGCATTCTGCGCCGCCTTTGTTTGTGGGCTGGCTACACAGGTTGAACTTTCCACAGCTGCCCTTGATGATCTCTGATTTCGGGCTGCATTGCCAATCTTGTTTGCAGGATGTCGCGGAACCGTCGCAGGTCCCATTGATGCACTTCACTGGTGTCGCGAGTTCAAGGCACTCGAGTTCGCACTCTTGCTTAACGGGCACGTACACGCCGCCTTTAGTCTTGGCGCAGAAGGCGTCTTCGGCATTTGGCCCCGCATTGGTGGTGCACGCTTTGCACTCTGGGCACTTGCCTTGACTCAGGGTCAAACCCGATGGCCAGTTGTAGGCTTTGAGTTTACAGACTGCTTCGCAATCATTGAGAAAGGTCTGACCGTTGACACACATGGGTGTGTCTGGGCATTTGGCGCATTCATCGCAGCTCTTCGCGCACTCGGGTGAGGGCAGCTTTTTCGCTGGCTCACCGGTGTCAGCTCCGCCCGCTGCGTCGGCCGCGCCGGCGTCCGAGGCGCTCGCGTCTTCACCGGTTGAGGCGTCGCTTCCGCTCGCTGCGTCTTCGACCGTCGAGTCGGGCGTAGCGGCGCCATCTTCGCTCGTCTGGTCAGCGCCACCTGCGTCTGTCGCGGTAGTGCCCGAGTCTTGCTCGTCGCCGTCAGCGACCGCAGTCGAGTCGGCCGCGACACTCGTGTCGGCCGCGCCGCCACCGTTTCCGGAGCCGTCGTCTGTCGACTCAGTCGTGCCGCAGGCAAGGGCAAGTACACACATACAATACAGCGCCGTTTTCGACACTGTGCGACACATTTGGTTCAACCGAGTCATGACTCTCTCTCCAAGTCTCCACCCGCAAATCACATGGTGGCGTGCAGGTATCCATCTTCCGACGAGCGGTGAACATCTCCGCGATAGCACATGCTATCACCTGTACAGGGAGTGTTCACTGAACTCACTCCGTTACAATACCGACCCCTTGCACGTTCAGCAAGCTTCTAGCGTCTTGCTGCTCACACCATCGTTCACGGTGGCATTATCCAGAGTGTTTATCCAAGTGTAGCCCGAATTTCTTCGCCCTTTGGACCGCGCAATAAGTTGGTCGCGAAAGCGTAGGCATATGAGGCAACCCGGGAGCGAGCCTCGGTGTTCATCGGGTTGGTCACAAAGAGGGTCTCGTCGTCGATACTAGGCGAGATAAGCGTCATTTTTACGTCGGGATATCGAGCTTGGAAGCTCTCCACTTCGAGTCTGAGCCGGGTGTAGGTCGACAGGCGAAAGCTCTGATTCCACACTCCCCATAGGCCACGTTCACGAATTCGAGTGAGCTCCCGGATTCGCCCAAGAGATTTTTTGCGCTCCAGTCGGGCCTTGAGATTCCATGGGACAATGGGGTTGATGATCAGAATCTGTGTGGCGCCAGCCTCAATCGCCAGATCAATGTGTGCCACTCGACCAGAGCCTCCGTCGACCAGGTCGGTTTGACCGATACGCACGGGGTTGAAAAATAGGGGGATCGCACTACTGGCTGTCACCGCTTCGGCGATGGTCGCGTCGAGACGATGGCCTCGACCAAAGACCTCACGCTGAGCAGTGTCGAGATTATTCGCCGGGATAAGCAGGCATGGCTCAATCAGGTCAAAGCGCTCGGGCAGGTGCTGTTTGCGCAAAAAGGTTTCAATGAAGTGCCGGTATGGATTCAGAGAAAAGAGGCCGTCTGGCATCGTCCGTGATAAGTCCGCGACGTCAATGTCGAGAAGCGATCGGATGGGATCAAAGGTGAGCTTACCCAACGCCTTGAGGATGATTTTACTCACACTAGCCGTTTTGACGAGAGACATCTCCGGGTCAAAGCCGTAGACATCTTTTCTCCTCAGAGGAAAAAACGAATCGGCGTGTACCAGGGACTCGTAAAATCGGGCTGTCTTTACCCCCCCGGCTATCAAAGATGCCACCAGCGCTCCGGCAGATGTACCGACATATATGTCGAATTGTCCGGCATCAAAGTCAGCAACATGAGCTTCAAGTGCGGCGAGAATTCCCACTTCGAAAGCTGCGCCAGTCGCGCCCCCTCCACATAGAATGAGCGCGCGCTTTGCAGGCGGCGACTTGCTACCTTTCGATTGCCGCCGACTGGCGCTCATGGCTTCTCCGAGGGCGTGTGGAACCAGGATTGTTACGAGCCAAGACAAGATGTGAAGCCTGAGGCTTGTTTCCTGCCCGAGAGCATAAGAAATCTCGGCGAATTCGTCACAAAACGTGGAAAGCAGAGCAGGAAAAACCTGCTCTGCTCTCGGTGACCCCAGCGGGATTTGAACCCGCGTCGTCGGCGTGAAAGGCCGATGTCCTGGACCCGACTAGACGATGGGGCCTTCAGATGGCGCAAAGCACCATCTAATCTCTCTGCGCGCGCAGCGCTTTGAGGTGAGTCGGGAGGGATTCGAACCCGCGACCGGCGGATTAAAAGTCCGCTGCTCTACCAACTGAGCTACCGACCCAGGTAGGCGGCGCAGTGTAGAACCACAAAACTCATGGGTCAACTGTCTGAGCCGATTTTGATCTCTTTATGCGTTCGACTTGTCCTGTTCGAACTCTGTAGTGACTGACTCTGCTTGCGACGAGGTCAGTTTTGGAGTGGCGTCTATCGCCTCGTTGGCTTCGTCAGCCGACGCTCTCTGTGCTTTTTTAAAGTTACCGATCGCTTCGCCCATCCCTTTGCCAAGTTGCGGCAGCTTCGAGGCT
Source organism: Myxococcales bacterium (assembly GCA_002726535.1). Taxonomy (GTDB): domain Bacteria; phylum Myxococcota_A; class UBA9042; order UBA9042; family UBA9042; genus UBA9042. The sequence goes on along the minus strand of PBTG01000159.1, from coordinate 6,485 downwards.
CCGAAGAGCACCACGACGATTGCCAAGATCACCAGCATCTCGGGCAGACCAAGCATCGCCAGCATGGGTTGAACAGTGGTGTCAACGATGATTGTCATCAACATAGCCTATCTCTCCAGGTCGTTCGTAAGGACCACGAACTGTCTATAAGAATACCACCTGTCAGGCGTCGTCGCTACTGCAACCTCCCATGAGACCGTTGTCACTAGTCAAGTGGGTGTATAACGCTTGAGCAGCGTGTCGCTCTGCGAGCTTTTTGTTTGGGCCGCGTCCCTCGGCACATTCACTTCTGTCGCTCAAGACGGCCACGACTTTTACCACGAATTCGGGCGCATGGGCCGGCCCATGCTGGGCAATGATACGATAGGTCGGCAAGGCCAAGCCATGGCCTTGAAGCCACTCTTGTAAAGCCGTTTTCCAATTTTCGGAATGGCGGTACACCGCTTGCAAATCACGATCGAAACCGCCCATTTCAAGGGCCTCGTCTAGGGGCGATTGCAACCATGAAACCGCCGTTTGCGCGGCCTTGTCATAGTCTGAATCTAAATAGAGGGCCCCAATCACAGCTTCAAAGGCGTCGCATAGCACGGAGTCTCGGTCTTGCCCGCCCGATACGAGCACACCGCGACCCAGTCGTAGGCGGCCACTGAGCCCGATCGAACGGGCCGCTTGTGCGAGGACAGGCTCGCTCACCACCCGCGAACGAAGGGCCGACAGGGTGCCCTCGTCGGCGCTGGGCAGGGCACGAAACAAGGTCGTGGAGACCGCCATGCCGATCACGGTGTCTCCAAGGAACTCCAGGCGTTGATTGTCTGTCTTACATCCAGCGGATTCATTGCGAAAAGATGGATGGGTGAGGGCTTGTTGCAGCCACTCGGCGTCGTCGAAGAGTTCATCTAGCTCGCTTCGGTGTTCACTCATAGCCGCTCACCTCTGACGAGCCGAGCTGTACTTCAGCGCCACTTGAGGTTGCTACACTCACCTTAGCGTTGAACAGGTCACCTGGGTGGAGCTTGTCCGCAGGGCAATAGACAACCCCTGGGACATAATTATCGGACAAGACTTTATAGCCTTGCTGCTTGCTCTCCAGCACGAGCCATTGACGCTCGAGGCCCACTTGGCTGCGATAATGCAGGTGACGACGAACGTCGCTGCGTCGAATCAAAGCGCGCATACGCTCGGTTTTGACGCTCGGGTGGACTTGGTCATCCATGGTCGATGAGGCTGTGCCGCGGCGCGGTGAGAAGGGAAATACGTGAAGGTAGGTCCACGGCAGTCCGTCGATTACGCGTAGACCGCGCTCAAAATGTTGGTCTGTCTCACCTGGATGACCGACCATCACATCCGCCCCAATCGCGCCAGTGGGCAGAGCCTGCCGAAGAGACAGAATCACCTGCTCATACTGCTCTACAGTATATAGGCGGCGCATCCTGCGAAGCACTTCGTTGTCGGCGCTTTGAAGAGGTACATGCAGATGAGGGCATAGCGTTGGGTGATCTCGGAGCAAGGCGATCAGCCGAGGCGTCACTTCATTGGGCTCCACCGAGCCGAGGCGTAGTCGAGCGATGCGCGGATCGAGTCCCTCAAGTAGGCGTGACAACATCTCGTCAAAGGCGACCCTCGGCGTGAGATCTTTGCCCCAGTGGCCAAGGTGAATCCCGGTGAGGACCACTTCGCGTGCGCCAAGGGCTGCATAGTTGCTCAATTGTCGTTGGACATATTCCAATGAAAAGGATCTGGAGATGCCCCTTGCCTGTGGGATGATGCAAAAGGCGCAGCTATAATCGCAGCCGTCCTGCACCTTGATAAAAGGACGTGTTCGTGTCTCTGGCAGGGCGGTGATGTGTGCTTTTCCCTTGCGTACCCTTGACGGCCAGAGGCGGTCCATACGTCGAGGCGAAAGTCGTAAGCCTCTTTGCTGGGCGCCAACTTCAGCCTCAGCCTCAGGGGCGGGTGCAGTCCTGGGCATCAGCTTGTCGATTAAGGTTTGTTTACCCTCGTTGCCGACCACGAGGTCGACTTCGGGCAACGCCATTAAAGCCTCAGGAGCCACTTGGGCGTAACATCCGGTGACCACGACTTGGGCGTCTGGGTTGAGCCGTTTAGCTCTTCTGACCATCTTTCGTGCGTCGGCGTCGGCGCCGTGGGTCACGGTACAGGTATTCACTACGTAGATGTCAGCCACGTCTTTGTGATGGACTAGCTGGCCATCACGCGACCTAACCTCATCCTCAAGTGCGATCGTGTCGGCTTGATTTACCCGACAGCCCAAAGTCTGAAATGCCACACGAGTGGACATCTGTTAGGCCTCCGAAGCTCGCGTGACGTGCTCGATGGTACCACCACCAATCACTCGGTCGTCCTGAAATAACACCCCAGCTTGGCCACGTGCCGCGCCCATCAAGGGGTCTAAGGGACGAATGGTGAGGACTTCATCGGAGACAGCCTCAACTTCAGCCATGATCGCTTTGCCTCGATGACGCACCTGCAATCCAAATCGTTCGCCAACTTTGGGCATTGCGCCGGTAACCGGGTTGTAGCCCTGAAGATCTAAGGTTGAGACTTTCAGTGCGTCTCGATCGCCGACAATGACTGTCCCGTCTGCTTTTTTGTCGACTACGTAGCGCACAGAGCTGCCACCCGGCAGACCGAGGCCTCGCCGCTGACCGACGGTAAATTTTGCGAGATTATCGTGTCGACCGAGCCGAGTTCCGTCGAGGCTGATCAACTCTCCACCTGGTACCTGACCTTGGGCAGCCATCCAGTCAGCGGGTTTTTTTGCGCCCACGAAACAGATGTCCATCGACTCGGCCTTTTGGGCCACGTCAAGTCCGAGGCGCTCAGCATGCTCGCGTACATCGGTCTTGGACAGTCCGCCCAATGGAAAACGAAGCAGCCTCGCCTGCACAGCGGGTAGCGGATAGAGGAAGTAAGCTTGGTCTTTGCCCCGGTCCATTCCCCGCCGCAGCCGAGGTCGTCCGCCATCGTCCGCGTCGAGCTGTGCGTAATGACCGGTCGCTAGGACCTCAGCACCTAGACTTAGCGCTCGTTTCAAGAGCCGATCAAACTTGAGGCTTCGATTACACGCCACACATGGATTAGGGGTCTGTCCAGTGCGCCAACTTTCAATGAATGGACCGATCACCTCTTCGCGAAACGATTGGCGTTCATCGAGCACGTAATGACGAAACCCCAACTGCGCGGCAACGCCTTTGGCGTCACGAGCATCCTCGGGTGCGCAGCAAGACCCAGCGCGGGGTACTTCGGTTGCTTCGGTGTCATACAAACGAGCTGTCAACCCGATGACGTCATAGCCAGCCTCAACCAGCAGCGCTGCGACTACACTGGAGTCAACACCACCGCTCATTGCGACAGCGACGCGAGCTCCGCTGGGCAAACCGATCTGCTCACGGGTCCAGTGTCTAACGTCTTGTGTGATGCGAGATTTCGACAACCGATAACTCCAGTTTGACTGCTTCGCGCGGCGGCACGCGCACGACAAGGGCGCCGGTATACCCGCTCGAGCGATCGGAATCCAGCGAATAAGGGAGTCGGCGTTGCTCGCTCGCTTTGAGTCTGTCGATCATCGCAAATTGGTCAATCGCGTCAATGTTGTCTTGAGCCCTCTTAGCGCGTGCTCGACGTCTTGTTCGGTGTTCTCCGGGCCGAGCGAGATGCGAATCGTGCCCTTGGCGATGGCCTGTCTCCGATCCTGGTCCCGGACCAAGTGGGCGATGACTGGTGATGGTTGTAGGGTGCCACTGCTGCATGCAGACCCGGCCGAGATGGCGATCCCTTCGATGTCCAATCCCATCACTAAATCTGCTGCGTCGATACCCAAAAATGCGACGCTCAGGCAAGATCCTGTCTCCAATTTTGGGTCGACATTGTCCAAGTGTCGTAGGCACTCAGTACCCAAGTTTGCGATGCCGGTCGCCAGCGAATCTCGGAGTTTGCGTACGCGGTCCATCGCCGCAATGCGGGTCGGCAGGTCCTCACACGCCGCCCCGAAACCCACAACGCCGAGCAGGTTTTCAGTCCCTGCGCGTAACCCTCTCTCTTGGTGACCGGGCCAGAGCGGCGCGAGTTCAACGCCGTCATTGACTACCAGCGCACCGACCCCGCTTGGACCTCCGATTTTGTGGGCGCTCAGGCTGATGAAGTCCGCATCTAGCGCTTTGAGATTGATCTTCCCGAGCGCTTGGGTCGCATCTGTATGAAAAAGGCCACCTTGATTACGCGTCTGTCTGCAGAGTTCTTCGACAGGTAAGCGTAGCCCTAATTCATTGCTTACCATCAAGGCGCTGGCGAATTCCCACGAGGGCGGCAACTCATGGAGGTGCAAGTTTCCCTTCGGTGACAGCGACAGACGTACCACCTGCCATCCTTTCGACTCAGCCTCGTCGGCGAGCATGGTCACCCCAGCGTGTTCCACGTGCGTGGTCACGGCGGTCCCCGTCCCGACTCGAGACACAGACTGCCAAGCGAGAGCATTGGCCTCAGTCGCTCCGCTGGTGAACACGACGCAGCGTGGCGGACAATCGACAGCAGCTGCGACTTGGGCGCGCGCTCTTTCAAGCCAGTGTCGAGCCGCTTGACCGGATCCGTGAATCGAAGATGGATTGCCGAGCCCGGAAGCCAACAAGTGCTGCATCGCCCGTCGACTTGCCTCACAAAGAGGTGTCGTCGCGTGGGGGTCGAGGGAGGTTTTGTTGATCAATCCGCTCATCAACTCATCACCGCGTTGGGGGAACACGCTCGGCTTGTATCGCAATTCGCCCGATCAGGCACTCGTTTTCAACACAGATTGCATTGGCTTGTTGACGAACGGGCCTGATTGCGCAACCAATGCGCTCCCCGTCTTTTTCTCCTCGGAGCTTCACTATGCCTGTGCGTCTGTTCGGTCTCATCCTGTGTATCTGGGTGGTGACGTCGCTTCAGATCGCTGAGGCTGAGGCTGCGGTGAAGCTCGCATCCGATGTGACCCATGTTCAAGCGCCAGCTGTCCTTCGAGCGCTTCAACCCATGCGTTCGACCCATTCGTGGCCACGAGTCGAGTGGCATGGGTACCTGCGTTTTCGGCCCGATTGGGTGAGCAACGGTCATCTCGGCCAGGCCGCTTTGAGCGAGCGAAGCGATGTCTCTGTGCTGACAACCAGTGCGATCCCGCCCCCCCTGAGTGTTTGGCCTCAGAACAATGGCCAGTCCAACGGTTTCGCTGCGAAGGTTGGCAGTCTGCGTGACGAAGACAGCATCGCTCTCGCAAGCATGCGCCTTCGACTTCGGCCGACCTTCCATCTGTATCGAGGATTACAAGCCACGGTGACAGCCGATCTCTTTGACAATTATGTCTTTGGGTCCGAGCCCAGTTTTGGTGGCAATCGCTATGATGCGCCATTGAGCGCCTTCACCAATTCTGCGCAGAGTGTTCCGCTCCGCATCAAAGAAGCCTTCGTCCAATGGAGCAGTGATTGGCTGCGAATACGAGTGGGTCGGCAGGGTGCACATTGGGGGCTCGGGATTTTTCAGCATGCTGGTCTTGGAACGAGCTGGGACGATGGGCGACCGATTTTGCCTAGTGGATCTGCGCTGACTCCAGGCGCTGGAACAGGCTATGACCTCGATGCTGGAGACTTTGTCGACAGGGCTGAGCTTGAGTTGAGCGTTGGCACCTGGGATCTCCGCCTTTTTGGGGACTACATCTCTGAAGGGCGCGATTGGTCCAGAGCCGGTCGAATCGACTCCCTTCAGTGGGACATGTCCCAAGGCGAGCCAGTCACGCAGGCAGGCTTCGCGGTTGGTCAATGGCAGGGCAGCGATCTAGAGCGGATTTCGACGATCGCGAAGCTCGCGATGCCGGGCGGCTTTGCTCTCGATTGGGGCATCTTAGGTTTGTACCGTCGTCAAACCCTCAGTGCAGGCTCGACAGCGTGGGCGATGGTCCTCGATGGCTGGGCCAAATTTGAGCGTCGCATTGCCGCCAGCAAGCGCTTGGTCCTCGAGGCCGAAGCCGTGTATTTGCGCGGAGAGCCCGGTCCAGGTCAGAGCGCTTCTTCCTGGGGAGCTGCCCTAAAGGGTGCGTTTCAGTTCGAAAATATGGGCGTCTATTTCGACGCTGGCGTCGCCAGCGGAGACGACACTCGGTGCTTTGGTATCTATGGTCCTGGCTCATGTGGCCTCACCGATGTTGACGGGGCGCTGAACACCTCGGTGACCGGATTTCGATTTCATCGAAACTTCCGAGTCGACAGCCTGCTTTTCCGGGACTTGATTGGCGGTGTGACCAACGCCTGGTACGCGAAGCCCTCGTTCGCGATCAACGCCTATCCCTTCACAACTCCTGGGGATTTACTTGGTGCAGATCTCAGCGTTCTTGTCGCTGGAGCCATGCAAGCTGAGGGTACACCAGGCAACGGCACGACCTTGGGGACCGAATTCGCCCTTCGTGCTTATGTCGGCTACGCGGGGCTGTTCAAGACTTCGGT
>PBTG01000158.1 GCA_002726535.1 Myxococcales bacterium | reverse complement strand
TCTAAGGGCTCATGTGAGTAGATGGCAATCGACTTGCTGTCGAACATCTTCATGTTCGGATCGGTCTCGGCACTCAAAAAAACGTGGGCGACCTCTTGGCCATCACTGCTCAGCAATTGATGTGCTCCCCAAGCGCTTACATTGGGAACCCGCGCTGTAATCACAGGGCCACTGGGATACCCATTGGGCGGCGGAGGCGGCTGAGGGCCCTCGTTTCCAGACCAACTCTTCGGCACGCCAGTCTGGCCAGGCCATGGATAGACAATCACGGGATCTGTGCCACTCGGTGAGCGCCCCGAAAAGTCCATAACCTCACATGCGCTACCACTCTGACTTTGACCTCCGTAACCAAAAGCATGGACTGAGGGGTCAATCAGAGGCAATCGGTGATAGACGGTCTCCAACCATCCCTGAACAGCGCCAGTTGCAGAGCCAGTAAAGGCCATCACCTCGGCCCCTGGAACACCGTCATAACCGGCGGCCTTCATGCGCTGGTTGGCCTTCACACCTGTGAAGCCAACACCAAAGCTCGCGTCTTCATCATGTGGCGACAGGCCTGAACTCTTGTATTGGCTGTGGTGCATGACGAAAAACTCTGCATGAGCTTGAGCGGCCTTGGCCAACGATGCGTCCTGACTGATTTCCCCGGCACCGACCTGGGCTCGCAACGAGAGCAACGCCTCGTGAGCTGTTCTCTGGTGCTCTGCTAGATCTGAACTGCCGGCGAGAGGCATCGGTCCATTTGAGGGTCCCGGGTGTAGATCGCCAGTTGAAGCCCCCTGCCAACTCGGTGATCCGCTTCGAGAGCCTGGTCCAGATGAGGAGCCTGCGTCAGCTTCGGGGCTGGCTGTCAAAGGTGCGACCCATTCGGCTGTCCACGCGCCGATCGCCCGACAACATTCACTGTCAGGATCCCCCCAGCGAAAGGCCCCGGATACCAACGTCATACTGCTGAACTGACCGTCAAAGTCGTACAACCCCTCGCTGATACGAATACTCGGCCAAGCCACCCACTGACCCAAGATCTGCTCTTGAAAGCTGCGGGTACATCCGTCGTCACCCGTGCAAGAGCTCTGATGCACGTCGACGGACTCAATCTGACCGTCTCGATAGACAAAGGACAACTCATCGCCCTGCCAGATCCCATCTCGAGGTTTTTGACCTTGGCTGGGTGACGACGTTTCGCATCCCAAGAGCATGAGAGCGCCAAATACGACGAAACAAAGTCCGAATTTGTGCACCTCACCCTCCCCAGAACAAAACTTTTCAATCAGTCAGCAACGAAAATATGCCACAAAATGGGGGCAGTGTGCAGGGATTAACCGAGACCGTGCAGGGGTCTCGTCGATCTTGACTGAGGCTGTTTAGCCTGCCAGGGTTGCCGACGTGGCCGCGCTGGGAGACCATCGGGCCGGAGGTATGGAACTGTGAGCAAAGGCTGGACACCTGTGATTTGGGCTCGACCAATCGCGCTTGCGTTGGCGCTGTGCCTCACTACGTGGGGCTGTGGTCAAGCGAAAAAAGATCGAGCCAAGACCGCCGCCCAACGCAAGATTCAGAGCGCTATCGCCGAATACTCCGCAGCGTCTGAAAAAGCCAACAGTCTACACGGCAAGGTCATTTCACAGTTTCAACGCGCCAATCAGTCCAAAGACCTCGACGAATATCGAGGCTCGTTGAGAAGAGACGTGTTGCCGGCGATCGACCAATTCATCTCAATGCTGCAGATGATGCCGACCAAGACTCCGGAGCTACAAAAAATCCACACCGGCCTCGTAGCCGCGTACCAAGAAGCAAGAAAGCAGATCACAGAGTTCACTGACCGCTTACAGACGGCCAAAGATCTTGGCCGTTTCAACGAGATTCGTAATCTGTTGCAGCAGCGCGTCACTGCATACCAAAGTCAGCTGAGCCAATATTACACGCAGTACAATCGCCGTTTGCAGCTGGCTGAAAATCAATCGCAAGTCGACCCGGCTTCCGGAGCAACACCCACTGCTGCCCCAGCTCCGCCAGGCTCTGCTCAGAGCGTGACCGCCACTACACCGTGAGCGCCAAAGCACTGAGTTGCCTCGTCTTGGCGATCCTCGCACTAAGCTGCGCAAGTCCACAGACAAGCCGTCAACCTACCCTGCAAGACAAGCTCCAAGAGGAACTTGTCGCGGTGGCTGCTCAGACAGAGCTTCAATTGCGGTACAACCCAGCTCAATGTGACTGCCCGAGCTTCGAACTCAAGCTCAATAAGCGCTGGTTGCGAACCAACTGGCTCGACTGGCAAAACGCAACCTGGGCTCAATTGCGACAGATATTGAGCGGTCTCAACGTCGACAAGCTCCCACCACGGCTGCGGGTCAAGGGCAACATTGTCCTGGACTCACTGCATCAAGACACCCGTGGCCTCTTCCAGGTCGATGTCGAGGTGCTTGAAGTGTTGTCCCCTGACAAAGACGCTGAATAGTTGACGTCTCACAGTCGTTTAGGACGATGCAGGGGATGAGACGGATTCGACAGCGGAGTTCAAGATGAGACGATGGCTCTTACCGATGGTGTTGATCGGCACTGTAAGCGCGAGCGCCTGGGCGACTCCGAAGACTCAAAAACCTTCTTTCGTGCTTCAGATCGCAAAGAAAAAGCGACGGCTTGGGGTCGAGACCGTGCGAATCAGCGAGGGCGAGGCCAATCGCTACCTGTCGACCGCGTCGAAAATCAAAGATAAGGGTCGAAAATTTGGCTTCCGAACGCATGCAGTACTCGACGACAAGGGAAACCTGGTCACCTACGACCGGTGGATTGACATCAAAGGCGCGACGCTGCGACGACGCGTCTTTGCCTTCAAGGGCGACTGGAAGCTGGTGGATTTCGGCCAGCCGGGACGAAAGCGTCAACTGACCGAGCTTAAGATCAAAAAGCTCGATGTGGTGCTCGATCCGAGATCGCCCTCTTTGATCGCGCTGGCGGTAGATCGCTTTAAATCAAAGGCTCCTATCGACCTCGTATGGGTCGACGCCGAGAGAGCTCAAAGCGGAACGTTGACGCTAAAGAGTGTACCCAGCGCCAATGAGGCGGGAGACAAGTTCACTCGCTATCATTTGACCGGGACGATCGCCAAGCGCGAAGTCAAACTCACGGTTACCCACGATAGCGCTGGAAAAGTCGTCGCTGTCGATGGACTTGACGGGTATCGCGGCAGCGCCAAGGGCGTCAAAGTTGGTACGTTGACGCCCACCAAAGCCGATGATGCGCCAGTCACGCCACCTGCTGAGCAGGGTAAAGCAGTTGCGCCTTCAGCCGAAAAAGTGACGCCGCCTGCGACCAAGGCTGCGCCCGATTCACAACCAGCTAAGCCTGAGCCGCCTGCCACAAAATAAGGCGGCTTGTGCGACTAAGGTGTTGGAATTTCGATGCAGTGGAGCGCTGTGACGCTCGTCGCTTCAGTCGCCCCAACGGGCTGCGGCCTCGTCGTGCCATTCGTCAGGGAAATAGTAAAATCCCTCACAGGCCAAAGACAAAAAGCAACTCTTGCAAGGAGCTTCATGGCGACGACGAGATTGTAGGTAATCGAAGAGGTTCACATCCTCCATCGACACGAACACCATCCGTCGCTCGAGCTTAAAGATGTCGCCCAGACAGTACTCTTCGTACCCCGGCATGTGACAAAGTGGCAGGTTGATCACCTGGAACTTGATGCGATCACCGTAGGTGTCGATCAGTTGCATGACCGAAGGCGCCACGGCAGCCGGATCTGGCTGAGTCGCAGCTGAGGCTTTTCCAAAGGGCGTCACGAACTGAATATTGCAGAGTTCAACGCCAAGCTTACTCAACAACTCACCGTACTCCATCAACACCGGAAAGTTGGTCTTAGTCAGCGTCACGTTGACCCCAAAGCCAACTCCGTAGCGCTTGCAGAGCCTGACCATGTTCGCGATGCCTTTGACGGTCTGTCGGAACGCACCTTTGGACTGAACTTGCTCTTCGTGGACCTGTTGGTTGGGACCATGAAGCGAGATCAACAGGTTGGTGATGCCTGAGCGCACGATCTTCTCGGCGTTGCGCTGCACCATCAACATGCGGCCGTTGCTAGTCAGGTTGATCTGCTTGTATCCCAAACTCTGCGCTGACTTGAGCAAGTGAAAGAGCATCGGGTTCGTGGTCGGTTCACCACCGTCAAAGTCGATGAGATCATAACCCTGCTCTCGACGCATTTTCATGAACTTTAACTGTTCATTGACATCTCCGTGCGTGGGCAGTCGGTTACCTGTGGCACAAAACACACACTGGTTGTTACAGATGTATGTGGTGTTCATGATGACTTTGCGAGGCTTGTAGGCTTTGAGCTTGGTGTCGAAAGCCATCTTGGCGACATGAAGTTCGCGAGCAGTCCATCCTTCGGGATCACCACCGTGCTTGTCTTGAAAGCAGGGTTGACCCTGGAACAAAGGGCCAATGTCGCGATCTTCACGCTCGGTCCACAGCCCACGCTCGGTGACGGTTTGATGGAGCATCGTACCGAGAATTGGCGTGGCGTATTGCAACAGCGGGCGTGCGCCTGTCTCTTCAAAAATTTCCCACGCCGTATTCAGGGTCTGCAGAATCTCACTCCGCTTTTCACCTGGTTGGCCGATCATCCAATGGATGACAATCGGCAGCCCTGCCTTTTCACCCCAATGAGCGACGCGGCGTGTCGCCTCGAGATCAAAGCGCTTGCCGATGACCTCGTTCGCGACGCGTTCGGTAGCCGCCTCCGCACTGATCGAGAGCTTGGGAGTCCGAACCGCGAGACGACGAACTTGCTCACTGGTGAGACGATCAGCCCGCATTCCATTGGGAAAATCGACTCTCATGTCGAGTTCTTCCAGAGCACTCAGCAAATGATCGAGATGCGAGAAATTCACGTTCACGAGTTCATCGAGGACGACTACTCGACGGATGCCGTAGGTATCTCGAAGCAAGGTAAGATGTTCACGCAGCCGTTGAGGCGAAAGCATGCGGTATCGACGACCGGTGTGTCCTTCACGCTCCCATGGGTTGCTGGTGCAGAAGTTGCATTTGTAAATGCAGCCTCTTGAGGTCTTAATCGCCATCACAGGCGGCGTACAGTCGAAGATCTCTTGTTTGTGATTGGCTCTGGAAACGCGAGACATGAAACCGTGAAAAGCATCGATATTGACCAAGTCATAGGCCGGCAATGGCAGCGCGTCGAGATCGTCGCCCTTGGGAACACCGACGACCAAACGTGTATCGGGGACCTCGCCAGCAGCCAGTTGCTCAATCAATTCAGGTAATACCGCTTCAGCCTCGAAGCGTTGACCGTAGTCCATACCCAACTCATCCAAAAAGCTCACATCCCACGAAATCGTGTGCATTCCACCGACGTCGCAGTCCGCCAGAATCGTCGGAACGTCAGGCCAACGTGCGTTGAGCTCCGAGATGAAAAGAGCCAACTCTGCTGAGGCGAGCCTAGCTTTTTGCCACGGACTATTGGCCACAACGATAACGTCAGGCTGCTCCTCTGGCAGACGATCTTCAAAAGTCGCCCAGGGCACTCCGAGTCGGATCATCTCTGATTTCTCTGAGATCAACCCGCTCGTCGGCAAGGCAAAAGCATCCAAGATCGTGACCGCATGGCCACGTTCTCGAATCGCTGCAGCGGCGTGCCACAAACCGAGCCCAGTGAAGTATGGGTAGTCGATAAAGGCACCGTGCAAAAGCAGCGGCGGTTGGATCAGCAGGGCTTGCGCCAAAGTCACGTCCTCACTCAGTTACCTTCACAGTATGGCGCTCCAGGCCTCAGGGGCAAGAGATACTCGAGTAAAATATCTCCCTAACGATGCAATGGAGTCGATCTGGAAGAGTTGTAACGACCGTGGTGTTAGCATCTTAAGTGGCCGATACTGGACGCCAGACTACGGCGCTCGCTAGGATCCGCATGGCTCAGGAGGATGTTGGTGTGTCCAAAGATCGTCGGTTTGATGTGTGTGGGACTGTGGCTATGCGGCACGGCTTGTCCGGCGACAGCGAGTTGGGGTGCGCGATCCAAAGGTCGAGTTAACGCCAAAAAAACTCGAAAAAAACGCCCTCAAAATCGAAAAAATCGTCCACGTAAGTCTGACAGAACCCAACGGCTAGAGACGATCAAACAATTGCCCGTCGATAAACAAGTCGAGTTGATGTTAGCGAGTCGCTGGGCGCCCGCTCAGGCCCTGTCTTTGCTGCGTCTGTGTGTCACTCGCCATCAAATGAAGGCGGCGGCTCAAATCGCCGAAGCGCTACTTGCTCGCAAACGAATCTCTCCGACCCTACTTGCGGAAGCTGCAGAAGTTCTAGGAAGTGACCACCGCAATCCACTCAAGCTCCGCCTGTGGGAGCGAGTCGCCAAGCGCGGTCGGCTCCCCGGCTGGATGAGACCTTTGTATGAACAGGGTCATTTTGATGCGCTTCTCGCCCAAGGTCACCACGACAAGGCGCTGAGTCTGTTAAATCGGGCTCTGCGCCGCGCCCGAGCTGGCAGAGCGCGGCCTTTGTGGGAGCGGCTGGTCACATGGGGACAATCGACCGGAAACATGCGGGAGGTCCAGACACGGCTGCGCAATGCCACCGACCCTGACGCGGCTATTTTGGCTTCGAAGCTCGCGTTGAGCGAGCAGAGTTCCTCAGAAGGTTTGGCGGTCCTCAAGCGGGCATTTCGCCGCTTTCCAGGTCATCGCCTGTTGCAACAGAGCCTGATGCAGGAATTAAGTCGCCGTGGCGATCGCTCTGAACTAAGGCGGGTGATCACCAAAGTCGTAAGGCTCAACCCAAGCGATCCGAGGCCTTGGCTCGCTTACATCGACGCAGCGATCGTTGCCCGAGACCTACCCGCTGCACAACGCAAGATCGACGGTCTTTTGAAACGATATCGACGCCATGAGTTCTTGATTGAAGCGTTGATTGATCGCGAGCAGACCATAGGCGACGACCGCAAGCGAATCCAACGCATGTTTGAGATGTTGCTCAAAGCCGCCCCTGAACAACCCAATCACATCGAAGCCTACGTCGAGTGGCTCTTCAATGGCAGTCAAAACGATCGCAAACGCGCTTTGATCGTTTTGAACAAGCTGACTCATCTACCTAAGGCTCGGTATGACGGGCTGAGCAGGAGCGCTGCCATCCTCACCAGTCAGCGCCTACACGCCAAAGCTGAGGCGACCTATCGGGCGATGCTTCGGGAGTATCCGCAAAATCTCCGTACGTACCGCGGCTTGGCTCAACTGCTCGCACGCGTCGGTCGACAGACAGAGTCTGAGCGAGCCTGGCTGACACTCGTCGCCCTGAAGGGAAAGTCGACGCCTGAGCGGCGGCAACTCGCGACTGAAGCGAGACAGGGCGTGCTTGAGCTCTATCGAAGTGGAGCCATTATCGAAGAGCGTGCTCAACGCTTAATCGCCCAAATCAAGTCCAATGAACTGAGTTTTGGCTCGTTACTCTTGCTGATTGATTTGGATGAGGACCAAGGCTATCGACTCCTGAAAACGGGATTCGATGATGCGTTGCCACAACGCTTGAAAAAGATCGCTATGACCGACGCACAATACCTGCGTAACCGTGCCAAGGCTGCCATCGAAGCCGTCGATCTTAAGCTCGCTGACGCGCTCACCAACCGCCTCGAAACAGTGGATTCGTCGGGTGCGCGACGCCTGCGGATCGAGATGATTGAGCGAGCCCTACAACGAGGTGAGGGCCAAAAAGCTACGGAGCTAGAGCGCAACCTGCTCCAGCAGCACAAACTCAGCGCCAGACAGGTCCTCAGACTCGCTGATCTACATTTGAGTCATGACAGACGACGTCGAGCGACCGCTTTGATTCGACGTGCTGCGGAGCTCGATCCAACCAGCACGACACCATTGCTCCGACTGGCGTCGATTTTGAGGCAAAGCAGCGAGCGTGACGAGGAAACGGCGGTTGTTCGACGGGTCATCGCTCGATCCGTGGATACGGAAGAGATTCAACGTGCCGGCCAACGACTGCTGACGTTAACCATGATGAGCGGCGACGCGGACCAGCTTCTTCAGTGGATCAATCAAGTCTCTCTGCGGCATCCAAGGCGCGAGTTAATCGATCGATTTCGACTCTTGGCCTATGACGTCTGGCTGCGCAGCGCTCAACTGTCTCGAGCGTTGGGACAAGAAGTCAAAGATCCACCTCATACACATCTCCGATCCGCGTTAACCAGCGCAGATTTGGCCCTGAGGGTTAGGGCCTTGCGCCAACTCATCAGTACCAAAGGCACTTTACCCATCGGAGAGGCAAAAAAACTGTTGTCTGATAGCAGCCATACGATCCGTCTGTTGGTCATTGCTGCCCTCGCCAACAGCAACAGTAAGCAGGCTTCGGAGCTTTTAGCTGCACAAAATCACCGCGGCTCTTGGACCTATCGTGTCGGACTGTTCATGGCGCTGAGCCGCTTGCCTCACACCGTCGCGTCGGAAAAAGTACTCATCGCAGGCTTAAGTGAGCGCTCGACCATGATTGCGAGCATGGCGATTGTCGGATTGGCGCGGATCGGTACAGAAAAGGCACTGCACCGGTTATTGCAATTGAGCCGCCGAAGAGCACGGCTGAAACTGGCCTTGGCGATCGCTATGGGTGCCATTGCGTCCAAAGTGAGTGACGAACAACTCAAAACGCGTGTTGTAGAGCGGCTAGCAGGTTGGCTGCATTCGACCTCTAGCGCTGCGTCAGCACGCTTGAGCACAGCACTGCTGTGGGGACTCGCCGCGCTCGCTTCAACGCCGGCGCGCACGCTCTTGATGACTCGTATCGTCGCGCTCTCCTCATCGACTCAGGCGATGGCGTCATTGAGACTCTACGCCCAAAGTCCGGCTCCGAGCCTTTCCGCACGGGTCTTCGAGGTCGATATCGCCAGCTTGGGCCGACATGACGGTCATCACAAAGTTATCGATGCCATTTTGGCCCCTTGGATCATGCCAACCCCGGAGCAGGATCAACAGATTGGCCAGCGCCTCAGCGCAGAGCTACTGCCAAAAATTAAAATGCTGAGTCGGAGCCAAATTCGTGAGTGGTGCAAGGGTGTGGACGTCAGCTTTTTACGCGGAAATTCGCTCTGGCGACTGTGTAGTCCGCATCGCTGAGGCCTACAGGCACCAGACAATTCGCAAAAGACCAACAATTCCATGAGCAGACCTTGGTGAGAGCAGCCGTGGTCGGTATAGTGGTGGATGTGGGCTGAAAAGCCCCGCACCGAGGAGATCCCATGCGTACTGTGGCTTTACCCCTGCTTTTGCTGATGATGTTCGCTGCCGGTTGTGGCAATGAAGTCGTGGTTTATGAGCGTCTAAGACTTGAAATCACAAGCGAAGCACCGACCAGCGGTACATTAAGTCGTTATGACATCGCCATCATGGCCTTCGATGCCGAAGGCAAGCGTGTTCAGAAATATCCTCAACCGACGTCCAATGAGTTGGCCAAATATGCTGGGCCGCTTCCCACCGGGATCGACTTGGTCAACAAGGCTCTGCTCGTCGACATCGACCTCTCTGCATATGCCACAGGCCTACCCCAGAACCTGCAACTGCGTGTTCGCGGTCTCAACGATGATCTCAAAGCGATGACCACATGGAGCGGTCCTATTGGGGCATCGATCAAAGACAAATTTACAATCGCCCTCAAACGGATCAACAGCCAATGTGACCAAGATGGCGACGGCACCATGAACTGCGATCAACCGGGCTGCTGTGCCGCTGGTGAGGCCAATGACTGCGACGATTCAGTCGAAAAAGGCGGCTCATCGAGTCCCTTTGAGACTGAAAATCCCTGCACTCAATGCGGCAATGGCATTGATGAAGACTGCGATGGCGCGGACACTCCTTGTGTCGACTCGGATTCCGACAGTGTCCCAGACTGCCAAGAGACCTCCTGTGGAGCGGGCGCTGAGCAAGATGACAAGGTCTTTCCCGGTGCAGCTGAACTCTGTGACTCCAAGGACAACGACTGCGACGGAGAGACCGATGAGGACCTCGCCTATCTCGGTCTCGATGGGAAGCCAGGTCAGCTCAGCAAAGGCGATTCTTGTGGAAAAGGAGCCTGTGCAGGCGGGCAAGTCGTTTGCGACCCACAAGGCGAATCTCTCATCTGCTCGACAGCGAAGAACAAGGCGGAAAAAGAAGACTGCGACAACCAGGTCGACGACGACTGTAACGGCAAAATCAATGACGGCTGCGCGCTACAAGACATCGATGGCGATGGCGTAGCCAACGACAAAGAGGACTTGGCCTGCGCCTTCAAATTTGCTCGCTTCCACAGCGAATATCATCCGGGAAATAGCGAGCCTGAACAATGTTGCTTAGCGTACACCAAGTTGATTTTGGAGGTCGATGCTGGCTGGAATGAAAAAAATGAAATCCCCGCCTCAGCGAAGGTCAATCAAGCGATTCTCAGCGCGTGTGACACCAACTGTGACAAGCAGGTCGCGCCCTGCGGGGTTAAGGACAAAGATGGCGATGGCGTCTCTGCCCCTCTGGACTGCAACGATAACGACCCTTTGATCTATCCAGGTGCGGCTGAGAAATGCGGCGATGGCGTTGTCCAAGGATGTGTCGGCACAGACCCCAACTGCGACGACGAAAAAGACAAAGACGGCGACGGTTGGTATGCGCCTGCGGATTGTGATGACAACGACCCGAACACCGCGCCAGACGCCAAAGAGATCTGCAACGGCATCGACAATAACTGCGATGGACACGTGGATTCAGGCAACCCAGAGGCCTTAGATGCCGTCTGCGGCGACAAAGACGGTGAATGTGGCAAACAAACTGGGGTCAAGGTCTGCAAGCATTGGCCTACCGGTCAAGATCCAAGTGCTTTGGACTGTCTCGACAAAGCCTTCGACGCCGATTCGCTGACCTGTGTCGGTTGCGTCGGCGACACTCGCCCAGAAAAAGATATCTGTGACTATCTCGACAACGACTGTGACGGTAAATCAGACGAGGACTACCAATACGCCGAGCAAAGCTCGGGGAAAAAGCTCCTGATCGGCGCGAGTTGCGATGGAGTCGGTGAGTGTGGCGCTGGCAAAGTTGAATGTCAGATGGCCAAGGACAAAGCAGTCTGCAGCACGGATCCTGAAGGCTCGAAAAAGCAAAACAAAGCCGAAGTCTGTGACAACAAAGACAACAACTGCGACGGTAAGATCGACGAGAACTTAACGACTATCGCCGACTCGACCTGCTCGAAGACGGGTGTCTGCGCGAAGTCCAATATCCAGAGCATCAAGACAGTCTGCAAAACAGGCAAGTGGGTCTGCGATTACAGCAACGTTCCGTCAATCGAGTTCAGCAAGAGCAAAAGCTGCTCGCCAGGCGACCCCTTTTGTCACTGTCCTGGCTTGTCGACGACAGGTTGTTTTCGACTCGTGGAGTCGTCTTGTGACGGAAAAGACAACGATTGTGACGGTAAGGTCGACGATGACTTCGTTTTTGACGACCTCGGCAAGGTCAAACCCGTCGGAGTCAGTTGCGGCACGGGTGTATGCGCGAGCGGCAAAGTGGTCTGTACCTCCAATAAAAGCGGACTGACCTGCTCGACCTTGAGCAAGGTCAGCAAAGAGATCTGTGACGGCAAAGACAACAATTGCAACGGCAAGACAGACGACGGACTGACCGTATTGGACTCTCCTTGCAAGCTCAAAGGCCAATGCAATTCGAAAAACGTAGTCAGCAGCTGTCCAGCCGGTAAATGGATCTGTGATTACAGCAAAGTCAGCGCCTATGAGGGCTCCAAAGAGAAAAGCTGTGATGGCCAAGATAACGACTGCGACGGCAAAGCCGATGAAGACTTCAGCTACAGCGACCTAGGCAAAGCTCGAACCATCGGTCAGGGATGCGGCACGGGTGTATGCGCGAGCGGCAAAGTCGTTTGCAATGGCTCGAAGAACAACGTGACCTGCTCGACCATCTCGAAAAAATCCAGCGAAATCTGTGACGTCAAAGACAACGATTGCGATGGAAAAACCGACGAAAACTACCTGTATAAGGGCCTTGCTATGGGCATCAAATGCGATGGCGTCGGAGCCTGTGGTAGCGGATTCGTCGAATGTACTCCAGGCAAAACCAGCGAAGCGACCTGCTCGACCAACGCCAATGGCTCCAAAAGCCAAAGCCAAAAGGAGATCTGCGATAACAAGGACAACGACTGCGATGGCGGTCTCGACGAAGGCTGCAACGATGATGGCGACCTTTATTGCGACAAGAACATGTCGACCTCCGGTAAACCGAAGATCTGCTCCAAAGG
>PBTG01000157.1 GCA_002726535.1 Myxococcales bacterium | reverse complement strand
CTTGGTCAGCGTCTTTGTCGGTATCGCAGGCGTCGCCTTGACCGTCTCCGTCGGTGTCGATCTGCTTTGGGTTGCTCACAAATGAGCAGTTGTCTTGTGCGTTAATCCATCCATCACCGTCGATGTCGTCGTCGCATGCATCGCCCAAACCGTCTTGATCCAAATCTGCTTGGCTTGCGTTGGATTGCTTCGGGCAGTTGTCTTTGCTGTCGATGGTGCCGTCTTTGTCGGTGTCTTTGACGCTGCCATCACTGGGGTCACAAAGATCGCCGATCTTGTCGTTGTCCGTATCTTTTTGCAGCGGGTTGGCGACGTCGGGGCAGTTGTCTGCGCCGTTTAGCAGCCCATCGCCATCTCGATCTTTGTCGCAAACGTCACCGAAGCCGTCGCCGTCGAGGTCGCTTTGGTCACTGTTGGGATCAGTGTCGCAGTTGTCGCCGGCGTTGGCGACGCCATCGCCATCTTTGTCGATGTCGCACTTGTCGCCTTTGCCATCCCCATCTGAGTCAAGCTGGTTGCTGTTTTTCTTAAAGGGGCAGTTGTCATTGATGTCCAAAAGCCCATCAGCGTCACTGTCCTCGTCAGGCTTCAAAGGTGGACCGGTGTCCAGCAACGCATCAAAGCTGGGCCCGCCACTCCCGCTGTCAGGAGCTGCAGTATCGGGAGCGACATCCGGCGTCGTTGTGTCTTCCGTAGAGGAGGACCCAGTGTCCATGGGCTCGATGATGTCTTGTATGCCGCCATCGGACTCGCCGCCATCGACAGAAGAACCTCCATCGATGATGGCTCCAGCGTCTGTGTTCGCCACATCTTTCGGAGTCACCGGATCCGGCAGTTTGGGAGGCTGCTCTCCCGGTGGGAATAGCACGTTAAAGGAGTTGTACAGTGGAGGATTGGCCTCTGCGCTTGTGGGCGATGTGATGTACCCGCCCTCGGTCCCGCTGGCCCACACGAACCAAAATATACGCGTTCCGTGCGGATGCGCCGGGATGGTTGCGCCGAACACGAAGTCATTTAATGCGGACATTTCGATAACTTTGAACTCTGCTTCATCATCTCGTGCGTAATACAGCCGGACATGAGCGATCTCTGGGTTGCCCGTGACGGTCGCCCAAACTTGGTAGGACGATTCGTCGTTGTAGGTGTCGCTCAACTCGGTGACCTGCAAGATCGTCGGTGCGTCGTCTGCGCCACCGGAGCACGCGCTCAACCATGTTAAGGTTACAAGCAGAGCGACCGTACCCATCACGCGTGCTGCGTGACGGCTTGCTGCCTGGATTCTGATCGCTATTGCTGAGGTTTTCATCTCTCTCCCGGATTGCGTGGGGGCGCTCCTGCTTGAGATAGGGTAGGGACCCCAGCTCAATTCGTCGATACCTTCTTTGAGGTCCGATGAGTTTCAACACGCTGAGACGCACTCAATCAGTGAATCACATCGCGACGCTGTCGAATGAGTAGCTCGTCAGCGAGCTTTAATCCATCGCTATCGGTGGCATCGCCAGCGAGCATCCTCGCTAGTTCTTGGCGTTGTTCGGCAGGATTGAGCAAGGTCGCTTCAGAGATCGTCCGCTGCGCTGTGGCTTCGACAACCGTCGTCTTTTCGACAGCGACGTGATGGTCCGCCGCCGCTGCGACTTGAGGCAAGTGGCTGATGCAGAGCACTTGTTGTCGGGCCCCCAAGTCTCGTAGAAATCGACCGAGCACGATGCCCGTACGACCCGATAGCCCCGCGTCTACCTCATCATAGACGCAGGTGCTCACGGGCTCGACGGCAACGCATGCTCGCTTCAGGCCAAGCAGCACGCGTGACAGTTCGCCTCCAGAGGCGACATCGACCAGAGGTTGAGCTGGCTCACCGGGATTGCTCGCGAGCATGAACGAGACGCGGTCGATTCCATCGGCGGTCAACTCCGGCTGCTCTTGTACTGCAATGGTGAAACGTGCCTTATCCATGGCCAGCGCGTGAATCACCCCTTCTACTTTGACTTGGACTTCAAGGGCAGCTTCGTGTCTGGCGGCTGATAGTTTTTGGGCGCTCAGCCTCACCGCCTCTTCGAACTCGGGTAGTTGTGCGCCAATGCGCTCCAACTCTTCGTTGTCGTGCTCTTGCGAGGTCAGTTCATCTTCGAATTGACGCAGCCGTTCGAAAAGACTGTTTTCATCGCCCCCATACTTTCGAGTGAGGTTGACGATTCGGTTGAGCCTCTCTTCCGTTTCATGAAGTTGTTCAGGGCTCAACTGCACGGACCGACCATAGCGTTCCAAATCTCCAGCGAGTTCATCGAGCTCGGCGATCAATCCGCTCATTCGAGTCGCCAACTCGCCGAGTTCGAGGTCATCCACGGCTGCACGCTCGAGGGGCCGCTGCTGTTGAGCCAGGACGTCACGAGCGCCCCCTTCTTGCCCGAGAGCTCCCCAGGCGCTCATCGCCACCTCCACCAAGGACTCGGCGGCTCTGAGCTTGCGAGCTCGCTGATCGAGGAGGTCCAATTCGCCCGGTTGGATGTCAGCGGTCTGTAGTTCATCGACGCAAAATTGCAGGTAATCCCGGCGTTGCTCATGAGCTTGGAGTTGCCCTCGGAGCTCTGCCTGTCGCTGCACCAGCGCGCGCCAGCGACCAAATTCCTCACCGTAGTGAGCCGCGGAGGTTTCCAATCCTGCCATGGCATCGAGCAGTTCGAGATGGTAGCGGCGATTAAGTAGTCGATTTTGCTGGTGCTGTGTACTCAGATCGACCAGAGGACCGAGCACCTCTTTGAGGTTTTTCGCGGTAACCATCATGCCGTTGATCCAGGCCCGTCGCGCACCGCTTCGATTGATGATACGGCGGACGACCAACTGGTTGTCTTCGACCTCAATGCCGCGTTGTCGCGCCGCTGCGACCACTTTCGGGCGCTTGCTTACGTTGAAAGCCGCTTCGATGATGGCCCGTTGCGCACCAGCCCGGATCGTCTTGTCGCTCGCCCGTCCACCTAGGATCAACTCCAGACCGTCTAGGACAATCGATTTGCCGGCACCCGTCTCTCCAGTCATCACTGTCAGGCCTGGCCCCAACTCTAGTTGGAGGTCAGCGACGATGGCAAAATCTCGGAGGCGAATCGAAGTCAACATGAACTGACGTCCTTACCCGCCTGATAAGCGGCGAGCGTATCGTTGAGATCTGCGAGCATCATCGTACGCAACGATGTTGGCTCGAGAACCTCGACGCCGGAGCCGAACGAGCGTAGCCATGACTGCAAGTCAGGAGTAATCGGCATTTCCCAAGCGATTTCACAGTCGCCATCGCCAAGGTTGGTCACGCGCTGACTGTGGTGCCACATCCGCTCACGTGCATAGCGTGCAGAAGTACCTCGAAATCGAACACGAACGGTCTCCGTGACATCTCCACCAAAGATGCCGAATTGTCCGCTGAAGTATCGTGCAGGGATATAGCCTTCGGGCACTTGCACTTCGGTGTTGCGGACTCGTTTGGCGTAGCGCGCTCGATGAAGCGCAAAGGGTCGAATACGCGCGTGGTACTCACTCCAAGCGATGAGATATAGTCGGCCCCGATAGTAGGCCAACGTCAAAGGGTCGAGTATTAGCTCAAGATCTTTACTCGAGCCACTGTCGGGATAGACCATAGACAACTGGTCGTCGCGCAGCACCGCAGTGAGCACTTCGTTGAGGATATCGTCGAAGTCGTCGGGTGTGTGGGTCACCGGCGGGGCGTCAGGGACAGCGTATAGTTTTCGTTCAAGTTTGAGCGCGTCGAGTTCTCGCCCACCGAGCCTGTCTGCGACTTTATCGAAGGCTCCACGCATCGCGTTGTACAACTCGGTGCCGCGAGCGAAGCCGAGTATCGAGCGGCCCAGGTACAGCGCCATTAACTCACTGTGGGTGAAGGCGATTGTACTGGCAGGACCCGCTGGCAAAAGCACCCATCTTTTTCGGCCATCTTCATCGCGCTCTGTACTGCGGACGAGGTGATCTTCTTGAAGGAGAACCAGATCTCGATTGAGGGTTCGCCGCGTCACCCCCGTACGCTCCATCAACTCGGCCATGGTCAAACCGACCCGCGAGTTTGCGAGAGCCTGATACAGACGCAGCATTCGCTGAGCTTGACTGTAGCGTTTCCTCGGCGAGGGTTGTTTGCTTTGCATCGTCGACCTCTGTCTATTTCGACGTTTCAAACGACATCAATGGTCGACATCTCATTCGTCCGATGGCAGCGAGATGGACCAGTCGTCATCATTGACCAAGCTCATGTCATCACTGCTCAGATTCTCTGAGCTGTCTTCAGCATGATGCGCTTGATCGAGTCCCAAGAGCTCTTGCTCGTCGAGTTCATCGAGATCGACCATCATCATGTGCGGGGGTGCAGGACCATCGATCGTCACTGAACGCGAGCGGCGGGCCTGCTTTTTGACGAAGTCTAGGCGAATCGGTGTGCCGTACAGGCCGAACTCTTGTCGGAGTCGACCCACCAAAAAGCGTTGGTAATGCTCTGAGACCGCTTTGTCGCTGTTGACTTGCAGACGGATTCTCGGAGGACGCGTCGAGGTCTGAGAAGCGAAGTAAATCTTCAGACGCTTGCCTTTGTACACAGGTGGCTGGCGAAATGCGGTTGTGTTCTCCAACCAGCGATTGACGCGACTGGTCCCAATGCGCGCATCGAAAGCTCGGAATGCTTGCATCACGACGCCCATGACTTTGTCGACGCGACGGCCAGTCTTGGCGCTGATGAAGAGTTTGGGAGCTTGAGCTAAAAAGGGCATTTGCTCCGCCAGGTCGAGTTCGTAGGCGCGCATCGTCTTGCCATCTTTTTCAACAAGGTCCCATTTGTTGACAACTACACAGCAGGCGCGTCCTCGCCGCTCGACGAGGTTGGCGATCCGCGCGTCTTGATCGGCAAGTGTACGGGTCGCGTCGAGGACCAAAATGGCAACATGGCTGCGCTCGATTGATCGCACCGTCCGGCTCACGCTGTATTGTTCAACTGACTGTCGAATCCGTGAAGGCCGCCTCATCCCTGCGGTATCGATGAGCGTGAAGGACTCACCTTGCCAGGTAAAGTCCACATCGATCGCGTCACGTGTCGTGCCAGGCACGTCAGAGGCGAGCAAACGCTCTGCGCCGAGCAATGTGTTGATCAGCGTGCTCTTTCCGACGTTTGGCCTGCCGACCACTGACACTCGGACCTGCTCGACGTAACCGCCGCGTTGCGATTTTAATTCGGCGATCTCTTCCGGATCTTTCGATGGCTCGGCGTTGTCGATGGGCGCGAATGCATCTCGCTCCACCAGCGCATCGATGACGGCCTCTATTAGGTCCAGGACGCCGCGATTATGCTCCGCCGCGATCGGATAGACGTGGTCGACCCCCAGCGAATAAAAGGACAATGCTTCGGTCTCAAGACCACGAGAGTCGCACTTGTTGACCGCGCAAAACACGGGTTTGTCGCTCTCGCGAAGCACGGCGCCGACCTCTTGGTCGGCTGGAGTAACGTCCTCGCGAACGCTGGTCAGCCAAATGATGGCGTCCGCTTGGTCGATCGCGATTCGGGCTTGTTCACGCATCAGCGGCAACATGCCCTCGTCGTCCAGCGGATCAAATCCTCCGGTGTCGACGAGAACGACCTCACGGGTGAGCATTTCAGCGTCGCCGTATTGCCGATCCCTGGTGACACCTGGCTCGTCTTCAACGATCGCCTTGCGACTGCCCATCAACCGATTGAAAAGGGTCGATTTCCCGACATTCGGTCGACCGACTAGAGCGATGAGTGGTTTGCGATTAGGCATCATTGAATCCAAGTGCGACGCGCCGAGCGCGCCGAGCATAGTGGCGGGAGCGTAGGGGAACAAGAGCCCCTCGCATCAGTTCGAATAGCCGAGTCGTCGCAAGGTCTCGACACGCTCGCTCCATTTCGGTTCAACCCGAACGTGCACTTCGAGAAATACACGTCGCTGCAGCATCTGCTCCATCTGTGCACGTGCGGCGCTGGCGAGTTCTTTCATCATCTGGCCGCCTTTGCCCAATAGGATGCCGCGCTGGGTCGCTCGCTCGACCCAGACCACCGATTGGATATGGGTGACGTCTGAGTGCTCAGTGAAGACCTCAATCTGTACAGCGACTCCGTATGGCACTTCTTGGCGAGTTCGATGAAAGACCTGCTCGCGTAGCAGTTCGGCACACAAAAAGCGCAGACTGCGATCGGTGAGCATGTCTCCGTCATAGAGCCGTGGGCACACCGGCAGGTGCGGTCGAATTGCATCGACTAATTGCGAAAAACCGTCGCCGGTGATGGCGCTTACCGGCAGGACGCCGATATTGCCGTCGACCGCTGCGTAGGTCTCCATGATCGGCAAGAGTTGAGTTTTTCGCACGCGGTCGATCTTGTTGAGGACGAAAAGAAATTGGTCGGTGTAATGACGGATCCTTCGCAGCAGTTTGCGGTCCCGGCGAGACAGACGGGCTTCGGCTTCTTCGCCCGAGGTCGGTGCTAGGCCACCTTTGGAGGGGTCGAACCCAAGCTTCTTCCAGGCGTCACGGACCTTCTGTACGTCGATGACGACGATCACCAAATCCACTTGCTCGAGAGCTTCGATCGCTTGTCCGACCATGGCGCGGTTCAATGGAGCGCGCGATTCATGAATTCCGGGGGTATCGACAAACACAATCTGCGTGTCTTCGGCCGTGTAAATCCCGCGGATTTGATCGCGAGTTGTCTGCGGCTTGGGACTCATAATCGCGAGTTTCTCACCCAGAAGACCGTTCATCAGGGTGCTCTTCCCCACGTTCGGGAGTCCGACAATGGTCACCAGGCCGGCGCGACCGGATTCACTGTGACCGGGGTCTTTGGTCTCCGCGCTCGGTTCGCCAAGGACCACAGGACCTTGTTGCTCAGCCAAGAGATCTGCGTGGTCGTCGCCTGATGTGGACGTTTGCGATCGGTCAGTGGTCATGATGGCTCCTGATTCGGGCGCTTGAGTTCGGCGGCAAAAAAACCATCGGGACCAATCTTCGACAAGGGTTGCGTCTTTAGCCACTGCAGATCGGCCGGACCGACCCGTCGCTGCCAACTCACCGACCAGCCCTCGAGTTGCTCCAAAAGACGGGTCACCACGTCCTCGTTCTCCGAACGCATGATAGAGCATGTGGCGTAGACCATCCGCCCACCTGGTTTGACCCGTTGCGCTGCTCTCAGCGCGATTGCGACCTGCTGTTCGTGAAAGCGACCGAGCCAGTCTTGATCGATATGCCAACGCAGTTCAGGCGTTCTCCTCAGGGCTCCTGTGGAGCTGCATGGTGCGTCGACGAACACCAAGTCAAAATCACCGAGCCGGCTGTCTTTACTCGGATCTTCATAATGCGTTCGCACCTCGGCATGCAGTCCGGCTCGACGCAGTCGGCGGCTGCACTCACTCAGACGCCCGCTGTGAACATCAAGGGCGATCACTTGACCTGAATCCCCCACAGCCTCTGCGATCGCGAGCGTCTTCCCACCAGCGCCAGCGCACCAGTCTGCGACTCGTTGCCCAGGTTGTGGAGCGGCAAGGTGGATTAAAGCCTGCGAGCCTGCATCCTGGATCTCGAAACAGCCGTCATGGAATAGCTGTGAGGTGGTCAAGCGGGCGGAGTTTAGGCAGACCAAGGTATTTGGCATGTCCGGTGGCGCGAGAGAGAAGACGCCATAACGCCAGACCTCTTCGCTGACCTCTGCTGTTGTGGCTCTCGTGGTATTGATGCGTAAGGTCGGGGGGCCTTGGTGGTTGAGATAGCCCAGAGCCAACTGAGCGCCCTGGTGGCCCCATTGCACGCTCAATCCGTCGATCAAATCCATGTGTGCACCGCTCGCAGCCGCGAGTTGGTGGGCATCACTTTGTCGGGATAGATGGGCTCGAGCTGCACGAAGTCCTTTGCCCGCCATCTTCAATTTCAAAGGGATGGTTCCTTTGAGTGAAGGCGAGCGTTCGAGCAATCCTGCCAGAGCCGAGCGTTCTCCCGGTAGATTGTGGCTCAATGGTGTACCCATTGGGTCGACGTCGGCCAAAAGCAAACACACCAACAAGCTCGCATCTTCGGGCTTCAACTGACGTGGATCGCTGGCGTCTTGCGGCGGTTGGCCCTCTAGACACTGAAGCGCCAATTGTAGTCGGCTGAGATTTCTCAGGGCGTACCAATGCAATGTACTGATCGCCGCGCGCTCTTTGCTACCGAGTTGGGGGCGGATCGCTAGGGAGGCTTCGACGGCCTTGTTGGCGAAGCGTAGATTGCGCTCGATCGTGTTGCACATGGCGGTGACCAGCGCGCTATAGCCTACAGGTCGAATAAAAAGTGGCGTAGCCGGTCTGCGGCGGGCCCGAGCTTCGAGATATAAGCGCAGCCGCTGCACGGCTCGTCCACGATGCGAGATGCTGTTTTTGTCTTCAGCCGAGGCCTGACCAAAACTCTGCTTGAGCTCGTTGCTGAAAAAAACCGAGTCATATCCGAATCCGCCTGAGCCTTGTCTCTCGGACAAAATCTGGCCATCGACCTTACCGATAAATGCGCGCCATGCGAGTCCATCTTCTGTGTGCCCACAGCCAGCGCCTTCAGCTGCCGGACCGCACACCACCAACGCACAGAGAAAGTGAGCACTTCGGTCGACACTGCCTTCGAGTTCTTGGAGGACTTGGTCGATATTGCGCTCATCGTCGCGTGGTTCGCCCGCGTAACGTGCGCTGTGAACACCTGGCTTGCCACCTAAAGCGCTGACCACCAGACCACTGTCGTCGGCGACCGCCGATAGACCACTGATGCGGACGGCACTCGCCGCTTTCAAAAGGGCGTTGCCAATAAAGTCCGGAGCATCCTCGATGACCTCGGGGAGCTTAACGCCTGTATCCTTTTGCCAAGTTCCGGCACCGATGACATTGACCAAACCCGGCTCGCATAGGGATTGAAACTCTTCAATCTTGTGCGTGTTTGTGGTCGCGAAGAGCAACTCAACGAGGTCGATCGGCGGTCGTGCGGACTGGACTGGCGGTCGATTGGGAATGTTTTGAGGTCTTTTATTGGATCGTTTCGCAGACATACAGGGCTCCAGGCTCAACGCCGAGGCGCGCTTGTACTGCATCCGGCCGCCGGACAAAAGCACAGACTGGCCGCGGGTTCAAAGTACAGCGATTGACTCTTGCCAAGGAGCACTCAACTTGACCACCTGTAGTCGCGAGGATACGGTTTTACTGACAGAGCCGTTTGACCTAACCCGCAGCGATACGTCTTTAGTCACAACAGGCACAATCCCGTGCACATGGTCGAGACGATAGAGCCAACACATGCATTACCACTCTCGGAATCCCTCCCCTCCACGGCGAAGCACACCCTGGACAGTCGCCTTTGTAATCAGCGCTCTCGCTCTTTCAGCGTGCAGCGGGCAGCGAATGAACGACCCTGATGGCGATGGAAAGCGCGAGTCTGCGCGGCCGTTTTTGAAGGGAGGTCCAACAGAGGACAAGCTCAGTCAACGCTCTGGAGACCAGTTCGATTGGCGTTTCATCCAGCCTTCTCGTGCAGGCACGATGAAAATGCGTATCTCAGTCGGAAAGTGGCAAGAGTCGACGATTCGCGGGTACGCAACGGTATTCTCAGAGGTCGGCGATCGCATTGCTGAAAAACGTATGCCAGTTGGCTCCGGTACGCTCGAGTTTACCTTCGATGTCAAAGACGATATGCGCTATCTGGTGCGCTTTCGATGTGACACGGGTGAGGGGCAGTACGCCGTTGAGGTGGACTATACGGGCAACCCTTGTGACTCCTGCACCGAAAATCAAATCTGCAAGGATAATCGTTGTGTCGCCAAACCAGTGGCCAAACCGAAAACACGGCGTCCTCGCCGACGCGTAAGCAAGCCAGCGAAGCCGAAATCTTCGGCGATCACGTGTCGTGTCATCGACGCCCGAGGAAGCGGCAGCGGCTCGTTGCTGACGCTGACGGCCGGGGACAACAAAGGCGTCAAAAAGGGCATGCGCGGTTCTGTGAAAGGACGGCGTGGCAGTTCATTTACCATCATCGCGGTCTACCCGACCCGATCCAAGGCACGCTGTAAGTTGGGGGCCGGCAAGTTCCGTCCGAACGATGCTGCCGTCATGCGCTAGAGGAGCAGATGGCCCGAAGGTCTGTCCTCGTATCTTATCGATCCATGGCTTCGCTGACGCTTTTGATGTCGGCCTTTGCCCTGTTGGCTGGCTGTGGCCGTACGGCTGAATCTAGTGAGGCCAAGGCGCTACGGTCCAGAGCCAATTCGCTCACTTCTTTGCCTCATGTGACCATCGTCGCACTGTCTGACTGGCAAGGGGTCATCAAGCCATGTGGATGTGTTGAAGAACTGCAGCGAGGCGGGATCGAGAGGACCGCAGCGTGGCTCAAGCGTCTTCGAAAAAGCGATGATTCGGTCGTCGTGGTTCATGCCGGCGCCTTGCTCGCAGAAGACGAACACGCCAAACCTGGACAGGCTGCTCAACGTCGCGAGCGAATGGCTGCCTTTGCAAAGATGATCGATAAGTTGGGTGTCGATGCAATTTCGGTGTCTCGAGATGACTTGCTCCGAGGCGGGGCCGTCGCTAGACATGCAATTCAAAACGGACGTTTCCCGGTCATCGCGACTGGCTGGAAGAGTTCGATTTCCAGAGCTATCTCTCGGCGAGTCATCAAAACGCGCTCGGGCGTTCGAGTTGGCGTCTTCGCACTGAGCGCGCGAGCGGGAGCCACAGCTCAACTCAAGGTCGTGGCTGCCAAAGAGGTCAAGGCCCTGCGGGCACAGGGTGCACAAGTCATTGTTGCCTTGAGTGACCTGTCGATGCGTGCCAGCCGACGTATCGTTCGCGCGGTAGATGGTGTTGATGTGCTCTTGCTCGGTCGAGTTCCACCGAAAACTGAGCCGGTCGAAGAGGGTGAAATCGATGGAGGCGCATGGGTCCTGATGCCGCCGAGGCATGGTGCTTACATGGCGAAGTTGACCCTCTCGCTGAACGGTACGGGTCCCTGGCTCGACGCGTCGGCTTGGATGCCGGGAGCCGAGGCTGTTGCCAAAAAGCGGACTCGACGCTTGTCTGCGGACCTCAAACGGTGGAGTGGCCCGGGTCAAAGCGTGGCAACGAAACGTTCGTTGCCATTTTT
>PBTG01000023.1 GCA_002726535.1 Myxococcales bacterium | reverse complement strand
TATTGCTACGCAAGCCAGTCACGCCACCGACATCAGCGCCGCTGAGCTTGGTGTATTTGCCCGCTTGAGTCGCCAAGTCTTTGCCCCGCATCCAGTAAACCCAAGGCTGCTGGTTGCCGTCGACAATGGTGAACATTAAGTCAGGTTTGGTGTCACCGTCGAAAAACACCAACGAGGGGTACGATGGACTGACGCCTCCAGTACTCGGGTCCGGCCGAATCGCAGCGGTAGTGCTGTCGCCACTGCCACTGCCGCTGAGCGTATTGGTCAAGGTCAATGAAATATCATCACCTTTGAGCTCACGTCCTTTGACGATGTAGACCATATAGGTGGTCGAATATTGAGTGATGACCAAGTCATCGTACTGGGTACCTGAGCCATCTCCATCAGGCAGCCAGTTGGCCCCACCAGCCAAGTACCAACCAAACTGCGGCGTGCCTGCGCTATCGCTACGGTGAATCGTGAGAATTTTGTTGGTTTTGCGGTCATCGGCTTTTTCGACGTCGATCACAATCGGGCTACTAGTCGACCAGCTTTCGTTACCTGGCACGACCACGACTCGATCGTAAGGCGCCGATGTAGTCGGCGTGATGGTAAACGCAAAGTCATCGATTGCATTGCCGGCTGCGGATGTATCACCGTTGAAGTTGCCTGCGTTCACCAGGCGCTTCACACCAAGGTTGCTGCTGTAGGAAATATTGGTGACTCGCACCGCGGGCGTCTGCGTGATGAACTTGCCCTTTTCCCCTAAGTAGACACGAATTTCGCGGGTTTTGCCCGCACCCTGCCCATAATCGATCACCAAGTCGTCAATGCCGTCGCCATTGACGTCGATGAACTCGGCGACATTGACGCCCATCATCGCGTCGTTGTTGAAGCATTCCCAACTGCCACCAGTTGCTGCGTTAACGGTGATGTCCGGCACGGTCCCGTTGCTGTTTGCGGTGCCATAAAAGATGCAGAGCTTCGCAACCTTCGAGCCACGCATCAACACGTCAGATTTACCGTCTCCGTTCAAATCTCCCACAGCTCTCGGCAGCGAGTAGACCACTGCGTTGGCATAGGGCGACGATGAAGCGGAGAGCTTCGCAAATCGTAGACGCACATCGGCCGTAGATACGCTGTTACTGACGGGGCCTTTGTTGCCGGCCGCGTCGACCGCCCGCAAGGCAAAGTAAAATTTGCTGGCGCCATTGTCGGTGAGAGGCGCGAATGCACAGTTGTCTGAGTATGCGCGAGCGTCGGGTCCTTCAACGATGACACTATCGGCCTGCCCTGGAGCCTTAGGCGCAGACAACACGGTGTTGCTCAGACTCGAAGCGTCGCAAGCAGCGTCAAACTCTGCGTCGCTGGTGATGTCCTTGCGAGAATAGCGAACCTGGTAGGAAGACGCCGTTTTCTGATTACCCCCGTCAGCACCAACAGAGGTGAAGTTCAGCTTCACTGAGGGGCGGCGTGGGTTCACATCAGCACTTGCGACTGCACTTAGGGTGACCTTGCCCGGTTGCTTGCTATCTGTCGTGATCTGGATTTTGCCGAGGCCAATGTTGCCCACCGAATCGACCACGGTGGCCTGGACCTCAATGGTGCCGTTGGCTGGTGCGGTGATGTACTGAAGTTGAGCTGTCGTTGTCCCGCTTGCATCACTGAGCTTGACGGGCAGCTGAGTCACAAGCTTCAGATCTGCAGTGGATCCGAGCACGTTTTGTACCTTGGTCAACTGCGCTCCGTTGAGGTTTGAGTCTTTGACCTGTGCGAGCAAATGGAACTGGATGTCATTTTGACTACTATCGAGATCATCGCTGGTTCCCAACGTAACCGGTGAGCCCCCCGCCGGCGTCTGCACACCAAGCACGGTACCAGCGATGAAACTAACCTTGGGTGAACTGAGATCAACCACAAGATTGCTCGAACCTGACGTCCCGCCCTGGGTCGATCCCGCGAACACTTTCGCTTCAATGGCAGCGTTATTGCCGTCGGTCAACGTAACGTTGAAGCTCGCCGAGTTCGAGCTCGGCTTAGCCTTGCCAATCGACGCGTTGTTGACCAACAAGTCTACATCCGTGATTTGTCCGCATGGGCCTACATAGTTGACGACGATGGGCAACTGAACTGAGCCACAATCGGCTCCTGCTGTGGCACACTTTTGGTTGTTCACCTGACCGTTCGCTGGCAAGCCCTGGATACTCACCAAGCAGCCACTCAGATTCACCGTAAACCCACGCTCGGTGGTGGCGACATTGCCCACAGCATCGGTGGCTGTCACCCGAACTACATAGTTCTTGGTGGCGCCAAATGGGATGGTCATTTTTTTCGCGGGCTCGGCTCCACCTGGGTTGGTGATACTGCCGTTGGCCACAGCTGAGAAGCCTGAGCAGTTTTGGTAGCTGTTGTCACAATTGCTCCCCAACTCTACCGCCCATTTAGCAGCGTCAACGGTCGAAAATACCGCTGAGACCTGATAGCCGCCGGCGGTCGTGTCGACGTCGTCGGAGTCTTTGAACACTTGTCCGGCCGAGGGCGAGTTGATGACTACGGTTGGAGCCGACGTGTCGACCGTGATGGTCGATGGGATCGTCGAGATGATCGCGGTGTTGCCACAGGAGTCCACTAGATCTGCGGTGAGTTGATGCGAACCATCGTTCAAGGTCTTAAAGGATGCGTAATCGAAGGTCACACTGCCACCAGCAAAGGTCTTGACGGCGACAGTTTTGTTGGCGTCTTTGAGGGTGACCTTCTGACCATTGATATCCGAATCTTGGCTGGTGACGACTACGTCCAGAGAGTCTGTAGAGGTCAGTTGGGCTTTGGCAGGCTTGGCGAAAAAGCCGGTCGGCGCCACGGTATTGACCTCGTAGGCCCCTACGCTAAGCGCTGCACTTTCATTGCCCACAAGATCAGTGGCGACAGCTTGTAGAGTCACCGCCCCCTCTCCCAAGGTCACAGCAACGGAGCCAGACTTCTGACTGGTACTCGCAGAGCCCACTTTCGTCCCGGCATTGAATAGGCTAACCGTCGCGTCTTCATTGGCCATGGTTGCCGTGAAAGCGAAGGTACCGCCAGGACTGTTGTCACTGCTGACCTGTGAAGCGGCCGCGAGACATTGGGCCGGTACGTTGGCCGCTGATGGAGCCTGTACGCTGGTCAATTGCGGCGCAATCGTGTCCTGCAAGACCCGTCGCGATTGAACCGTCGCGCCGGCACTGCTCTTGGCCGATGAAACCCAGTTCGAGGCATTGGTCTCATCCGCTCCGGGCGGCAGAGCCTCGGCGATGAATGTGTGCAACCCATCGATCACCTTCGGCTCGATTACGGCACCGCTGGAGGTCAACACAATCGGAGCGGCGACGGCATTGTAGCCCAAGGTCGCGCAAGAACCATTGCCCGAAACAGCCGGATTGTTTGAACACAAGCGAAGTTTCGCGCCAGCGAAGATTCCGATCGTGAGTACAGAGACTTCGCGTTTGCTGAGGACACCCCAAGCCGTAGCACACTTGCCAGCGCTACAGACGCCAACACCACATTGTGAGCTCGTGGTGCAGCTTTTCGGCTCAATGTAGGTGGGTGAGCCCAAACGAACATCGGCAGCGCTCGCAGAGACTTTGACCTGCAGGCTTTTCGAAGTCGCGTTGCCGGCGGCATCGCTCACCGACAAGTTCAACGTCACCTTATTTCCGTCTGGCAGCGTCACGACACCAAAGGGCACCTGCACAGTGGATCCTTCAGAGGCGCCGATATGATCTTTCGAGGAGAACTGTGTCTTGGTTCCATCATCAGCAACCACCTCAAGGGTAACCTTGGCATTTTTAGCCAAGCCACCCGCAAGGACCGATAAGTTGACTTGCAGTCCATCGGCGGGATTTTGGTTGAGATCATCAGCGTTAACGAAGTCCGTCTTATTTGGCGTCAACGTCGACAGACTCGGTGCGACGCGGTCGATTGTGACCGTCGTCTTGACCGATTGTGCCGTCTGTCCAGCCTCGTCAGTGATGGTCGCTGTGACCACACATGAAGTGCCATGAGTCAAAATGAGGCCGGTGACCGTCGCGGCATTGTTGGAAACCGTCGCGCTGGATTTGGACGTTGCGCCTCCGCATACCGCCTGAACCTCGATATTTGATCCGTCAGCGGCATTGCCAGAGCTAAGTGCCAACGTCGCAGAGCAGTTCTTGACGCCCGCAACGCAGGTTGTCGACTGCAAATTAAACACGTCGCCATCCTTGAGGGCATTGAACTGGACGGTCGGTGCGCCGACCTTCCGAGTAATCGTGATCTTAGAGGATACGCCCTCGGCCCCACCAGCAGCCGGGTTTACGAGGACCTGCAAGCTAGTGTTGCCCGTCGCAAGGCCACCAATGGTGGTGCTGTACGTTCCAGTCGGACCTTCCTTGACTGGCAAGCTGCTGGCCGGCTTGCCATTGACCAGTACAGAGACTTTCGCGCCACTGACGGGGTTGGCGCCAGTCTTGTCGGTCGCCTTGAAGGAAATCGCAATCGTATCGGTGGCGACAACGACGCTACCCGCCGGCTGTACCCAGCTGACTTTGGGTGCGTCGGAGTTGACGGTGTATTCGACCGCAGATGTTGTGCTGGCGTTGCCAACTTTGTCGGTGGCGACGACTGAGATTTGATTGCTTCCTGGCTGGAGCGAGATTTTGGCGAATGAGGCAGTGCCGTTGCCGCTCACCGTCGCGCAAGGCAACTGAAATCCATTGACTGTTAAACAGACCTCACTGTCGCCGGTTTCGCCTGAGATGCTGACCTCAAAGTCTTGCTGATATCCGGGTGTCTGTGGATCCGCGTCTGGGTCTGTAGTCGGGTCCAGTTTGGTCGCGCTCGGCTTGGTGATGGTAACGACCGGAGCGGTCGTATCGACCACAAAGTTTCGAGTCACATCGCTACAAGCGCTGTCGCTGATTTTGTTCCCGTATTTGTCACTCGTCGACATCGTAAGCGTGTAGGCCCCATCGGGCAGCACGCTGGGTGGCGAGCCCACTTGCAAAGCCAAGTTGGCATTCATCACTCCACCTTGAACCTTGCCGACAGGCGTGTCGATGAGACTCGCGCCGCCCTTCAGAGCGACCACGACTTCTACAATCGAGCCGTCGAGATTCGAGCCGGTGGCCGTCAATTGCATCACATTGCTGTTGACCAAAGCGTTGTCGATGGGCTGGGTGATTTTCAGACAAGGCGCAGGCAAGGCCACGGTGAAGGCCACCTCTGAGGTCTCGCTCGGATTGGGTCCCTCGACAGTGGCTTTGCAAATCACGGTACTCGTCAACTGGTTGACGTCTAACTTCACAGGTACGATGACCCCAGAAGCCCCCGCCGCGTAGGTAGCGGTGCCCAAAGGCGTGTTTGGATACGCCTCGCCGAGTTGGTTTGGACGACAAAATACCTTGACGGCCTCACCACCGCTCGCACCACTCAGGTTGACAGTGAAGTTGGTGTCGTACACGTCCGCTGTCGTCGGGTTGCTATCGTCTTTCGCGAAGAGGACCTGACTGAAAGTCGGCGCAGCGATGACCGCGCTCGCTTTGTCCAAAAACGCCGTCAGAGTCTTCGAGGTTTCACCCGACAAACCGCAACTGTTGGTCACCTTGACGTCTATTTTGTAGGCCTGAGATTTGTCGAAGGTCAGCGTCGTTTGCCATCCAGTGCCGTTCGCACTGATGTTTACACCGCTGACGGGCTGGCCATTGACACTGACCTCAACGGGCTCGAGCGGCTGCACAGAGGTCGCGCTTCCGGTGACCAATACCTGAAGTCCGTCGCTTGCGTTGGCGTTGGCGTCATCGGAGAGCGTGACTGTGTCCTGGCTTGGTGAGACAATCTCCACCACTGGCTTTTCGGTGTTGACGACCACACTTTGTTGACTAGACGTGCCATCCGGACGATCTGGGAAGGCTTGGTCTTCGACGATCGCCGTCACCTGAGCCGTGGAGTTGGAGATCCCGGTGGCTTTCGATGACAGGGTCACGGTCACGGTCACTTGGCTCTGACCATTGAGCGGCACCTTATCGGACTCACCTGCTTTGCCATCGAGGTCGACGAACTTGATGTAAGCGTGTGAACAATCAGGGGTCGTGGTCTTGACGATAAAAGTCACCTGCAAGCCATCTGTGTTGGGATCAACGTCTTGAGATACACATTTCGCAGGCGGGACCAATTCGACAGTGCAAGCGTTGCTGCAGTTGATCAGAGCGCTCTTGGTGCGTGAAATGGACGTGTCGTCGGCGAGGGTAACAGTGATGTCCACCGCAGACGTCCCGCATTCAATGGTCACCTGCTCGAAGGTGGCCTTGTTCGCCGTGACGGTCGCTGTGCCAACGGATTTGCCACCGACGGTCAGACTCAGCGACGCGCCGTCTGCGAGCCCGGAGGTCTCTACTACCACGTCAGCCTGGAAGAGATCCTCGTCTGGGTATTTGTCCTGAGCGAGAGATAAAATCACGCTATCGGCCGTCTTGAGCGCATCCCCTGATTTCAAAACCAGAAAGAAGTCGACGCTACCAACAACCGTGGTGTCCGAGCCCGTGTCGCCTCCTGAGGAGTCGCCCTTCGCGTCAGCGGCGATGTCGCTGTATCCAGGAGGGCCACCTACGGCCTTATCGCTGGTGCTGCAGCCAGTTGCGATTAAAACAAGCGCAAATGCTGTACCGATCGCGGAGTACCGCGTCGTAATCAACTGCCAGTTTTTCATGCGTTTTTCCTCATTCGCAGAGTACCGTCGCCTCCGCGGTTTTCGCCATGGTGCGGTGTTCGCGCACGCTCTATGGTCTGATCCGCACTCGCTCATTGCAACCCTTTGCCAACAGGATGCTTATTTTCGCCATCTCTGACGGACTCGATAGCCCTCATGCAACCGGATTCCTCATGACATATTCATTGGATGTCTGCTGACCCATCTGAGGTGCATATTTCTGTTTTAGGGATTGGCTTCGTCGATGCATGCGATGTTGGCTTCGACTAGGGTCTGTAAAAATGTCGCTACATCTGTAGTCGCACGGGCTTCGGTGACCTCAAAGCGGTCGACTAGCTGGGTGACGATCGTGCGCTGATCAACAGGTCCAGCTCGAAGCGCTTTGACGATCTCGACAGCTGAAGGCAACGCAATGTGATGAAGCGCCCGATCTGGAGTGACGATGAAGAGTTCTCCAGCTAGCTCTCGAAAGGCTGCTTCAGGATTGAAATTTAAATTTGCCACAGGTGACCTCCATCACTGTTGTCGCCCCCTATGCGTCAGTTGCGCCGAAGGGTCAAGAGGTTCATTGGTCATCTAGTAGGCTGCTCAGCTGCGCTGCTCGGCGTGAATCGGTTTGTGTTCAGCCTCGATACCGAGATTACGCTCCGCGTCGCTGAGGGCCACATAGAGCGGGACGATCGTGCTCCAATCACTGCCATGGCGTCCACTAACGGCCAGTGCAGCGGCGCGTGCGTGCGGATGCGCGCAGACCTTAGGCTCAAGATGCGTGAAATTTTCGAAGATCGTCTCAGGCCCGATCACCGAAACATCTGAACCCAATTGGTCGAGCGCTTTGACAAGCTCAACTTCACGCAGGTTCGGTGCGCTCAGAGCTGAATCGAGCGGCCAATCAGACACAAAACACCAACCCGAACGACTCGGCTGAACGACCCGGGCGGGAAGTCCCTCAGGATGCAGGTCTCGCCACATCAACTCGTGCGAACTGACCCCAATCGTCTCGAGATCGTGGGCATATGCGAGGGCGCGAGCAGTCGCCAAACCTGCTCGAATACCGGTGAAGGTCCCCGGTCCCACGTCTACAACGATACGCTGCAAATCAGCCAAGCTGAGCGTGGCCTCGTCGCAGAGCGAAACAATGTCCTCAATTAGTCGTCGAGGCTCTCGGCGGCGGTATGCACGCTGACAACTCAATACCTCACCCTGACTCGACCACAAAGCAACGCTCTGCAGCCGCGAGGACGTCGAGATTGCCAAGACGCTCAGGTAGCACCAACCAACGAGGCGATCAGTCGCTCGACGTCATTTTTC
Organism: Myxococcales bacterium; assembly: GCA_002726535.1. Taxonomy (GTDB): domain Bacteria; phylum Myxococcota_A; class UBA9042; order UBA9042; family UBA9042; genus UBA9042. Next base: position 2,995 of record PBTG01000023.1, on the reverse strand, counting down.
ATGACCATGACAAAGACAAAGACCAAAAAGCCCAGGCCCACATAGCTGGCGATCATCCGAGTTTTGAGACTCAAGGGCTCACGCTTGACCGCCTCTACGGCCAAGAAGAGCAACTGACCGCCGTCGACCAGCGGGATCGGTAGCAAGTTCAAAATAGCGAGATTGACGCTGAGAACCACCATCAGGTGAAAAAAGGACGCCCACCCCAACTCTGCGGCTCGCGATGCCAACTGCGCCATCATGATCGGCCCGCCGACCTCGCGCATCGGAACACGTCCGCTGAACAATCCAACCACAGTAAGGGCGGTCGTTTTGACCGCGTGCCACATACCCTCAACTGTCTTGATGTAAGCGAAGGCTATGGAATTGGGGTTTGCGATCAACTCCGGTGGACCATGGCGCTGCGCCGACCGCAAGCCCAAGTTGACATAAGGAACCTGACTCCGACGATCGAGCGCGATCTCAATGTGAAGCGACAACTGCACTTGGACAAAACGGCCGTCTTGAACGCGACGAACCTTCAATTGCAGGGCCTTGCCGAGCGCTCCGCGGAGGCCCTCCGCGAGCTTCGGTCCGCTGTACCCTTCGGCCATGAGCGCGACTCTGGCGCGATCGACGCGCTGTTGAATGTCGCCCGTCAACTCAAAGAGGCTGCGAACAGGCTTGCCATCCACAGACAAGAGTTCATCGCCAGCCAGGAGTTTGGCGTGCGCCACCGCGGAGTCGCCCTTAACGGGTCCAATCACCGATTCAGCCGGGCGAATAGCCAGATCGCGGTCACAATCGAACTCGACCTGTCGGGTCTCAGTCTTTTTATCGGCGCCGCTCTGCAATAAGGGCTGGACCTGTAGCCGGCATGTACTGCCATTGGAGCCCTTGTGTAAAAGCTGACTCAAGTGCCAAAAACTCTCGACCTTTTTGTCATTGAACGTCTCGATCAGATCGCCGTTACGCAGGCCCGCGGCGAAGGCTGCGCTGTCCGGATCGACGGCGACGACTGCATCTTGCTGGTTAGGCAAGACCTGAATTCGACCGACGGCGTCGAAGATTCCAAAGCGACTCAATCGCGGATCCGTCTTGGACTCCGTCGTCAGAGAAATGGTCTGCGATTGACCTTGCCGCTCAAAACGAACCTGGACCTCTTTGCCCGGTCGCGCCGAGACGACTCGCACCAGATCTTGAAAATGAGCGATGGCCTCACCGTCGACCGACACGATGCGGTCCCCAGCTTGAAGGCCTGCGCTGGCGGCTGGTCCACCTGGCAACACAGTTCCGACTCGACTCGAGACGACTTGTGCGTCGAAGAGCATCGAGCCGACGAAGATGATCACGATGGGCAGGAGTAAATTGGCCACCGGCCCAGCGGCAATGATCAACGTTCTGCGCCAAACCGCTTTTGCCGCGAAGCTATCGGGCGCTGGCGGACCATCGGGCTCTTGCTGATCGTCTTGTTCATCGTCGTTCTCGCCCAACATTTTGACGAAACCACCGAGAGGAAGCGCACGAATCGCGTATTGAGTGCCACCGGAATTCCATTGCAACACAACAGGGCCAAACCCGATGGAAAACGACAACACCCGGACGCCCATCCACTTCGCGACCAAAAAGTGTCCCAGTTCGTGAAAAAACACCAAAGGCACGAGCAACAGGGCGAAATAAAGCAAGAACATCGGCTGCGATCTCCGGTGATTGAACGCGCACGCTGAGTGTCCTAACGGCCGGAGTCAGCGCCCCACAGGAAGTATAACGCGCCGAGGCAGGCTGCGCACGCCGCAGCATGGGATTTTGCGTGTTGTCGTTGTCAAACGGGTCAGACCAGGCCAAAAAAAACATACGGAATTTGAGCCTGTGTGTACGAATCAGTCGTAGCAATGACAATAGATTGATGCCAGTGCAGGGTGTGGCTTACTATGGCAACTCATTCGAACAAAGACGGCCTGAAACCGTCTGATGTCGAAAGCTCTCGCAATCTGGAATCCATGATGACCCACTCCAATCGCATTTATAGCCTAGCGCTGACTCTACTACTGATGGCGCCCCTGTTCGCCGCTTGTGTCGATCAAGCAGAGCCATCGCAGCCAGTGATGAAACTGAGCTTCGCGACGCTCGACAGCAGTTGCCAAAAGACCGTCAATGGCTCAAACGCGATCCCCAGTGACATCACGCGGCTCGTCGCGGTGCTGACGCGACCGGACGGGCAAAAATCGACCCATCGCGCTGAGCGCTCTGCCGTGGAGGCGTCGGGCACCTGGCACATCAAGGGCATCAACCAGGGCGGCCCCTTAAGCCTCGAAGTGTTCGGTTGCGACGCCAGTGGCAGTATAAAATATGCCGGCCAAAGCCAAGGCATCGACGTCATTTCACAACAAAAATCTTCTATTCGCGCATTTTTGGCTCCTGTCGGCACCTTGGCCTGTACAGGTGATGCAAGCTTGGCGGACGGCGCGGCTGGAAAAAGTCGTGGCCTACCCAAGCCGACATCACTGGCCTCTTCGGTCGCCCTGTCCAGTGGAGATGTGTTGGTCACGGGTGGGCTCGGATCTTGGTTGACGACCGAACAACGAGGAACGGCCACTCGACAGACCGCCATTTACGAGCATCAAGTCGGCCATTTCCGTGCAGGTCCCAACCTCAGCTCACCGCGAGTTTGGCACCACACGATTGCACTGACTGCGACCAGAGCGCTTGTCGTGGGCGGCGTCACACAGCTCAACGCGATCGGTGACAACTCGCTCAATGCACCGGTGATGATGCCAAAAACGTTGAAACAATCATGGGCCAGCCCAAGCACTGAGGTACTGGACGTAGAGGTCGAGTCCAACGGTCTCGCAAAACCACCGATTCAATCCAAAGCAGACGTGGGCGCCGGTGGTAACTTATTGTCGGCGGCTCTAGGACTGGCGGACGGCGTGTGGTTTGTTGGTGGGTTGACCCAAAACGTACAAGCCAGTGCCGAGGCGACGTACCTCAAAGGCTTCGCTGCGCTGGCTGAGGG
>PBTG01000156.1 GCA_002726535.1 Myxococcales bacterium | reverse complement strand
CTCGTAGCTGTTGATCGACTCACTCTTGGCGTCTTCACCGACATCATCGAAGGTGACGGTCACGCTCACGGGCGCTTCGACGGCGGCATCCGTCTTGGTCGCTTTATCGACCGAGACTTGAACCTCGCAGTAAAATACGACTACCTGACCTTCAATATCGATCACGTCGCCTTCTTTGAGATCTTTGAAGACTGTGTCCTTGTCTCCCACCAAGCGCAGGCCGCTGTACGCTCCGCCCTTGGTGTTTTGCACAAAGACGCCGTCGAGCGACTTTGCGGCACTGTAGACTGGCGTGACCAATCGAAGCCCTTTGACCGCGATCTTGTTACCGGCTGGCGGATTCACAAACTGCGGGCATTTCGCGACTTTAGGCTGAGCGCTGTGAGCGAGCTTGAGCACCTCTTCGACAGTCATTTCTTTGGCTGCGGAACCGCCACCTGAGGTCCCTCCGCTCGAACTGCCTCCACTTGAACTGCCGGCAGTGTCCGTGGCAGTGCCGCCTCCAGATGACGAGCCGGTGTCGGTGGTCGTGCCCGCTCCGCCGACGTCAGCGGCGATCGAACTGTCAGTTGTGGCGTCATCACCGTCTGTGTTGGCGCATGCAAGGCAAAGAGTCGCGATCAATGTCATTGTGACGCGTAGGGATAATGGCAGCTTGGTGGTCATGAGATGCTCTCTCCGATGGGCGCGAGGGCGCGTGTGAAGCCGCGAAATTCAATTCGCTCAGGCCGGGCAGTTCAGAACACCTCTGAACGATCGTGCCCGCGCCAGAGGGTAGAGATGGCCTCGTTGCCAGTCAATGGACCAAGTCAATCAAGACATTAATTAGAGCGCATGACAACAGATAAACACCATCTTTGGGATCCAATACATGGGTCTTGAAACCTTCTTTACGGGTGTGCTCGAATTCAATAAAGAAGTCGATCGGTTGGCGTCCTCCTGGCGTTTCTTGACGGTCCAGTGACCCCCATCTAGCCTTGTGCACGTATGCGCATGATTCTTGAGGGCAACCTCTTGAGTCCGATTGGGTGGCCGCGGTGGGAGAACATCCGCGCTCGCACGAGAAGGTTTGGTTCACGCTCGACACAACGAGCGGATGTGGCCACGAGGTAGAGTATGGCCGGCAAGAATGTCATCGGGCTCGACATCGGTACGTCTTCGATCAAGCTCGCACATTTGAAGCAAACGAAGAAGGGCACACACCTGTTGCACTTCGATTCGATTATGTTGCCTCCTGATACGATTCGGGACGGCCAAGTCATGCATGCGCCGAACCTCAGCGATCGCATCCAAGAGATCTTTAAACTCAACAAAGTACGCCATCGCAAGGCGGCTGTTTCGTTGTCGGGGCACTCGGTCATCATTAAGAAGATCTCCTTGCCGGAGATGACTGAAGACGAACTAGAAGACTCGATTCAATGGGAAGCAGAGCAGTACATCCCTTTTGATATCAAAGACGTTTTTGTGGACGCCGAAATCGTCAATCCAAATGCCGGTCAAGGGCAGATGGATGTACTCCTTGTGGCTGCGAAAAAAGCGATCATCGAAGAGTTGAGTGAGGTCGTACGTGACGCCCGCGTCGACCCACAAATCGTCGATGTGGACGCCTTTGCGCTCTACAACGCTTTTGAGCTCAGCTATGACGTACCGCTCGATGACACCATCGCGCTGATTAACGTTGGGGCTGCGACCATCAACATCAATGTCATCGCAGGTGGATTGAGCGCTTTTACTCGCGACATCACAATCGGCGGCAACATGTTGACCGAGGAGATCAGCAAACAGTTTGCTGTTCCGTGGGAAGAAGCCGAGCACATGAAGACTTCAAGTGAAACCACGTTGTCCATGAGTGGTGTTTTGCGTGAGGTGCAGCGCATTAGCCATCGCATCAGCGACAACTTGGTGAGCGAGATTCAGCGCTCGTTGGATTTTTTTGCTGCGACTTCGATGAATGCGCGGATTTCCACGATCTACCTCTGTGGAGGGGCAGCCCTACAGACCGGCCTAGTCAGTGCGCTTGAGACGCGCATTGGTGCCGAGGTCAAAGCGCTCAATCCATTTAATAACTTGATCATCGATCCGAAGAAATTTGATGCATCTTCACTGCAACGCTTCGCCCCCGTTGCAGCGGTTTCCATTGGTCTGGCGCGCCGCGCAAAGGGAGAGCGTTGAGCGGCTTCGGCCAGCTCAAACTTTGGGTATCACCATGATTCGCATCAACCTACTGGGACGCGCGAAATCAAGACGACGCATTGGCGTAGGTCTACCCCACATTCCAAACGTCGGTATTTTGTTTTTCTTGTTGCTGATGGTCATCGAGGCGGCATCGCTTTTTACCATACACGCCGATGCCAATGAGCAGGCAAACCGATTGACCAAAAAGGCCAAGCGAATCAAACGAGTTTTGGCCGAGACACAGAAAGTCCAAGCTCAGTTGACCACAGTTCGCAAAGAACTCAGTACCTTGAAAAAACAGGCGCTTTTGTTCGAAGAGTTGCAAGCCGAAAAGCGGGGACCCCTAGGAGCCTTGAGCTATCTCAGCTTTATCCTCAAACCTCGAGATGAGGCGCGCGACCCGGCCGATGAGCTCAAACGTCTCGAATCGGCGGGTTGGCGTGTCGGATGGGACGCTGGCCGAGCTTGGTTCACCGAAGTCAGCGAGGAGTTGGGAACTGTAACGCTCAAAGGGGAAGCCATAAATCACGATGATGTGGCCGAGGTGTTACGGCGACTCGAAAGTGCGGCGCACTTTCGCAATGTTGAACTCGTCTGGCAGGAGCGTCACGCCGACAAGGTGCTGCAGATCGATTACGTCAAATTCAGCGCTAAAGCAGACCTAATTTACCTCACAGAGACCTATTTAACCGCAGCTCAACGAGCCGCGAAGGCTGAGGCCGAAAAAATGGCTGCCGCCGCCGCGGCCGCCAAAGCCGCTGCAGCGGCGGAGCAACAACAGAGCCCGGAGCCGAAAGCTGAGGCTGCAGTTGTCGTCAAGGGCAACAAAGATCCGCGACGCAAAAAAGAGGTGGAGTCTGACAAGGTCGTCGCGCCCTCAGGAGCCTCACCGACCATTGAGCCGGCGGCAGCGAGTCCAACCACCGCTGCTCCAGAGGCCACCCCAACCGCTAAGGACGGGCCCTAATGCTTGAACAGTTTTTAAAGCTTCAACCGATTCAGAAAGCCGGCGTATTGGCCGCTATCCTCGCGTTGGTATTCGGCGGTGGTTACTTCTTGGTCGTTGATCCTGAGATGACTCGTGCAGATGAGGCCAAGACTAAGCTCCAAAAGGTTCAGGGCGAACTGCAAGCCTTGAAGGCCGTGGCGAACCCAGCCGACTTGGATCGCCTGCGTAAACTCAAAGATGAGCTAGTCGAGCGAAACAAAGACAATCGCAAGCTCTTGCCAACTCACGATGAACTGCCCGATTTTATCGAGCAGGTTGAGATTGACGCTCGAAATATGGGGCTCAGGGTCCGACGATTTGAGCGTTTTAAGGTCAAGCAGCACTCACTTGTCAACGCGATCCCTGTGAAGATGGAAGTACGCGGATCGATGATCGATTTTATTCGATTTCTTCGAGTCTATTCGAGCGCAACCAGACGAATCATCCATCTCAAGAAGCTCTCTGTTCAAGTTGCGCAACTCGACTCAAGCAAGCTCGCTAAGGAACTCAAAGCCTCGCAACCTATTGTTGAGAAAGAGAAAGCGGAGATGACGGCTGCGGAGAAATTCCTCGAGACGATCCAGTTGATAGAGTTTACGAGAAAGCGCACTCAGATTGTCGCCACCTTCACCGCCTATGCATTCATCTGGACTGGTACAGAACCAGCTCAACCTGATCCGCCCGAATATCAGGGCAAGAGGAAGCGCACGTGATCGAGACACGCGCTCATCTTTGGTTTGGACTTGTGCTCGCTATGACCGCGCTTTTCTCGGCGTGTGATAGTGGGGGCAGGAGAGGTCGGCCTCGCCCCAAAGCTGCGTTACAGGTGGTCGAAGAGCCTGATCTGGTACTCGAGAACTTTCAGTTGCTCGGTGAAAACCCCAACTGGACACCGATAAAAGACTTGTTCAAGACCTACGAAAGCGCTCGCATTGAAGAGTTGGCCAATGCCATGCAATCGAACCTGGTCACCTACGTGGAACGACCGATCGTCGAGCGCAAACCGAAAGCGGATGCAGCACCAGATGTCGCGGCGACCAGTACGGAACAAAAGGCGAGCCCAATGGACCTCGATCCGCGCCGCAAACATCCTCTAGCGCTCTATCGCCTGATCATTTTACTGACTGGCACAGCGCAACCCAAAGCAGTGGTTTTGGGGCCGGATGACGACCGTTTCGAACTCAGGCGCGGAGATCCCCTCGGTGAGGAAGGCGGGCGAGTCCGAGCGATTACGCAATACGCCATGATGGTTGCAGTACCGGGTAAAACCAAACTAATGAAGGTCAGTCTGCGCCCACCTTTGGCAGGTGTAGAGACCCTATTCAAAGACAACAAAGCAGCAAATGCAGCCTTTTAAATCGGAGGCAGAGTCGTCGCGAGACTCGCAGAGGACACAGAGCTAAAATCAGAGAGAAACCATCCCCCAACGATTTTCAAAGCCACACTTAAACGTGGCATGAAGGTCATTATTGACAGGTCGCTAACCCCTCCTAGGATCGACCTTATCAATCGCGTGCACGCACAGGAGCGAGCCACAATGAGTCAACAAATGCTCAATCAACCTCGACGGGTCGGTCGCCAAGCAGCGGCCGCATTCCTGGCGATTTTGATGGTCGCACCAGCCCCCCAATGGGTGTTTGCGGCGCCGCGTAAAGCGGTTACCAATCCTCTGACTCGTTTGCAGATTGTGGAGTCGGCCGACACCACAGTGATTACGGTCACTGGTCAACGGGCTCCGACCTTTTCAACCTATCGAATGGAAGAGCCACCACGCTTGTTTGTCGATATCCCTGGTGGTGAAGTGGCCAGCCTCCAACGCTCAATCGCGGTGAGCAATGGCGTCATCGAACGAGTTGAGACCCAACCCTTTCGTCGGGGAAAGGCCCGTTATGGTCGAGTGATCGTCACCTTTACCAGGGCGGCGCTCTTTCACGTACGCGTCGACAACAACGCGGTCGTTATCGTTGTCGATGGGAGCGATCGAACGCTTAGTAAGGCCCAGACCGTGGCGATTGCCAAGGCTAAAAAAGCAGCTCAACACGCCGCGGAGCGCGAGCAAAAGCTCCTTGAAACCCTGCGCAAAGTACGCGCTCGTGAGCTCGATGCCGCGACAAAAAGGCGTGCAGCTCTCAAAGAGCAACAAAATCTCCGAGGTCAGCTCGACGCATTGAGGCGCGATGATGCGAGCCAGCAGCAGGTCCTCGCGACGATGGCCAAACGGGTCTCAGACTCTCAGAGTCAACTGCGAGACAGAGAAGCGGCTTTTGCGAAAATCCAGGCGGAGGCCAAAGCATTACGGACTCAGTTACGTCAGGGACGCACAAGTCTAGCCAATGCGGTCGCTCAACGTCGCTCCGAAGAGGCTCGAGTTGCTCTGTTGCGTCAACAAATCGCGAAAGAGCGCAAAGCGTTGGGACAGAACAATCAACGACGCATTGCGGCTCTACAGAATCAACTGAAGCAGGCTCGCTCACAAGCGGGAGCGCTGCGCTCTGAAGTCAAACGCGCTCGTGAAGTTCGTCGCAAAGCTCAAGCAGAAGAGGTGACTCGGCTCAAAGCTCAGATCGCTGGGCAGGCTAATGAGTTGTCGCTTCGTTTGAAGACGGCGGGCAAAAAGCAAAGCGCGAGTCAAAAAGAAATCCAGCGTCTGAAAAAGGTACTTGAGACCGAACGTCTTGCACTTAAGACTCAACAAACCAGCCTCATCGAAGCTCGTAAAGCCGACTCACAGCGAGCGGTCGCAGAGCGACGATGGAAAGCGGCTGAAGTGCGCGCTGAGCGTGCTGCTCGGCAGCTCGCTGAGCGGACCCGCCAACTGGCACAGGCTCGCCGCGCGATGGTGAAGATCGCTCAGCAAGAAGAAGCCTCAAGACGGCGAACCAAGCAGATCTCTGAGCTATTGAGCAAACGCGAGACCGAGTTGAAGAACGCTCGGACTCGACTCCAAGAGCGAGAAAAAACTCTCAAAAGAGCGCTAAGTCAGGCTGTCGATCGCGAGCGCGCTGCACTTGAATCCGGCAAAAAAGAGGAGGCGGCCACCGCTGCTAAGCAACGAAAAGAGCTTGAGAGCGTACGAAAGACCCTATCCAAACGGCTCTCGGAGCAGAGTCGATCGCTCGCAGCGCTGCAAGCCCAGGCCAAGCAAAACGCTAAGGCTCGTCAACAAGCGGAAAGTCAGACTCGGCGGCTCAGTGAAGCCCTCAAACAAAGAGAGGCTCGCATCGTCGATTTGGCTGCACAAGCTCAGCGAAATCGACTCTCCGCTAGCAAGGCGAAAAAGCTCGAGCAGCAAGCCGCCAAACTGCGCAAGCAATTGCGTCAACAGGCCGCGAAGCGAGACGCTCAACTCGATCAGATTGAAGGACAGTTGACCCGTAGAATCACTGCCATCCGCACGGAGCTTTCGGCTGCCAAAAAGACCAAAGCAACCTTGAAAAGGAGCCTCGACAACCTCAAGCGAAGCGCGAAAGCGAGTGAACGAAAAAATGCGGTGATGTCCAAGTTGCTTACCGAACGTGAACAGCAACTCAACACCGCTCGAGCCAACGCCGCAGACGCCGAAAAGTTGGCCAAAGACGCTATGATTCGCGCCAAAAGAGTTGCGCAGTTGTTGGTCGATCGCGAACGTCAACTTGGCCAGATGGCCGATGCTCTCAAGCGTAGAGATAGCGTTTTGGCCGTTGAGGTCAAGCGCGCTAAAGCGCGTGAAATGCTCGCCAAACGTGCCGGCCGTAAAGTAGAGATGGCTGCTGCAGCGAAGCTCCGTGATCGTCTGACTCGTGAACGCGGGGTCCTCAAGCGCCAGCTCGGAGCCCAAGAGGCTGCCCTGCAGGCCGCTCGAAAAGAGGCTCAGGCCAACGCGACGGCTCGGGCCAACGCTGAGCTTGAGGCGCATTCGCTTCGAGCACAGCTCGCCAAGCGAACCAAGGCGATGGCGTCATTGCGTAAGCAACGTGGACAGCAGGCGAATCAATCGCTGCAAAAACAACAAAGAGCCATCGCTGTGCTTCGCCTTCAGCTGACAAATCAGCTGCGTTCTCGCGATGCGAAGTTGAGCGCGATGGAAAATCGCCTGGGAACCAAACTTAGTGCAGCACGAGGGGCGTTGAAGACCGCAAAATTGGCCAATCAAACCCTTGAGGCTGAACTCGCTCAAGCTCGGGCACGGGCTGCGGCTGCACAAAAGAAGATGGCTCAGCAGGCGCGAGCGCGAGCGGCAGCATTAAAAGTGGCTCAGGCACGGGCTGCGGCTGCACAAAAGAAGATGGCTCAGCAGGCGCGAGTGCGAGCGGCGGCATTAAAAGTGGCTCAGGCACGGGCTGCGGCTGCGCAAAAGAAGATGGCTCGCGAAGAGAAAGAGCGCTTGGCCGTGTTGAAGTTGGCTCATGAACGCGCTCTGGCTGAGGCACGCGCCAACGCACAAGAGGCTGAAAAGCTGGCGAAAGATGCAATGATTCGTACCAAGAGAGTCGCGAAGTTGCTGGTGGATCGCGAACGCCAAGTTGGTCAAATGGCCGCGGCGTTAAGGCGGCGTGACGATGTTTTGGCCGCCGAACTCAAACGCGCCAAGACCCGTGAACTCGTCGCCAAACGTGCCGGTCGCAAGATTGAGATGGCTGCCGCCGCCAATCTGCGGACTCGCTTGAGTCGAAAACGAAGTCGAATCAAGGCGCGACTTGGCGCTCAAAAAGCGGCCCTGGTCGTGGCTCGAAAAGAAGCGCGAGCCAATGCCAGTGCCCGAGCCAAAGCTGAGCGTGAGGCCTTGTCGTTGCGCGCGCAACTGGCCAAACGAACCAAGGCAATGACTTCCTTACGAAAACGTCGTGGTCAGGAAGCTCGTCGCTCCTTGCTCAAGCAACAAAAGGCTATCACTGCACTTCGTGTTCGACAGACGAAGAAGCTCCGCTTGCGTGATGCGAAGTTGAGCGCGCTGGAAAAGCGTTTGGGTACCAGATTGAGTGCAGCGCGAGGAGCGTTGAAAAGCGCGAAACTAGCCAATGAGACATTGGAGTCAGAACTCGCTGCGGCACGAACTCGCGCCGCCGTCGAGCGCAAACGTGCCGAGCAAGCCGATGCGCGTGCTGCACGAGTCGGTCGTCTACTGGCGAAACGTGACGGTGAGTTCAAAAGGCTCGAGACGGAGTTGGCAAAGCGTCAGAAAGCAGTCTCTGCTGCCCTCGCGAAGGCCAAAAAAGCAGAAGTGGCGGCCAAACGTTCCGGACGTCAGGCGGATGCACGAAGATTGACCGCCGAGCGGACTCGGCTTGAGGCTTCGTTTGAACGCGTCCGTACGGATCTACTTCGCAGCCAGTCAGCGGTTCAAAAAGCGCAAGATGAGAGCAAAGCTCACGCGACGGCCCGACAGGCTTCAGAGCGTCGTGCAGAGCGTTTGGCGCAGACATTGGCAGATCGAGAGTCTGAGTTGGCACAGATTCGAAAGGCGTCGAAGTCTAAGTCAGCAGTCCAGGTGGCTGCTGCGACATCTCGCGTCCAAAAAGCGCGCCACGCGCTTAAGAAAGAGCGTGAGGATCGAGCTCAACGTGAGCGGCAGTTGACCTCTGAAATGCAGCGTCAACTCGCTTCGGTCAAATCCGAGATGGCGCGTCGTGAAAAAGAACGCCTCGCTGCTCTGCGCAGAGTTCACGAACGTGCGCTTGCTGCCGCTCGAGCCAGCGCCAGATTTGCTGCCAAGGCCAGTGAAAAACGAACTGCTCGAATCACCCAACTGTTAACGCGTCGTGAGCGCGAGTTACAGGCATTAAAGACGCAGACTGCTGCCCAGTTGGCTCAGTTGCAGCGGGCTCTTGTCGTCGCCACGGCACGCGCGAAAAATGCAAAGAAATCTGGCCGTCGTGTCGAGGCCTCGCGCGCGAAAAAACAAGTACAGCGCATTGCGGCCGAAGTGAAAAAGGCCAAACGTGTCAGCGCGAGTCGTGCGACCCAGTTGCGCCGTGCGAGTCGAGAGGCGACCGCCCAGCGTCAGGCGCGTCAACGTGCCGAACGGAAGGCTGCAAAGTTGAGTCGCCGCTTGACTGAGCGCGCGGAGATGTTGGCAAAGCTGCGTCGTAGCAGCCGGTCATCGAGTGTTCGTGTCGCCGCCGCTGAACGTCAACTTGAGCAAACCCAGCGTGATTTGGAGCGTGCGAACGCGAAACTCGACGCTGAGGTCAAAGCCACACGGGATCGTCTGCAGGCGGAGATCACCAAAGTTAAAGCGAAGGTTGCAGCGACCTTCGCCGCCAAGGAGCGCTCTTTGCGTCTTGCTCATGCAAGTCGAGAGCGAGCGCTGAGAAGCGCTTTAGCGGCGGAGCAAGATCGTCGTCGTCTGGCAGAAGCGGCGGCGAATTCGGCAGGTAAGCCTCGATTAAATGGATACCTTGAGCGCCAACAAAATCGCATCGCTATCTTGGAAAGCCGTGCGTCGCGTGAGCGCGAGGCGCGTGAGCGCGTTGAGCGCGAAAAAAGAAATGAGCAGGCTCAATTGATCGCGATGAAGGCGAAGCTCAAACAGATTCAACGTCGCGGCAAAGAGCAACGCTCTGAGGCAGAAATTCAGCGTCGAGCTGCCGCATTAGCAGCTAAAATGGTCGCTGCCGCGAAAAAACGAGACGCCGCTGAGGAGGCCGATCGTCGCGCTGCACAAGAGCGACGTCGAATTCGTCAGCAGGCTGCGGTTGAGCGGATGCGTGCACGACGTGGCGCCCAATCTGAAGCCAGTGTTCGGGTCAAAGACGTTAAAATCACCGCCGAAGGATATCATCGGGGACAAGTAGCGCTGCCGATTAGTGGTCAGCCCCGATATGAGGTTATGAAGACCAATGAGCGCCGGGTGATTCTACGGCTGCTGGCCACCAAGCTCCCCAATCACTTGCAGCGGGTGTTTGACACCCGTCAACTCCGGGGTCCGATGGAGCGCGTGACGGTGTTTCGCCCACAGAGCCACCAAAATGAGACGCGGGTTGTTGTGGATCTACTGCAGCCGGCGAGCAATGTGATCACGATCAAAGATGGACGCCTGATTTGGGAGTTTATCCGAGCCGGACAAAAGGCGCCTGGTCCCCAGCAGTTTGCAGCGGGTGGCAGCTTTGGCGCGCGAGCTCCACAGCCGATGGCTCCCAGAGGGGGAGTGGCTGGAAATCCGGTCGGTGCTGGCGTCAACGCCAATCCGATCAAGACTCCGTGGCGTCAGAGTCGTCGCTATTCGGGCAAACGGATCAACCTGACGATTAAAGACGCTGACATCCGTCACGTCCTGACCTTTTTGGCTCGTGAAGGCAATATCAACATCATCGCTGGACCAGAGGTGACTGGCGACGTGACCTTCCACTTGGAGAACATTCCTTGGGATCTCGCGTTGGACGTCATTTTACGTGCTAGGGGGCTCGACTACGTTCGACAGTCTGGCGTGATCAGGGTGTCGACGTTAGCCAAGTTGAAAAAAGAATTCGATATGGCCGTCGAGCGTCGAAAGAAACTGCAAGAGGTTAAACAGCTGGTTGTTCGCATCATCCCGGTGAATTACGGCGCCGCGAAGAAACTGCAGGTTCAAGCCAAAACCATTCTCAGCAAATCTGGTTCGGTTAGCGTCAACAATCGCACCAATAGTCTACTCATTAAAGACACTGAAGAGCACGTTGCTGCCGTCGAAGAGATGGTCCGCAAACTCGACGCTCAGACCCCTCAGGTCTTGGTTGAAGCTCGTATTGTCGAAGCCAGCAGTAACTTCAGCAAGGATGTGGGTATCCAATGGGGTGGCAACTACGCGATGAGTTCGGTCTATGGCAATGAGACAGGCCTTGCCTTTCCATCTGTAGTGGGCGTCGCTGGTGGCGCTGACGGTGGTCAAGCCATCACCGATGGTTTGGCGTCGGCCTTACCGAATTATGCCGTCAATATGCCTGCAGCGGTTGGTGCGGGTAGTGGTGGTGCTATCGGTCTGACGCTGGGTTCTTTGGGTGGGGCAGGCAACCTGAGTCTACGCTTATCCGCAGCCGAGCAAGAAGGCACAGTGAAGATTGTCTCGTCTCCGAAAGTGCTGACCTTGGATAACAAGACGGCTATGATTCGCCAAGGCATCTCGATCCCGATTTCGGTGGTCAGTGCTCAAGGTGTCCAGACGACCTTTTTCAACGCTGATTTGCAACTGCAGGTGACGCCTCACATCACCCAAGATGGCAACGTTTTGATGAGCATCAACATCACAAAAAGTGAGCCTGACTTCTCGAATCGAGCCGCAGATGGCAACCCAACGATCACACAGCGCCAAGCCCAAACGGAGTTGCTCCTGGGTGATGGTGACACAACTGTGATCGGTGGAATCTATACGCGGTCGACGTCAGAATCGATCAAGAAAGTACCGTTCTTTGGTAGTCTGCCGCTTATCGGTGGATTGTTTCGAAGTCGGAGTGAACAAGACAAACGCACGGAGTTGCTGATCTTCATCACTCCACGAATCGTAAATCGCGCGCAAGCGATGCGCGTTGGCAAGTAGGAGGCCAACATGGACAGGCTGACTCGCGTCCTCACCTACGTGATTGCATTGGCCATGCTCAGTGGCTGTGAGCATGAAAACCCTCTGTCTCTTGAGCTAGAGGGCAATGTGCAGATGGTGCGCATGCCTGGCGCCGTGCAAGGCATCAGTGCGGTGTGCATGCCGCAGATGGAGATTGATCTCCGGCCAGCCGGTGTTATGGATTTGATGGTTACCAATTCGTACGTGTTTTTCCCACGTATGGAAAACAAGATGCAAATGCAAACTATTATCAACCAAGCAACGCCCCAAAACTTAGTTTTAGATGCTCATACCGTCACCATTGAGGGCGCCGAGATGACTCTTGAAGCGAATACTACAGCCGGACCTCTGGCTGGAGCGCCGCTGCAAAACACAAGCTGGAATACACCATTTAGTGCCCAGTTGGAGCCTGCTGAATTCAAGGGCAGTCGATTTACCTTGATTCCACCGAATGTAGGCGACGAGCTTCGCAATCGGTTCAGCGGTCAGTACACCGCTATGCAGCGCATCCTCATCGACATCAAGCTCTATGCAAAGATGGCTGATGGAACACGTCTGCAGAGCAACACCTTGCGCTATCCGATCGACCTTTGTTGGGGATGTTTGGTTTCGCTGCCCTTCAGCCAACCGGGAGTAGGGCTTGATCCAGAGCAAACCTTTTCAGTCTGCAACACAAAGTTGGTTGATCCATTGTTCACACCGCCATGTATGCCGGGTAACGATGAATATTTGCCTTGTACATTTTATTGTTTCATGTGCGACCAAGATAGCAGTTGCGACGAGCAATTTTGTCCAAATCCATAAACTCTTTGGTGCAAGGCTTGACGAAGCCACACATCTATCGGCAATCTTCGCCGTCGCTACGGGGAGTAGCGCAGTCTGGTAGCGCGCCTGCTTTGGGAGCAGGATGTCGCAGGTTCGAATCCTGTCTCCCCGACCAAGAGGCAGCTCATCAATGGGCTGCCTCTTTGCTTTTTTGGCCATATCGGGTGCGCTTACTCGCTGTGTTTACTCTACTGACTGTTTTGAGCTTTAGCATCGCCGCTCACAGCTTAATGCCTCCTCATGTGGAGCGTTCTGTCCCTTCCGCTGGCTTAGCGCTCAGTACACCTGCGCTGACTCTGTATGGCTACAGCCTGGATGAAAGCACCCTCAAAGGCCTCAAGGTGACAGAACTCTGGCGTGGTTCGAGAGCCTTACCTTTTACCAAGACCATCGTATGTACCGCTGTCGGCAAAGGTGATTGCGCCGGTTGTAAGCAATTGCGCTGCAAAGTCAGCTTGGGTTTGGCTTGGATCCGCAAAGGGGCCAGTTATCGAGTGCAGGCTCTGAACTGGCATGGAGTCTTCAAAGCCAACGCTTCGGTCGGCGAGGTCGAGCGCGGTGATAAATCAAAGAGTAAAGCCGTCAAACCTCGGTCACCAAAGCGTCGTCCATAAGACCGGTTAGAGTCCCTGAACGAGTCAAAGTTCTGTCTCTTTCGGGACGTTTTTTCGGTGATGTCGTACAACATCGTTACCGACCAAAGCGAGCGCTAGGAGGTCACTATGAAGTCTCTACCTGACAATCCCTACAACCCGATGTGCTGGATCATCGGCGAACCGACCATTGGACAAGGGTGCTGGATCGGCGCCTTCACCTTGCTCGACGGTAGCGGTGGGTTGACCATCGGGGAGGGCACCGAGGTCAGCAGTGGCGCGCAAATCCTGACTCACTCCTCAGCGAGGCGAACCGTTACCGATCGAGCCTATGAGCACGTTGACCGTAAAGCCACGCACATCGGCAAACACGTCTTCATCGGCACGAATGCTACGGTGTTGATGGGTGCCCGTGTCGGTGACCACTCGATTATAGGTGCTGGCGCAGTTGTGACCGAAGATATGGTGATTCCGCCCTACTCAGTGGCAGTTGGTGTGCCGGCGAAGGTAGTCAAGCGAGTGGATTACCCTGAACTAGACGCAGCGCAATAAATCCTCTGTATGTGCCTGTTTTTTTTTAATGTAGGTCAGAGATCTTTGCGCAGACCACGCGCTTCAATTGGGCTCCACCATTGCTCGCCATATCGCAAGGCCATCTGGCGGTAAATCCCGGTGCATAGTTGTTGATGAGCACATTGCCCACAAGCATCTGACGGTTTGGACCAATATTCTGTGTGTGAATAGATGACCCTTAGACCGGTTTGCACATCCACGCTGAAATCATCGAGATAATAATCAATGTTTCGATTGACCAGATCAGGCGCCAAACAAGCCTGAATATTTCTGAAGCCAGCAGTGATACCAAGCTGATCAGCACGCCCGAGGCCAGCTCGGACAGAACTTACCGCTTGGTCGGGACGCATTAAGAGTTGGTCTGCGTATTTTTCTCCGTCACCAATGGGTTTGATCACAGCGAGGATCCAGGGAGGCATCTCGCGTCCAACTGTCTCGGCACGCGCGGCAATCCACTCAGCGAGTGCGGGTAAGCCAGGGGCGTTCACAGCCGTTACAGCGGTGTAAATGTACACATTCGCCCCCGTGGCGAGCGCGGCTTCGAGGCCTTTTCCTTGCATGGCATGGCGGCCAGTCGAGCGTGACAATCTGTCGTAGATGGCGGGGTCTGAGGTGTCTACGGAGATGTGAAATGTATCTACACCCGCCTCAAAGAGCTCTTTCGCCACGTTGGCCTTTGCCAAACGGAGTCCGTTGGTCATGATGATGTGATCGCGCTCTAGGCCTGCGCGTCGGAGCTGATTTAGCACCTCATTGAGATGAGGATAGATCGTCGGCTCTCCGCCAATTAGGATGGACCGGTCGCATCCAACCGCTCGGCCAGCTTCGATCATCTCCGGGACACGGCCTAAGGGCGTGAAGCCCTGGGCGTCCTCATGGGGTGGTACAGCGCAATACAAGCACGCCGAGTTACAGGGGCGCCCGAGATCAATATAAAAACTTGGAGTGAGCCAGGTCATGAGTTGTTGAATACCGGGCACCGGCTCGAGCAAAGCTACGTCCGATCGCCTGCCGTGGACGTCGGCGACGCGACGACCAACAAAGCGCTTGGTACGCGAAGGTACCGCTGGGCGCGGACGGGCTTGAGACTGTTCCGACATTACAGCTCACTACAGCAAAGATTCTCGATCCAAGGTGCCGACGCATTCGGCAGATCGCAAGCAACACATGTCACTTGTCCTTCCCTCACACGATTGACTCACTCATGACGCGCACTTGCGCGAATTGTCTGTGTCCTTCGATCCCAGAGTGAAAGCCGTATCCTGAGTGTCTCGCGCCCACCCAAGGAGTACTGCCAGCACTAGCAAGACCCTGGTTAATTCCGATCATTCCAGCGGTCATCTTTCGAGCGACATCACGCGCTCGTTGAGCGGGTCCAAAAACCACAGCACCGAGTCCATAGGGCGTGTCGTTTGCGAGTTGAACGGCTTGAGCGTCGTCGTCGACCCGGTAAACGCAGGCCACCGGTCCAAAGGTTTCGTCATAGGCAATGGCCATATCATGGCTACATTCGGTCAAAATCATTGGCCCGAGAAACTGGCCGTGATCGGTCCCTTCGCTCCAATGGAGTTGGGCTCCCGAGGCGACGGCTTGGGTCACTTGTTCCTGTACGTGTGCTTTTTGACGTGCGCTGATCATGGGGCCAATGCGGATGCCATCCTGTAATCCGTCACCTACGTGCATCTGCTTGGTGACCTCAACGAGCTCGTCGACGAATGCGTCGTGAACGCTGTCATGGACATAAATCCTCTCAGTACTGACGCAGACTTGGCCGGCATTTCGGAAGCTGTTGAGAGCAGCAAACTTGGCGGCTGATTTCAGATCAGAGCCATCGAGGACCACCAAGGGATCCTTGCCACCGAGTTCCAAAATGACTCGTTTGAGACCTTTGCTCGCTTCTCCGAGGATGTGAACTCCGGCGTTTTTGGACCCAGTAAAAACCACCAGGTCGATCTCCGCCGCGACGAGGGCTTTGCCTTGCTGCTCGTTACCGTGGATGACTTGAAGGACGTCCTTTGGCAGATGCTCTAGCAGGCAATCTGCATAGGCCTGGGCTGTCAGAGGGGTCTCTTCGCTGGGCTTGAGAAGCACCGAATTCCCAGCCGCTAACGCTGGCAAGACCTGTTGATGCGGCATTCCGAGAGGAAAGTTCCAAGGACTAATACAGACCGCGATCCCGAAAGGATCTCTGAATACGGTTGTCTTGCGCTCGTCATGAGTGATGATTTCGGGCTTGAGGGCTTCTCTGAGCTCTTCGATCTCGTTGTCGAAAGCGCTGGTGATCCAACGTAACTCGCTGTGTGCATCTGCCAGCGGTTTGCCCATCTCTTTGGTCAACAGGGTGGCGATCTCTGGCGCTCGTTGACGCAAGGTTTCACCTGCAGCGCTAAGCGCGTCGAGTCGGTCGCTGAGCGCTTTTTCGGCCCATTGGCTCTGAGCTGTCTTGGAGCGCGCCACGACGACATCGATCATCTCGACTGGCGTGATCTCGACTTGACCGACTTGCTGTCCTGTCGATGGGTTGTAGGAGGTGAGCATTTCGATCTCCTGGTTTTCAGGGTGTCATGCGCTTGGAGTCAGGGCGTTGATGGGCTGTGTTCAGCGAATCATATCTAGCTTTGGGCTACACCAAGCTCGCGTTTCGGGTTTCATTTCAGGATGCGATCCATCCATAGGCTCTAGGCCTCATTTCGTCACGAAGGATACGGGCTCGAGCGACCACGCTTGATCGAGATATTTGGTTACATCTACCAAGCCGTCGGCGAGCGAGATCTCGTGATAGGGCAAGCCGTACTGCTCAGCCCATCTTTGAACGATCGCCGCTGCCTGAGGAAGGTGGTAATGCGGGATTGTTGGAAAGAGATGATGCTCGACTTGATACTGCAGACCCACAAAGGCCCAGTTGAGTCCCCAAGGCAGCACCAGGTTGCGCGTTGTCAGCAGTTGAATCATCCACCCGTCTAGACCCTCGCTGTTGCTGTCATCGATCAACGGTAACCCCATGTGGGCGGGGGCGAAGATGATGGTCAACAAGACGCCAACGACGCTCCAAATCACTTGATAGGCCAACAGAGTTGCGCCCCAACCGAAAAGCTGAGCCGGCAGTGCCAACCACAAGATCACATGAGCCACGAGTCCAACAAGATCGAGCCACAACGGGAGGTCGAAATGCCGCGCTCGAATGCGAGCACTGATGTGTTTGACACTCGACCATCTCAGTGCCCAGTGAAGTTGACTCGCGATGGGCCAAAATAACCACGCTTGAATGTGTCGATGAAAGACACGCTGAGCACCTTTTGCTTGCTTATATGCGCCTCCATGACCCGCCATCGGTCGGATGTTGACGTCTGGATCCAAATCGACGTGGTTCGGATGGGCGTGATGGAGTCGATTGTGCTTATGGGTCCAATACGTCGCGCTCAAACCGCTGAGCAAGGGGAACGCTGCCGCACCAAATATCGCGTTGTTCACAGCCGATTTGGAATGACTGCGATGGCAGCCTTCATGACCGAGCATGGCGCCGACTGTTATCCAAAATCCGGACAACATGGCGAAGGGCCAACGCCAGATGGTCTCGATCTGCCACATCTGCCAGATGCACAGGATCGCCATGGCAGACATCAAGGCAAGCTTGATCCATCCGCGGATGGGTTTTCGTTCAAAAACACCTGCATTTCGCAATTGTTCACGCAGAGAGCGTTTGTGCTCAGAGGTCAGGTCGGGCGGCTTCGGGGCGGTAGAGCTATACATGCGCGCGAGGGTACCACAAGTACCCCAAAGGCCTCTTTTTCGATCTCACAACAGAACGAATATCCAGTTGGTTCTGTCCTAGAGTCTAGTCGTATAGAGACGTAGTCGAGGGCTTTGTAGAGGGCTTTATCGCATCGATTTAGAGTCTGGTTCTCGGCGGTGTGCTCATCAAAGCTTCGCGAGCAGATCTGGGTCTTTGGGAGTGGCAAAGCTAGGTTGAGATCGGTGCATCACTGATCTGCCTGCGCGCTGTAGATCGCGCCAGAGCAAGATTGTCCGTCAATCTCGACGTACAAGACTCCATCACTTCTGGTGATGCTCCAAGTCGAGGATCGATTGAGCGCGTGCTCGCATGCCAGTAAGAGCGACTCTTCAAACCAGATCACCTCGACCTGACTGGCTCGCCGTACTGAGCGAAGCTCCTGGCGAACCGTATCGACCTGTTTGTGTACATAGACTTTGACCTCCTGCGCTCGGCTAGTGGCTTTGTGGACACGTTTTGCGCTTGGAGCGCCCACTTCAAGCCACAATTGCAGTTGGCCTTGCAGGTCACGTGAGACAATGGCAGGCAGTTCGGTGTCAGAGACGCCGCGAGTCAGTTCGATCCGTTCTCGATGTTCTAAGCATCGGGCTAAGATCCGTACGACTAGGTAGCGAGTGGATTCGCTCGGGTGGCGAGCGATATGTAGGTCAAATGAATCGAATTGATTGCGCTCCAGATCCGCTAACTCAATAGGGAGACGGTAGATGGTTGCGCCAATCGCCATGGCTTGACGGTGCCTGATCTTGTCTCCAAGGTCACGCTATACACAGCGTCTTTTGTCTTCAACGCGCATCCGATGGCTCAAGGAGTCTCCGAATGGAAGGTTATTATGACCCCTGGCCGCTGGTGATTTTAGAGCGACCCATCACATTGAGCGGATTTTATGGCTGTGAGGATGGCAAGGTCGCTTGGTCCACTGCGGCGCGCCTTGGTTTGAACTTGGTGCATGTGTCTCGTTTGGTCGAGCATCAAGCTGGAACGACCGAGGCTGCCATCATCGCCGACGAGGGCTATGAGGGTTGGCATCGTCGTTGCCGCGTCGTTCTTCGCTCGACTCTGCCTCAACAACCCCCAGGGATATGGACTCTGGGTCCCAACGTGTTGATGGATCCAGTCTGTGCTGGACTCATCCACAATCAGAGCCGTCACATACATCTTCGTCAGAGCGCCGCAGAGCGGTTCGCCAAGGTTGCAGCCATCCTCGATATGAATCCGACGCGCTTTTTGCCTTGGCTGGCGCCATCGATGCTCTTAACGGAGCAATTCGAGCTGATGTGGTCGCAACGAGTGACCGGCTATGAGCGTGCTGAAATTCAGATCGATTGTGAGCAACATCATCATTCGAAGACTGCCGACCGGGTCATTGAGTTGTTGCAACAGGGCTGAGTACCTACCTCGTCGACCTCATCGATAGGTTTGGCTTCGTTCAGGGCTGAGGCGGTACCGGCTCAGGAGCATCGTCCTTGTTCGGAGGTGCTTTGGGCACTACATCTTTGACCTTTTTGGGTATCAGCTTTGCAGGTTTAAGCTCATCTTGCGCAACCGCTTCGGGCGCTGGTGCGTCGTCAGGTAGCTTCGGGGGCTGGAGCAGCTTTTTGTCTCGCACCGTGCCGGTCAACGAACGTAAAAACGCGATGATACTTGCGAGCTTAGCGCCTTTGAGCTCCACTCCCAGCTGGTGGCGTGCCATGAGCTTGACCGCCTCAGACAATGAGTTGGTCTGTCCATCGTGGAAATAGGGTCCTGTCTTTTCGATGTTGCGCAGCGATGGAATCTTAAACATGTGCAGATCGCTGTCTTTGCCGGTGACCTTCTTACGACCGGGATCTTCGGCTCGCGGCCAAGCTTTTACGAGGCCCAACTTCTGATAGCGCGTCCCCCCCAAGAGCGGGCCGCTGTGACAGGTTGTACAGCCGACTTCGATGAAGTTACGCGCCCCGATTTTCGCTTCCATCGAGATCGCCTTGTCTCGCCCAGCCAAAAAGTCGTCCCACGGCGCAGGCGTGACGAGTTTGCGTTCGAAAGCTCCGACGGCCTTGGCGAAGTTGTCAAAAGTGACTGCGTTGTCGCCTGCCTCAGGGAAAGCCGCTTTAAAGGCTGCGACATAATCCGGAATCGCCGACAAAATCTTTTCAACTTCAGCAGCATCTTTGAGACCGTGCTCCCCTGGATTGAGGATGGGCCCTTTGGCTTGCGCTTCGACGTCGGGCTCGCGGCCATCCCAAAACTGTCGAAAATGACCCGCTGCATTCATGGTGGTCGGCGAGTTGCGGTCGCCCCGCGCCCCCGCGTGCCCTGGAGATGTCGGCTCTCCATCGACCCCATATTCGGTCAGTACGTGACATGAGTTACAAGACAGCGTCCCACTGCGCGACAAGCGCGCTTCGTGATAGAGCATTTTTCCAAGGCGTAATTTCGCTGGAGATGGCGGGTTAGTCTTGCTGTCAAAATGCTTTGGCAACTGACCGAAGATAGACAACATTTTGCGGTCAATCTCTTTGGAAGCAGTGGCGACCGCTGGATCAGGTTTTTGATCAGGCGGAGATTTTTGAGATTTTTTACTACAAGCACTCAACGAGCCCGTGATCACCACGGACCAGGCTACGAGTCGAAACAATTTGTACATTCGGGCCTCCGACTGATGGCATGCCACCAGACACGACCAGCAAACAGGGCATTTACAATAATCTCAAGAAATGTTTTGAGGGGTGCTCAATTACAGCCAAGCCAACACCGCAAAAGTTCTTTAAAAAACAAGAAATATTATTGGGTTGAATCTCACTTACAATCAATAATTCTCAGTTTTCAGGGATGTCCGTAGTCGAGCGTCTTTCGCGCTCGGAGTAGAGCTCGTGGCGCTCGCTAAATGACCACGAAGTCCTTCAATCGCGTTTGATCGAGGCCGTATGGGCTTTCGTGATGAAGCGCTTTGTCAAAGGGTGAAAAACAATCTTGCGCAGCATAGACTTGACCTCTGTCTCGCTATGGGGTGGTTTGGCGGGGGCATTGAGCGTTTTAGGTGAGACCATCATGGCTGATTTTCAGTGTATCGTTTGCGACGTGAGCTTTTCGCTACCTCAGGAAGTGCTCGACCGCTATCCGGGCTGGACTCCGCGCTATTGTCGGCAGCATAGCCCCAAAAAGACCAAGAGCGACGCTTCCAAACCGTCGAAGCGCACAGCCTCAAAACGACGTGGTGGCGCCCGACGTAGTGGCTCGGCACGCGAAGAGAACTTAAAGATTGAAGAGGTCTTCGAACGATACACTGAGGGGCCTCAGGACGGGATCTTCACCGATGGCAGCTGTAGCCCCAATCCAGGACCTGGTGGCTGGGGAGTGGCGTGGCTACGCAAAGGTGAGTTGATTCATCAAGCCCATGGCTCAGATGACGACACGACGAACAATCGGATGGAGTTGAAAGCGTTAATTGAGGCGCTACAAATGGTCGAAACAGATCAACCGGTCACGGTCTACACAGACTCTCAGTTGTGTGCCAATACCATCAATCAATGGGCGGTCGGTTGGGCCGCCCGTGGTTGGAAGCGCAAGTCAGGTCCCATCAAAAACCTTGAGTTGGTGCAGCAACTCTATGCGCTCAAACAAAATCTCCCTTTGGTCGAGATTCAATGGATCGCTGCCCACAGCGGCTATTTAGGCAATGAGTTGGCAGACAGTCTCGCGACCGCTTGGATGCGGACGACCGTCTAAGGTTAGAGAATCTCGCTTGTTCTTTGATGGCACTGGGGGCACTCTTGCGCGGCGCAGCCGGGGGTGGTCAGGTGGCCGCCAGTGCGCCGAGATTCATCTCGGTCCGGCGCTGGAGGAAAGTCCGGGCTCCATACGGCAGGGTGCCGGCTAACGGCCGGCGAGGGAGACCTCAGGGAAAGTGCCACAGAGAGTAGACCGCGTCCCTGACTGCCTTTGGCAGTTCGCGACGTAAGGGTGAAAGCGTGCGGTAAGAGCGCACGGGAGCCGACGGAGACGTCGGTCTTCGGTAAACCCCACCTGGAGCAAGGTCATATCGGGAGTGCAACACCGTAAGGTGCGGAGAGTCGCCGGCTCGAGCTCTCGGGTAGACCGCTACAGGCACAGAGCAATCTGTGTCGTAGACGAATGGTCATCACTGATTGTGGAGTGATCCACTTTCGGAACAGAACCCGGCTTACGACCACTCCTCGGCTGCCATTTTTTTTTCCTGTATTCCAATCTGTACGCCGACCGTGTCGACCCGAGTCATAGCAATGTGGTGGAGATCGGGTACTCTAAAGCGCGCTGCAGGCTCTGTGCAGCTTTGGGGAGGAAAAGATGAGCTTTCGATGCCATTGGGTGATTGTTGTCTTCGCGGTCTTGGCTGCGGCCTGTTCTTCTTCGACGACGAGTTCGTCGACGCAAACAGATGCTGGGCAAGCCGCCCAAGACGTTGCGTCGGCTATCGATACTGCGATTGACTCAGCTTCATCGGTCGACAGCGTCTCATCAGTCGATACAACAGAGCCTGTCGACACCATCGTCGACGCTGGACCTCAAGTGCCCACATGCGTGGCCACAGGAGCTCCAGGTAAAGACTTTGATCAGAGCGCAACCGGAAGTGACCCCTATGAAAAAGTGGGTGATTTTACGATCTCTTCGCTCGATGGTCCGGTGACCTTGTCCAAACTGTGGACCGGCTGTGATGGCCATATGTTCGTTATTTATCATCCCGACTCGAAATATGCGTCCTACGCTGGCGCGATCTGGAATAGCAACCCCAACGTCGTGTTCAACCAGGCTCCAAAGGACACCCACTGGTATTTCTTGAGTTACAGTTCAGGAGACCAAGCCAAACAAGACGTTTCGATTCAGAGAGACAAGTGGCTCGACGCGCTGTCGAAACTCAGCGATGAAGAGCAGTCCCACTGGAAACCACGACTGCATTTTATCCCCGTGAACGCTTGGCAGCTACCTGGTTGGATTGGGCAAACGCTCAAGAAAAAGGCGGTGTTTCACTTCGGAATTGATGCGCTTCAGCGTCGACGAGAGATCGGCCTCGCGCGTCCCCCCATGGGCAACCAGCCAGGCAATCTGCGTCACTTAATGTTTGAGACGCAGTGGTACGCATGGGAGCTCAAAACACGTCATCAAATCGATACGTTGCCCGACAAGAAAACGGTGACGATCTTCGATCAGGTTCCTGTTCAATCGGGCTGGGGTGGCAAGAAGAAATTTGTCGATGTCGAGATGCCAAGCGCCGAAGAGTTGGCCCAATACGATGGCGCACACTTAGAGATCGCGCATGGCTGCGACGGCGGATTGGATAGCAATTGTCCTGATTGGGATCGAGAGACCAGTCTCTTTGTTTGCGATGTACCAAAGGGCGATACTGAGCCTGCGCCGATGGCTTGTGTTGCTACGGAAACCCAAGATTGTAGCTGCCTGGGCGCTGATGGAAAGACGCGCACGGCGAAGCGAAAGTGTAACAAGGATCTGTCGGGATTTGGTGCTTGTAACTGTG
>PBTG01000155.1 GCA_002726535.1 Myxococcales bacterium | reverse complement strand
CCCCTGGGAAGTGACCTCTTCATGCTCCCAGACCGAGCCCCGCTCGCTGCAGTTCCCCAAGGGGACGAGTTGATCGAGGTCAATGAGGGTCCAGACGGACAATTGCTCCATGCGGTCAGCGCATTTGTCGCGCCGGCCTACGTGCGGCTCTATCACCCGGCTTTTGAGACACGCCCTGGTGCGCCTGATCTGCCATTGTTTGGGTACTCGGCCGTCGGATGGATGAATGGACGCCTCTATGTGCCCGCCGTGCGAGTCGACAGCGACCAACGACAAGACCCATACCGTTTTGATATCGAGGAGATTGAGCGACGTGTGACACAATTTAAGCTCATGCATCCTGCGAATCAAACCGTCAAACATCTCGAGCACTGCGCACTGGATTACCATTGCCGAGCCGCCCAAAACTATTTCTTAGGACGTTGGGAGGCCCCCTTACCTGCCGCATCGGTCTGCAATGCATCCTGTATTGGATGCATCTCCGAGCAACAAGACATCAACGTCGAAGCTGCCCACAAAAGACTGACGATTCCCGCTCGAAGAGACGACTTGATTGAGGTCGCCGTGACGCACCTGCAGCGAGTTCCCAACGGAGTCGTCAGCTTTGGTCAAGGCTGCGAGGGTGAGCCTTTGATGCAAGGTCCTGTCTTGGAGGCGACGATCCGTGGCATCAGATCGCAGACCGACAAAGGAGTCATCAACCTCAATTCCAACGCTTCCATTCCCAAAGTCGTCGCCCGCCTTGCAGATGCGGGACTCGATGCGATCCGCATCAGTATAAATAGCGCCCAATCTCATCTCTATGAACGCTATTACCGTCCCTCTGGATACACTCTGGAGGATGTACTGCAATCCGCCAAAGAGATGCATCGACGCAGCCGCTTCGTCAGCTTGAACTACTTTGTGTTTCCGGGAGTCACTGACAGCCCGGCCGAGCTAGACGCGTTGAGTCACTTTATCGACGCCGGTGGCGTCAATATGATTCAACTACGAAATCTCAATATCGATCCAGAACTCTACCTTCAAGAGCTAGGTGAAGACGCGGTCAATTCGCCGATCGGCATTGTACCGATGATCCACACTCTGCGAGCGCGCTTTCCTAAACTACGTTTCGGCTACTTCAATCCCCCGAAAACACGTCACTATCGTCCAGGGCCACTACCAGGCGCCAAGCTCGCCTCCATCTATGCAGCCGATGACAGTTCGCGCCCTTCGGTCTGAGATTGCGCTCCAAGAAAATCGATTCGATTGGCAACCACCTCTTTTCGAACACGAACTTCTCCCGATTTCGTTTTCCAAGTCGAATTGGTCAGACGCCCCTCGACATATACAAGCCGACCTTTTTGTAGGTAGCGGCAGCACAGGCTCGCCAACTCACCGAATGTGACCACATCGTGCCACTCTGTGAGTTTTTCGTGCTCATGGCCCTTGTTTCTCCGAAAGCTTGTCGCAACCCGTAGCCGTGCGACCTGAGGCGTATCGCCTTGGCCTTTGGGCTCCGGGTCGAGCCCCAACCGTCCAATCAACTGTACTTTGTTCAAATCTGCCATCTCTCACTCCTTCCGTTTTGATTTTCATTCACACAATTTAAGCCTCGATGCGTTGTGCATGAAGCGCGGAGATTGCCGCCTCAACCTGTCTCATCAAATCTGGATTTTCTTCTAATTTCAGGGCACTGGAGTCTCGTCCCTGTCCAAGGGTTTGGTCAGCGAAATGGAAATAGGACCCCTTCCTCGATACCACTTCAGCGATACAAGCTGCCTCGAGAACTTCGGCAGCTCGCCGAAATCCATGTCCAAAATGCAACTCGACTTCAACCACTTGAAAAGGAGCAGCCATCTTGTTTTTGACTACTTTCATACGAACTCGGTTACCGATGACCTTCGTGGAGCGCTTGAGAGACCCGATACGGCGGACATCGATTCGACAACTCGCGTAAAATTTCAGAGCATTGCCACCCGTGGTCGTCTCTGGGGACCCAAACATCACTCCAATTTTGTGTCGCAATTGGTTGATGAACACCAAAGTTGTGGAGTTCTTATGTGCGAGTCCTGCCAACTTCCTCATGGCCCGGCTCATCAACCTCGCGTGAAGACCGACGTTATGGTCGCCCATTTCACCGTCGATCTCAGCCTTAGGGGTCAATGCAGCGACTGAGTCGATTACAATCAACTTGACGTCATCACTGCGAATTAACTGTTCGGCAACCTCAAGCGCCTGCTCACCGCAGTCCGGTTGAGATACGAGCATCCGAGAAGCATCGACTCCCATTTGCCGTGCATAATTCATGTTCAGGGCATGTTCGGCATCAATAAATGCCGCAACATGTCCGACTTTTTGGGCAGAAACGATACAGCTAAGCGCGAGGGTTGTTTTACCGCTCGCTTCTGGACCGTAAATTTCGACGATTCGACCCAAAGGTAAGCCACCAACTCCTAGTGCACGATCGAGTGCGTATGAGCCTGTAGAAATCACTTCCTCGGTGAATCTTTGGGGCTCGTCGAACTGCATGACGATTCCCTGCCCAAGCCTCTTTTCCAGGCTCGCGACCAGCCCTTTTAGCGACCTACTTTCATTCATGCTCAATTTCGCTCCCATACAACCTCCAAGCCAATGTATTTAATGGCTATAATTAAAACTTACACACTGCGACTCAAGCCGTAAAAACAGCACCCAATCCTGGTTTTTAAAGAAATCAAACTTGCACGCGCTGAGAGACTCGTGCCTCGTCGAAATGTCGATAGTTTAGCGACTCGGCGATATGCGCCATCCCGATCTCTTCGCTCTCATCGAGGTCTGCGATAGTACGAGCCACGCGCCAAATTCGGTCATGCGCACGTGGTGAAAGTCCCAGACGTCTCATGGCGCTCAGTAGGGTGTTGTGAACTTCGGGATGAAGCGGGCTCTTCGTTCGAAGAATCCGAAAAGGGACTTCGGCGTTTGTCTGCTCTTGACCAAAACGCTCTGCCTGAATCTCTCGAGCTTGGACCACTCTCCGACGGACTTCAGAGGACCTCTCACCACGCTGTGCGACACGAAACGTATCTGGAGCCAAAGGCATCAAGGATATTTGGATATCCATCCGATCGAGCATCGGTCCACTCAAACGTGCTCGATATCGTTGTCGTTGATACGAAGAACACTCGCAAAAGCGAACTGGCGAACCAAGCCAACCACATGCGCACGGATTCAAGGCCGCTACCAACATCGTTCGACTTGGAAACCGCACCACTTGACGAGCCCGTGAAATCGTCACCACCCCATCCTCAAGTGGCTGCCTCAAGGTCTCTAGGACAGAGCGAGCGAACTCAGGTAACTCATCTAAAAAGAGAACCCCGCGGTGAGCCAAAGAAACCTCTCCAGGCTTCGGGTAGCTACCGCCACCTACCATCGATCCAGCACTTGAGGTGTGATGAGGGCTACGAAAAGGCCGCTCTGCGACCCAAGAACTCCCTGGACTGAGTAACCCAGCGACAGAATGAATCTTGGTCACAGTGAGGGCCTCTGTGGCCGACATCGGCGGTAATATTGTGGTCATTCGACGCGCTAACATCGTTTTACCCGTCCCGGGCGTACCGACCATGCAGATGTTGTGACCACCGGCGGCTGCGACTTCAATGGCGCGTTTGGCCACTGGCTGACCCAAGACATCGGACCAACATGCTGTAGAGCTACAGTCGACTACAATCGCTTCGTGAGCGGCGCTGTGCCAAGATGATGCTTCGAGAGCTGCTGCAGCCTCTTTGAGCGAATCGATTCCTCGAACATCTAAACCAGGAACCAAACGCGCTTGTCCGACGTTTTGAGTCGCACATAGTAGCCCTCGCGCCCCCATCGCTTTGGCCATCTCGGCAAAGGCCAAGACCGCACGAACCGGGCGCACAGCCCCTCCTAGACTCAATTCTCCCACCACGACCCAACCATCCGTTAAGCTCGCAGGGAGACTCCCGGTACAACTCAAGACACCAAGTGCAATCGGCAAATCGAAACATGAGCCGTCTTTACGTAAATCGGCTGGTGCAAGGTTGACGACCACCCGCGCGTTTGGAAACTCGAACCCGGATTGCCGAATCGCGCTTCGCACTCGAACTCGAGACTCGCGAACAGCGAGTTCAGGCAGGCCGACTAAGTCAATTTGGGGCGTTCCTCGTGAAGTCTGAACCTCCACCTCAACTGGGATCCCATCGACTCCTACCAATGCAGCGCTTTGAATTTTCGAAACCATCTCGTCTCCTTCGCTTTGAAGAGAGCAAGAGCCATGCCACAACTATTAACTTCATATTTTCATATTCTTATCAAACAACAGCATTGCCATTCGACACAGTATTAGGTCTCAAGTCAGTGCCAGTAGGGTCTCATTACACCCTCCATGAGACCCTGCTGTGAGCGCATTGGACGAGCGTGCTTTGTACGTCACGACATAAGGGCGCTCTTAGCTTGATCGAAGTCTCCAAGGGCGCAATGATATCCAAGCAATAGGGTGCATCGAGCGCCAAGAAGATGTGTTGGAAGCCATGAGCAACAATGTGACGAACCCTCTAGACCTGTGGCAAGAGGCCACGGATTTCTCGGCGTCTGAGCAATCCAGGCTCGACAGATGGCAACAAAGTCTCGAGAAACTCTCACATGATTTGAACAATGCCCTCGTTCCTTTGCACGCGAAGCTCGACGTCTTACACATGCAACTTGGTGTGCGCGGGGACGAATCCATAGACAAAATGCGGGAGGCGCTACGCAACATCACAGACGTCCTTCAAACCAGTACGCATTGGCACAAAGACGAAGGCCGGAGTTCGCTCATCAATGGTGCTGAGCTTCGCTTTCGATGGGAACAAACCTGCCAAAGGTTCGGCATTGAGATGCGCTGGGAGGTCGACCTTCAAGCTTGGGGAGTTGAGCATTCTCAAGATCTGAGCGCATGTCTCGAAGTGCTGGTCCGCAATAGCTGTGACGCATTGAAACAACAACGTGCACCCACCCAGAGACGAATTGATGTCTATTGTGGTGGCGATAAAAGGGAGCGTTGGCTGCGAGTACAAGACAACGGTGGGGGCTGCGTCGATTTGCCGACTTGTATTGGCTCCAATGCGAGACGTGGCGGCGGACATATGGGACTCGGATTGACGAGTCTAGCGACTTATTTAAAGCCCATTGGTGGCGCGCTGCGGATCATGAACCAAGGCCAAGGTTTCGTGGCTATGGTGCGGATTGAGCGCTCTGAAGCTATCGATTGAAAAGGCTGCCTCGCTCAGACATCAATAGAGCAACTCAAAGTAATGCATCGAAGGTACAGCGATCGTTCTTTCGACGTGCAGTCGGCCGTCGTGCACATCTGCAACACCCTGCTCAGGAAAAACGAAGCCGAGCCAACTCAATATATTGCCATTCATTCGGGCCCATCGATATCCAACTGTCTTGACGTCATTGGGCAAGCCTTTGACCTCCAACCGGAGCTGATGCATCAACACCTCATTGGTACTGGGAACCTCAACATTCATGTCTGTCACGAGCACCCGTACAACTCGCTGACGGCCTTCGGTGACCGCGGGAAAATCGTCGGAATTTCCTGTTAGCGGAACGCAGTCAATGGCATCGCCAAGTTGGTCAACGTCGGTCGACACACAGTTCTCACGGGTTGCCATGGCAATCAAGCCGTCGTTTAGATCGCTCTGAATCTGACCTGTAAGACCGAGCGCATCTGGGCCCTGTGTGACCTCTACCAGCCCTTTACGACGCGCCTCAGCGACTGCATCGGTACAAACCTTACCGGGCACGCATGCATCGAGTTCTCCGCCGCCGCTACCTAAAAAGTCGCGGTTGAACCAAAAGGTTGCCCAACCAGTAGGTTTGAGATTGCCCGGCGCTTCCGTGGGATGGTCAAACCAGAGCAGGTCACTATCGAGAGAATTCTGGGCAAGTGTAGCCTCGTCCACCTCTGCGGAACTCTGAGTGGGAAATCGCACAACACGTCCCATTGTCGCGCCAAAAACCAGCCCCTGCCATAGTGTTTTCGTGGCCGTATAAAAAGCTCCTTGGAACGCAGCGAAACGGCCAGGATTTTCTTTCAATGACTCTGGAATCTTTGTGGCGTTTAACCGCAGATCTGTCACAAAGAGTCGAATCGCACGACCGTCTTCATCTTTGAGGCCTTTTTCGTCTGCATAAGCTCGAACTGCCTTGACGATATTGAGCGCTTCGACAGGGCTAGCTGCCTCTACTTCAAAGGAGAGCAGGCTGAGCTTGAGCTTATTGGCCACCACGTAGTCAATGAAATCATAGAGCCATGAACGATTTGCGGAGCCAAGCGCCGTATTTTGCGCCTCAGTTGCGCTCCGAACGATGACCGAAGGGGCCAGCATCAAGACGTCATTTCCTGGGTAGGGAAACTCCGCTCGAAGCTCTGTTGCGAACGCCTTGTATGCCTTGAGCCAGTTGGTCTTTGTAGCATCGGTAAATCCACCAGCCCCATTTGGATCTCGACCAAACTCGATGTTGAACAAACTAGGCGTGCACCACCAATCCTTTACTCCACCGGGCTGGGGATTGCAGGCTGAGTCATCTTTTTTCGACTCAGGCAAGGTGCGATTGTAGCGTTTCGTAACCTGGCGGACTACTTTGGCCCACTTGGCGATCTCAGCGTCCGTGCTGCCAATGGGCGTGCCGATTTGCTCCGCAACAGTCGCCCCACGAACCTTCATTCCAACATCACCGTAGACGCATGAACTCTTGAGCCCGCCGCTGCTCTGCGCATCTCCCAGCCCATAGGCAGCGGTCCACAAAGGCACTCTATATGCCGTCCGCACGGCGCCGATCAGTCGATCGAGTTCTTCGAAATTGTAGCTATTCAGATTATCGGAATCTTTGCTTTTATCTGGAAAGATGCCTTGAAGGGTCGCGTCACATCCGTAGCCAACGGGAATCCGTGACCAAAATGCCGAGAGTTGTCCATAGGTGATGTCTTTGAGATTTTTCTCGTTATCTAACTTCACAGCGGTGGCTGGTGCGCCGATGACTCCGCGGAGTTCAGCCACACGTTGTAAATCCTTGGTGGGGACGTCCGAACAAGCCACTGTCTGACCCTGTTTGGTCACGCATTGTGAGATGTCGACGACAATTGAACGCTTACGGATCGAGTTTGAATCGCTTGGTAGCGTCACGTGCGCATCGTCCATACATCCACAGAGCAGGACAGTTGCGACGACAGTGAGGGCGAGGTGCTTTGCCATGAAGATGCTCCCAGAGACAAGTTCACCGAAAGTATCGTCGCCCACTTCGACCCGGGTCAAGTCCACAATGGTGATGGATCGAAAGCCCATGGCTTTAAACGGCCGAAACTGCCCTTCATCCCCTCGTGTAGGCGATCTATTTTACGACACATAAAACGACGAAACCCCCGCCGAGTCAAAGCTCGACGGAGGTCAGTCGTGAAAAGTTTCGGCGGCGACCTACTCTCCCAGGCGGTTTCCCACCAAGTACCATCGGCGCAGGAGGGCTTAACTTCCGAGTTCGGGATGGGATCGGGTGGGACCCCTCCGCTATGGCCACCGAAACAAATGTTCGGGTTGCAATGAGAACAACACTGTACGTTCTCTTTCGTACACTTCACGCTGTCGCAGCCCTGAGCTGCGACCCTCAGCGACAACAAGATACAAATACGATGACAAGCTTTCGACTGATTAGTACTGCTCGGCATTCACCTGCAGCCTATCAACGTTGTAGTCTTCAACGAGTCTCAATGGTTGCCTGGTCTTGAGGCTGGTTTCCCACTTAGATGCTTTCAGCGGTTATCCATTCCGTACATAGCTACCCAGCGATGCCACGGGCGTGACAACTGGTACACCAGCGGTACGTCCAACCCGGTCCTCTCGTACTAGGGTCAGATCCTCTCAAGCAACCTACGCCCACGACAGATAGGGACCAAACTGTCTCACGACGTTCTGAACCCAGCTCGCGTACCGCTTTAAACGGCGAACAGCCGTACCCTTGGGACCTGCTCCAGCCCCAGGATGCGATGAGCCGACATCGAGGTG
>PBTG01000022.1 GCA_002726535.1 Myxococcales bacterium | reverse complement strand
GCGGCCGCCGCCAGCAGCGCGCCATGGATCGCTAGCGCGATACCGATGTTGCGTGTCCATAAGCCCCACACACCATCGAAGTGCACGATCCCCGAGAGTACAACCAACGCCAGCGAGATGCTCAGTAAGCCAACGAAGAGGCGACGCCAACGCACCCCACTTGGTGTGAGGTCGCCGTCATAATCAACCTCGTGCGCCAGCCGCTGCATGAATCTGTCGGAGAGTGGAGGGCCAGGGCGAGCTGCTTTTAAAAAGGACCACGCGATAAAAACACTGGCTCGATCGCGCAGTGGCGATGTGACCAGCTTCACCAGGACCAACCCTAAGGAGGAAAAGGTCGCAGCGACCACAATGGCCGCAGCGATCACCCCTAAGAGTTGCAGGACCATCCAGGCCTGAAATCCAACTCTCGGATCAGGGTGACCGACCAACATCTCTGGAACGACCGCAAAGGTGCCGAAGCCCAGTAGCCACCAGAGACGACGCAGATACACGGGCTCACTCCTGTGCAGCGGTCTGGGTGGATCGTTCCGGACGCAATAGGGGGAATAAAATGACTTCGCGGATGCTTTGAGTGTTGGTCAGGACCATGACCAAGCGATCCATGCCGATGCCACAACCAGCGGTCGGCGGCATGCCATATTCGAGCGCTCGAATGTAATCGAGGTCCATATCCATCGCCTCATGGTCTCCGCCAGCCTTGGCCTGAACCTGAGCGACGAAGCGGTCGTATTGATCTTGGGGGTCGTTGAGCTCGGAAAACGCGTTGGCGACCTCAAAACCTGCCATATAAAGCTCAAATCGATCAGTCAGCCGAGGGTCGCTGTCCTTTTTCCGAGATAAAGGCGAAACCTCAACGGGGAAGTCCGTAACAAAGGTCGGTTGAATCAGATGAGGCTCAGCGACGGTCTCAAAAAGCTCCATCTGAAGTTTGCCCACAGGCGTACTCTCGGACAGCTCGACGCCCAAGTCGGACAGTTTGGCGCGGAGCACGGCGACATCATGAATCTGCTCAGCGTCGAGCCCGCCCCAGCGCGTCAGCCCTTCGTAGACGCTTACGCGTGCGAATGGAGATCCAAAATCCAAAGTCACTGCAGCGTCATCGTGTCCCCATGGTACCGAGGTTGTCCCACAGACCGACTGCGCCAGACTCGACAGCAATTGCTCGATCAAGTCCATCACGTCGCCGTAATCCGCGTAAGCTTGGTAGAACTCCAACATCGTGAATTCAGGGTTGTGTTGCTGGCTGATCCCCTCGTTGCGAAAGTTGCGGTTGATCTCGAAGACCCGCTCTAAGCCGCCGACTACGAGACGTTTGAGGTAGAGTTCAGGCGCGATACGCAAAAAGAGTGGAATGTTGAGCGCATTGTGGTGGGTGGTGAAAGGACGCGCAGCGGCTCCACCGACGACGCTGTGCATCATCGGGGTCTCCACCTCTAAGAACTGCCTGGACTGCAAAAATGCCCGCGTCTCGGCGATAATCTGCGCACGACGAATAAAGGTCGCTCGGACCGGGTCATTGACGATCAAATCGACATAACGCTGTCGATGTCGAGTCTCTTTGTCGGTGAGTCCGTGAAATTTCTCTGGCAATGGTCTGACCGATTTCGTCAAAATCCGAACGCTTGGCTCGCCGACCCTAGCGCCTCCAAGCGGCGTCTGCTCGTCACTGTTGATACAAGCCCACAGCGAAGGCTCACCGGTTCGCGTCCTGAATGGACGACCGACGATGCCCACAATGTCACCGACATCCAACGATTGCTCGCCTTTAAATAGGGCGTCGAAGAGCTCCTCGTCATCGTTGCGTCGCATGAACACTTGGTACGTCGACTGATAGGCTCCTCTAGGCTCCATCCCAGCAGCGGTGCGGCGCTCATCGGCCGCATGCTTGAGTTGTACAACCCGCTCAGCGCTGCGATCGCGCAAACGTAAAAAGCCAACTTTGCCTTTGCGATTCACGGCGATGAGTCGACCGACTGTTCGAACCACATCAGCGTCAGCGCTTCTATCTGGTGAATGAGGCTCTAGACTCTCCATCAATCCCTCAACCACATCGGCGCCCGTATGGGTTGGCCGAAAGTCGTTTGGGTAGGGATTCGATCCACTCTCAGCGATAGCGGTAATCTTCGCTAAGCGCTGCAACATCAACTCGTTGTGTTCTAGCATGAGGTCCTCCTAGTGAGCTATGAGGCTCCGAGTACGTTAGGGACCCGGCATCAGCGCCAAACTGACCCTCGGTGAGCCGCAAAAACAACACACGCCGCTCACAGGCGGCGTGTGTTGTTTCACTCCGCCTCAACGGAAGCGGTGCTATGGTCGGGGCGACAGGATTTGAACCTGCGACCACTTGACCCCCAGTCAAGTGCGCTACCAGACTGCGCTACGCCCCGATTCCAACCACGCTGACATCTCCCGCAAGAGAGGTCTTTTGTTTGGTGGTCAGAAGCGCCAGCCCCGCCGAAAGCGATGGCTCGCGCGGCGCGGGGATTATCACGTCCAGACGTCAGAAGCAACCCTTGTAAGCAGGGTGTTGGCTAGGTAGACAAAGACCGATCGATCGACCGAAGCAGGTCACGGTGTCTCGGTGAGACCGGAAAGCTCCAAAAGTTTGCCCAAGTCAGGCATCAAAACGAACTCAACACGTCGGTTTAGAGCACGATTGGACTCGGTGGTATTGGGCGCCGTAGGCAAATACGAAGCATAGCCACCAGCCGAGAGCATTTTCGCCGGCATCCGAGCGCTTTTGATCAAGAAATTCACTACACTGAGTGCCCGCTGGGTCGAAAGAGGCCAGTTGATATCTCCTCCGCCACTAGGATCGGTGTGTCCCGCAACCTGGAAGCGACGACCTTCGAAGCCTTTGAGAACTCTAGCTAAATCACGCAACACCGGCTTAGCCTGCGCTTTGAGGTTTGATCGCCCGGTATCGAAAAGCACATCCGATTGCATTTGAATGACCAAGAGCCCCTCTTTGACGACAAGTCGAAGCTTGCCACTGCTGAGCAACCCCGCGAGCTCTTCTTTGAGCTTTATAAAACTGGCTTTAAGGGCATTGAGCTGGGCTTCAATCGCCTCTGCCCTAGCTTTTAAGCGTAAGTTCTCGGCTTTTAAGCTCGAGACTCTTCCGCGCTCAATGGCCAACTGTTGCTCACACTGACTGAGCAACACACCGCTCCGACCACAGCTCTTGGCGATGCGTTTGAGTTTGTCGCGACACTCATCGAGCTGCGCTTTGAGGTCGTCTGCTTGTGAACGGCAACGTCCGAGGGCCTCGACCTGTGTCTTGGCCTTGCTTCGACATTGTTGCAACTCTTTGGCAAGCGTATTTTTTTGATTTTCAAGCAGTTCTTGCTGCCCTTTCATGGCAGACATGTCTCGATCGTAAGCGTCTTTGGAGATCGCGATACAGCCGCTAACACTGAGGCTCAAAGCGCTCACGAGCAACACACGCAGTGCGTGCTTGGTAGAAATGGTCCTCATCAGTTCCTCCGGAGGGCGTAGCGAAATCAATCGCACCGCCAGACATCTCCTCAAGTCAATTTTAAAGCGAATCGACGAGACGTCGAGTTTACTCAGCGTCCCGTTGCGACAGGTACCGACGATCAGAGCTAATCAGGGGTCACAAACGCTCGCTTATGAGCGCATGGCGAGACCTGGCGAGGTCAGAGGCTGCATCTACGGATGCGCCATTTCTCACCATTTTCTTCGTCTTTGTACACAGCACAGGGCGTTGGCATCTCTTTTTTCTTACTCACGATGTAGTACTCATAGCCAGCGATCCCGCCAGCGCTGCGCGTCATCTCGCGAACATCAACGATTTTGAAGCTGCCGTCCCCGTTGATATCGTAGTGGTCAATCTGCTTTCGCATACGAGGCCAAGCGCCAGTGTACCAACCTCGCAGCGCCGCGACGCTTCGCTCCGAGCTGTGCAACATATGTTGGAACTTCTGCCAGCCTGCCGCCTCATTTTTATCGCGGGCCGCCTCAATGGCATTCATAAGCACCCACTCGGCAGTCTCCGTATCAGGCTCTGTCACGGTGATACCGATCGTCTTGAGGCGAACTTTATCGATCGTCGTGCGGATCGAATCGCAGCCACCAAGAAGAAGCAACAGAATCAAACTGGTCACGAGCGTTTTAAGAGACTTATTGGTGATCATGGCATCCACCCTTGGATCAGGATTAAGGATTGGTCTTCGATGACTGTAGAGTAGCCGGGTGAAGTGATTAAGCTCAAGGGGGCGGCGCTATGTTGCAGTCAGAGCAACAGGTGGCTATGGTCCACGCCGATCGCGAGCCTGACACAGTACGCGAACCACCACCCCAGGACCTCAGGGAACTCCAATGAGTTTACACCGTCTCAAGCGGAGCGACATGGCCCCAGCCGTCGGCCGCGATATCGACAACTGGTGTAACAGGTGCAAAGCGGAGCTCGCCCACACCATTTTGGCGATGGTTCAAGGCCAGCCTGCTCGAGTGCGCTGTAATACATGCGGGTCGGAACGTAATTTTCGGATGACGAAGGCCGCCACCAAGCGCCCGAGTAAACGTCGCGTAGCGACCACCGCTCCTGCAGGACGCAAACCGCAACAGCAACTGCATCGTGAGCGATTTGAGCGACGACTCGCCGAGATTGATCGCGACACTTGTGTCGCGTACAGCCCACGGATGCGCGCTATCGCAGGACAACTAATTGAGCACAAAACCTTTGGCTACGGCATTGTCGATGAGGTGATGGGGACCAAAGCGATGGTTTCATTTCAAGTCGGCATGAAAACTTTGGCGGTCAATCGGTAACGCCAGACCAATTGGTCAAATGTGAAATCACGGGGGATGACTTGGTCATCGCACCTATCTACTGTAGGATCGAGACACTGCAAGCCCAACCCAGTCGCTCAAAAGAAGAGTCATGGAAACGCTCAGTCTGAACTCGCAACTCATCAGTGGTCTGATCGCGGCGACGTTGCTGATCGGCGGCGGGTACATATTGCGCTCTTGGATCCAGCGGCTGGCCAGCACCCAAGGTCAAGCAGGGATGCGGGCGGTTCAAAAAGCACTGCGCAAACATGGTCCTTTGCGAGCGGCCCGTATTGCGATGGAACACGAGCTTTTTCGGGAAGCGGCTGAACTCTTTGAAAAAGCTGGCCGACATCTCGAGGAGGGACGGGCATGGCGCCGAGCAGAAGCCTGGGATCAAGCCGCGGCAGCCTTCGTCAATGGTAAAGACTGGGAGAGCGCGGCTTTTTGCTATCGCAAAGTCGACGATGACCACGGCGTCATGATGGCTCTGGCTCGCGGCGGCCAATTCGAACGAGCAGCGCGGTTGGCCAATCGAATCGGGCAACCGGAGCGGGCAGCGAAACTGCTGCTCAAAGCTGGCAAGAGCACCGAAGCAGTAGAACTGCTGCGCAAAGCAGGACTCACTGAGCCTGCTTTGGCCTTAAGTGCCCAGATTAGAGAGAAAAATGGAGAGTGGCTGGCTGCGGCCAGGGCCTGGGTAAAACTCAGAAGGTGGGACGAGGCTCTGGCGGCTTTTTCGAAAACAAACGACAGTCTGTCGACGGCCAAAGTGCTCCAGAAGTTAAATCGTCTCGATGAAGCGATCGATGTTTTGGTGCAAGGAAGCCACTTTGTACAGGCTGCGGAGATTCATGAAGCGCTGGGGCGCTTTCGCTCAGCTGCGACGCTGTGGCAACGCGGAGGTAACCTAGAGCAAGCACTCACCTGCTTGACCAAGGGTGGTGAACGCGTCGCCGTGTTCAACTTACGAGCGACCCAAGGACACAACACAGAGGCGCTGCGAGCCGCTGACCTGGTCCAACCAACCGACAGCGGCTATGCCGAGGTGATGGAGCGTGCTGCGAAGATGAACGCAGACAAGGGGCAACTGCGTGAGGCTCTGCTCAGACTTGAGCGACTGCTCAACATCCCAATGGCGATCGCCAAACGAGCTGAGTTGACTCAATGGGCCCTGGAGTTGTCGATCCAATTACAACAACCCGCGTTTGGGCGCGTGCTGATGGAGAGGTTGACCTCCAAACTCAGCAGCGATGGCTCGGAGTTCCAATGGCTCGTAAGGCTGCGTAAGCAACTCTTTGAAATGCCTGCTAGCGAGGCGCCCATGCCAATCCAAGGCAGCGGCTCGGGGCGACAAGCTTCACTCGTGGCCGGCGTAGTGTTCGACGAGATAACCGGGATGTTTAGCGAAAGTACTGTTGCGTATGTCGAGGGCCAAGAGGCCTCTGAGGCAGCGATGACTTTCGGCGTGGCAGTTGACGCCGATGGATGGCCTGATGGGGTTCCAGCGGGGCTGGCGAGTCGCTACTCCGAGCTGGAGCGCTTGGGTCAAGGTGGCAACGGCGTGGTGTTTCGGGCCAATGACAAACTGCTCAGCAGGGTCGTGGTCCTGAAGTTTATGATTGATGGTGCGATGCCCACCGAGATGGCGCGCAAATACTTCGATAGAGAAGTCAAAATGGCCGCGAGCTTGAGCCACCCTAACATCGTTCACATCTACGATATGGGCGATGTACAAGACGTTCCATGGTACTCGATGGAGTTTGTCGACGGCATGCCCTTGAGCGCGCATCTGCCCTTGGGTGAGCCCATCACCGATACGACTTTTGCCGCTTCGATCATCCGACAAATCTGCGCTGCATTGGATCACGCACATAGTCACGGGATGATCCACCGAGATATCAAGCCGGACAACATCCTGGTGTCCCATGAGGGCAAGGTAAAACTACTCGATTTCGGCTTAGCGAGAGCCTTTGATGACGGCTTCGGGGAGCAGAGTGTCTTGGCAGGGACGCCATTTTATATGGCCCCAGAGCAGATCGATGGCTCTGAGGTGAACTACCAAATCGACATCTACGCTCTCGGCGTCATCTTGTATCGGATGTTCACGGGCCAACTGCCTTTTTCCGACGGCAACATCTTCGTTGCGCATGCGCTGCGTCCCGTCCCTGATCCCCTTGAACTCAACGCCGAGATGCCTGTGCCGATCAAAGAGATGATCTTGCATTGCCTCGAAAAAGAAGCCCTCGATCGACCCAAGACTTGCGCTGAGGTGGCGGAGATTATCGCTCAAGCGCTCGGCGAAGAGCTCAGCAACTAGACGACTTGAGTCAACCGGCCGTGAACCTGCAGCCACGTGGTCTCGAGCAGAGCGGCTGGATTCGGATTCAATCTCAACGAGCGGTCTACCTCTAAACATACATCGAGAGCAGCTGCCAATTGCTTCGAAGATGCGCGCTCGAGCAATGCCGACAGGGCCTGCTGATGTCGCGCCATAGATAGTTGCGAAGAGGGGATTCCCACAGACGCGAGCAGGGCGTCCCGCAAAGCTGCGCGAGTCACATCTAAGGTCCATTCCAACGCCTCTGGAGGCCAGCCACGGCGCTTCGCGGCCGACTTACGTGCTCGAGGTGCTGCAGGGGCCTTGCCCTTTGCGAGGGCCCTGGCCTCAGCCAAGCTCGCAGTAGGTATGATGACGTCGGTCTCTTCAACGGGTTGTTCGGACCAAGACAGGCCTTGGACAGCTGCACCGACGGTGTCGACCGCCGAAACTACGGCGAAAGGATTGCCGCTACCCAGAGACAAAACCGCCGAGACGATCGTGTCTAAGGCCTCCATCCAGTTGGGATCGCAAAGCGTACGAGCCCGGTCGAGTTGACCTTGAGCCAATGAGGCGGCCTGTCTGGCGTCGCTATCCTCGAAGCCTTGCTCAGCGAGCACCACGGCGATGTCTTCTTCAGACAAGGGCCCAAAGCGCACCTCCTGGCTACGAGATCGAATGGTCGACAAAATTTTCTGCCGCATGGAGGTAACGAGCAAAAAGAACACTCGCTTCGGAGGCTCCTCGAGGATTTTGAGTAAAGCATTCGCAGCCTCCTCACCAAATCGATCTGCTTGAGCGATGAGAACGATACGAGCTCTTCCGAGCGTAGCCTCGTATCTCAGCGGTTTTTGCACGTCTCGAACCTGCTCAATCTTGATGAAGGAGCCTTGTGGTTTGAGTTCGTGGATCTCGGGATGCTCACCTCGTTGGATCGCGTGACAAGATCGACACTGCCCACATGCGCCAGTTCGCTCATCGGGGGCCACGCAGGTCAGGTGTGCGGCCATCGCCCATGCGACTGAGCCTTTACCTACACTAGCTGGACCAGTGAACAGATAGGCATGTGAAGGTCGCTGTCCACGACAGACCCGCAACAGCGCTTCGATCTGTACGCCGTGACCTCGGATGTCTGTCCAACGGGTAAAACTCATGTGACGAGCCTGCAAGCCCAACGAGCTTTCGGTCAAGGGGGCAGCGCAATCAGAGCCGCTTTGCGGCAATCCCAAAGCTGAGCTTGCCCCTTGTGTGCAGAGGCAGCAGACAACTATGATGAGACCATCTTCATTGAGGTTGCCAGAGAAGAGTATCAAGCTGAACTGGCGCCCACCCAGCCTTGGGGGTCCGATATGCGTCGTCTTATTCCACTTATCACGATAATCACGCTTGTCGCTGCGAGTCACGCAGCTGCGCAAGAGGTCTGGAAATATGACGACGGCCCCGATGATCTCGGGAGCCTCGCTGGGACCAAGATGCATCCACAGTTTGGCCACCCTGGATTTATCCAAGGTGAGGCATGGGGAGTCTTGTTTCGGCCTGAAAAAGAAAAGTTTCCTATTGAAATCCTCGGAGTCGAGTTGGTCATGGCGGCTCCAACGACCGTTGCAGACGCGACTGCTCAGAAGATGAACGCAGTCATCGAGTTTTGGAACGATGACAGCGATGCTGCGAACCCTTCATCGAGCAAACCACTTTGGTCGGTCAATACCAGTGATTTTTTCAATCCCGTGACAGGCAAGCCTGGGACACCAATCCAAGGCAACACGGTAATGAAGTACGAGTTTTCCAGTAGCAAGCCAGGAGATAAGCCACCGGTTATCACTCAGGGCAACATCCGCGTGATGATCCGAGTGAGTTCGCAGGCCAAAGATCTCAGCACCTATTGGGGAAAGACCGACTGTATGAAGCAACAGATCGCCGGTATAGATGTCGGTTGTGGCTGCCAGGATCTAGCAGCGCTGACCGATTCGGCCACCACCGTCAAGACTCAGTTGATGCACATCGTTTGGCCCCTTGGCCAATGCTCTGGCAGCAAAGCGTGGCGTTTTGTCGAGGAGATCAACAGCGGCCTAGTGCAGATGAAAGGAGACTTCCGTCTGCGTCTGGTCGTCAAATCAAACGGCGGTGGCGGCGGCACGACGGACGCAGGCGGTTCGAGCGGCACGGACAGCGGATCGACCTCGGACACCGGCGTCGCACTCGACGCAGGTCCCGCTCCGAGCGCGAAGCCAGTCATTGATCTGATCAACCCGTCGGCAGTGCCGAGTGACAAGCCCACTGAAATTGAGATCATTGGCGACAACTTCGTCTCGGGCGCTGTGGTCAAAGTCGGTGCTGCGAAGACCTCCGTGATGAGTGTTACCGCCACCAAAATTGTCACTACAGTCCTGCCAGGAATCACGCCCGGAACCTATCCTGTCGTGGTTGAAAATCCAGACGGACAGGTCGGCTTCAAAGACGCCGCGGTCACCGTCACTGCCGCGGTTGAACCAGACGCAGGGCCAGTCGATGCGGGGACGGTCACGCCAGTAGATCCACTAACAATCGACATGGTTGACCCACGTTGCGTGGAGTCGGCGAGGGACACAAGCATTACCGTGTTCGGCAGTGGGTTCGCTCAAGGGATAAGCCTTCAGGTAGGCGGAAAGGAGTTGTTGGCTATTCAGGTTCAATCGAGCAGCAAGTTGACAGCGCTGGTTCCCAAAGGACTACCAACTGGCGAGCACAGTCTCATCGCCACCCTCAACGGCAAACAAGTCGCGATGGCCAACGGCATCGAGGTCGATTGCGGCTCGAAGGGTGTAGATAGCGGATGCAGCGCGAGTGGCAAACCTGATCAGAGGGCCCTGTGGTTGATGGCGGTGATGTTCGGCGGACTGCTCTTGCGCCGTCGACGCTTCGCCAAAGGCTAACTGGCGTCGATCTCAGCGGTGA
Source organism: Myxococcales bacterium (assembly GCA_002726535.1). Classification (GTDB taxonomy): domain Bacteria; phylum Myxococcota_A; class UBA9042; order UBA9042; family UBA9042; genus UBA9042. The sequence continues at coordinate 698 of PBTG01000022.1, read as the reverse complement.
TGGCTTCGATGCGTAGGGACAACTGCTCCCACTTGGTCATCATCTCTTCGACTGATGCCGACAGCCGACCGTGCTCTTCACTGAGTTGGCGAACTCGCTGCGAATCATCATACAGGCTCGGATCGAGCTGTAGTTGTTGGATCTCTTGAAGACGCATTTCGGCTCTATCGATATCTTTTTCAAGAGTCTCCAGTCGTCCGCGAATCGGCTTGGTGCGACGGGATAGTTCATTTCGACGCTCAGCCTCAGCTCGCTTTCGCGCCTTTTGAGCCGCTTTATCAGACACAGCCGTCGCCTCGTCCGATGTCTTTTGGTCGTCCAACAACTCACCACGTAAAAGCGCCTCGATCACCTTGGGGTCGCCCCCTGATTTTCGATAGAGATAAGCGTCGTAATCACCTTCATAAAGCGTGGTTTTACCGCCAGGCAGAATTTCCAATACATGGGTAGCCACGGCGTTGATGAAATATCGATCGTGGCTGACCAAAACGACCGTTCCATCAAAGCGTCTCAGGGCGTCTTCTAAGACTTCCCGGCTGAGTAAATCCAGGTGATTGGTAGGCTCGTCGAGAAGCAGACAGTTTGGCGCGCGTAAGACCATCTTGGCCAACGCCAGACGAGCGCGCTCACCTCCGGACAAAACACCCACTCGTTTTTCGCCCGCACTGCCTTGAAACAAGAGCGCGCCAAGGGTGTTT
>PBTG01000154.1 GCA_002726535.1 Myxococcales bacterium | reverse complement strand
GGCGGCAACGGCGGAGTCGTCAACCCCGCCAGGACCGAGAGGTAGCAACGGTAGCGGCGACGTCGTGTGCCGCCTGCCATACCCATCACAGCTGTCAATGAGATGACGCATCAGAAAACCAGCCACCAGTGCCTCAAGGCGCTGGTGGCTGGTGCTTTTTTGTCCACAGTTTCTTTCGGCTGGGGCTCGCTTGAGCAGCCAACTCCGCGTATCCTATAGGCCACTCGGGAGGAACCAGTGTCGTACGTCGTTCTTGCAAGGAAATATCGACCTCAGACTCTCAATGAACTCTCTGGGCAATCGCACATCAGCAGAGCGCTGACGCACGCCATTGAGATGGATCGAGTCGCTCACGCCTTTTTATTCTGTGGAGTCCGAGGCACCGGCAAGACATCGACGGCCCGAATCGTGGCCAAGATGCTCAACTGCGAGCAAGGCCCCACCCCCAACCCTTGTGGGGTTTGCCAGCCATGTGAAGAGATCGCCAAAGGCAATGCCATCGACGTACGCGAAATCGACGCCGCGAGCAATCGCGGCATCAACGAAATGCGCGCATTGAGAGAGACCACCAATTATCCGGCGACTCGCGATCGCTATCGAATTTACATCATCGATGAAGTTCACATGCTGACCAAAGAGGCAGCCAACGCATTTTTAAAGACCTTAGAAGAGCCTCCCAAAGGAATTTACTTCATCCTCGCGACGACCGATCCCCAGCGCCTGTTGGTTACGATTCGATCACGCTGTCAGCGCTACGATTTTCGTCGTATCAAAGCCAATGAAGTGGTCGGCAGACTGCAATATATCTGTGAGCAAGAGGGCATCGAGATGGACGCTGAGGCGCTCTATCTGATCGCGAGAGAAGGGGACGGCTCATTGCGAGACTCTCTGAGCGTTCTCGATCAAGTGATCGCCTTCGGTGGGGAGACGATGTCGGCTTCGGAGGTGGCGAATTTACTCGGCGTCGCCGACCGCACGCGTGTCACCGAAATGATTGCAGCCCTGCTAAGCCAGGACGCTCAAAGGGCTTTGAGCGCGTTGGCCTCAGCTCACAATCACGGTATGGAGCTCAAAGTCTTCTCCAAAACGCTCGCTATGGAGGCGCGTGATCTCCTCATGATCCGCATGATGGGGCACAACGCCGACGATCTTGTCGATCGTTCGGAGAGCGAAGTTCGAGTGCTCCGCGAGTTAATCAACGGCGTCGACGGCAATACATTAGAGCGTCTGTCTCACACCTTGCTGGAGCTCGCCGAGCAAATGGCTGTGGCTGCACACCCCCGCTTGGTCATGGAGTTGGCGCTCATCCGTCTGTGCCGAGCGCCCAAACTCAAAGATGTCGCGGCGCTCGCTTCTCAAGTCAATCGATTGGTCATGACCGGACGCCTGCCTCAAGCCACTCAGAGCGCGCCAGCGCCACGGTCAACGGGCCAGGCAACATCAGCACGAACGCAAGGACGACCGACGCCGCGCGCTCGTGCTCAAAGACCAGCCAAGGAGATTTCAGGGGACGACGACGTCCCCAGTGCTAGAGTCCGTCCCAAAGCGCCGCGTCCGCCACCCGCTCAGCCCAAGCCGACGACGCCAAGTCCTCCGACAATCAACTTTAGCGACCAACACCTGCAGGCCTTGTGTGAATCTGCGAGCGACAGTAATCACTCCACCTTGGTCCCTTTGCTTGAAGACGCGGTCGTTGAGCCCAGCCCTGCCAATGTATTGTGCCTCGGTTTCAGCAGCGATTATTCGGTGCGATTGGCCAATCAGAGTGAGGTGCGAAAGTCGCTGGTTGCGTTGGCGAGCGCTCTAGTCAATCAGGATGTAGATGTACAGATCTCTGGAGTCGTTGAACGAGCTAGAGACCAGAGCATTCGAGCGAAGACATCGAAAAAGCGACAAGCAAAAAAACGACAAGATCGCCAAGCTCTACAGCAACATCCAAGTGTTGTTAGGGTGTTGGCAGTAATGGGCGGTGAAATCGCGCAAATCGATCTGGCCACACCTGACGACCCCAAAGGCTAACGCCCTGATGTGGTCCACCCAACGAGGCCACTGGAGATGTCAATGACGCAGTCGCCATTGCCTGAAGCTCTCGAGCGTTTAGCGACCTTATTGGGACGCTTCCCGAGTGTGGGAAGCCGCTCTGCGATGCGTCTGGCCTTTCACGTGCTTGAGCGCCCTGTGATTGAAGCGCAGCAATTGGCTCAAGCCCTCGAGCAACTCCATGAGCAGGTGGGATTTTGCAGTCTCTGCGGTCACCTCAGCGATGGCGAACTGTGTGAGATCTGTGTCGATCCCCGACGAGACGAGCGTCTGTTATGCGTGGTCGAGGGCATCGCAGATGTCCTGGCAATCGAAGCAAGCGGAGAGTTCCACGGACGCTATCATGTCCTCGGCGGTGTGTTGTCGCCCTTGCGCGGGATTGGCCCGAGCTCGCTGAGACTCGACGAACTCGTCGAGCGGACACGGCTCGAACCGATCGTCGAAGTGATCGTCGCTACACAAATCTCGATCGAAGGCGAGGCCACCGCGAGCTATATCCAACGACTGCTCGCTGCCAACACCGAAATCACCGTCAGCCGGATCGCTTCTGGTGTCCCTCAAGGCTCAGAACTTGAGTATCTCGATGGAGCAACGCTCGGTAGGGCGCTGCGGGCCCGTCAGCCTCTGTAAAGCGCAATGACGCAGTGCGTCATCACGGCGCTGACGCTTGTCTGAACAGGGGCGAGGTGTTAATCTATCCGTCTGGTTAACTCGCTCGAGAACTCCGCGATGGAACATCGACAGCGGCCCGAGAGTTCAATCAGTGCAAAGCGCCTTTACCATCAGGATGGTGAGGGAGAGTCGGTAGGCCTGCGAACGAGGAGCCCCAATCATGATGTTCAAGATCGGCGACCGCGCGGTATACCCTGGCCAAGGCGTAACAGAGATCACAGGGATCGAATCGAAACAGATCTCGGGGACAACCGTCGTGTTGTACATGCTCCGAGTGCTCGACACGGACCGAAAGATTATGATCCCGGTCTCGAAGGTCAAATCGGTTGGTCTACGAAAAGTAGTCGGCGACGAAGATGTTCGAAAGATCTACGATCTGTTGCGTCAACGGACCAATACGGTGGACCGTCAGACCTGGAACCGTCGTTATCGACGTTACGTTGAGAAGATCAACACAGGCTCACTGTTCGACATCGCCGAGGTGATGCGAGATCTCAGCCGGCTGAAATACACCAAAGCGCTGTCTTTTGGTGAGCGTAAGATGCTCGACCAAGCCCGAACGCTGTTGGTCAAAGAGATCTCCGTCGCTCGTCAACGTACCGAAGAAGAGATCCTCGATGAACTCGCTCGTATCATCGATGAAAGTCAGGGGCCCGATGGGCCGGTAGCGGCGAGCGCATAGCTTAGGCGGCGCTGACAGCGCGCTCTTTCCAAAGCTGCGCAACCACCTCATCTCCAAGAGCTCGGTAATCCTGCGCGCCTTTGGCGCTCGGTGAGGCGTTGAAGATTGTCTTGCCGACAAGTTGGGCACCTGACAGCGCTGTGTTCACGCCAATCTCAGATTGCAACACATGTCCCTGATATCGATCGGCCACAGCTCGACGAATGGTGCTATTTTGCCGCTTATTGCGACGATCGACTCGAGTATGAACCAATCCGAGCAGTTCTGGGCTCCTGCCGAACATCGCGTCGAGATTTTGCAGCGTATCGATCAGATCATCGACCCCTTCGAGGCTGAGGATGCTCAAGTCACAAGGAATCAGAACGTGATCGGCCGCTACCAATCCATTGAGCGTAAGGAGACCCAAGTTCGGGGGGCAATCCAAAATCACAACATCGAAACGGTGACGGGCGGCAACCATGGCTCGTTTGAGCAAGAGCTCTCTGCCGATGCGACCGGCGAGTTGAGCCTCTGTCTGAGAGAGGTTTCGATCAGCTGAGGTGATCGAGAGTCCCTCGATGTTGGTGGCCACAACGGCCGCTGTTAGATCCGGATCTCGTCCGAGCAGGACAGACGAGACTGTCTGAGGTGCAATTCCACGAACGTGAGATCGCAAGCTAGAAGCGACGTGGCCTTGGTTATCGAGATCTACCAGGAGCACCTCAAGTTGATGGTGCTCAGCTAACGTTGCCGCCAGATGAACCGCGGTGGTGGTCTTGCCGACACCGCCTTTTTGGGCGGCGATCGCCACACAAATCCCCTTGCCACTACCGTTGTTGATTCTTCGAAGAGCGCCTTTCTCGACCGCTTTACGCAAACGCGCTCCCAAACCGATGCCCATGATCTCACTCCTTGCGCCCACGTGCGGGCCATGAGCTAGAGCGTGGACCGGTCCGCAAGGACGTCAAGGAAATCTCAGGTCAGCGAAAGTCGATCACAAAACCTCGTGAATTGATCGCGCTGAGAATGTGAGCCGGAGGGGCTGGCAGTGAGCGTAAGCCAGCCTTATAGCCTCGCATGAGACTGCGGACAGCCCCGTCAAAAGCAGGATTTCCGCTTTTTCGAACCACGCTGTACGCGATGACGCGCCCTGTGGCGGTCATGGTGACGATCTTCACCCGGCAGACCAGAGATTTGCGCAGCCAGGCCGGCACGTTGCCCGGGACGCGAAAATGACTCAATACGGTCTTTTTCAGCGTGCGCGCGTACACCGAGCCCCGCTGAGAGATGAGCGCGTTGCCACCCAATCGACCTTTGCCTGTGCCCAAGATCTTGCCGAGGCGATCTCGCCGCTGTTGGCCTTCGGTGCCACCAGAGAGGATGCTGTCGAGTTTGGACCCCACAAGCTTTCGGACTTTCTTGATACGAGAGACACTTTTTGTGCTTTTTCTTTTGGTGCGAGTGGGAGAATCAAAGGCATCCCCATCTACTTCGCCGAAGTTTTCCACCAACTCGGCGACAAGCAAGTCAACCGCTGCCGGTGCCGGAGGAGCGACCTGCCGTCGCCGCATTCGATGCATTGGCTCCGGACAGCGTCGAGTCGCGGCCCCGCCTGGCGATGTCTGTGACGCGGTGCGTTTCACCCCAGCGGTCGCACAAGCTGGGTTGACGACGTTGGCGCAAGTACTCATCTCATCTACAGCGCTGAGCTTCTCTGCGCGCTCAGAAGGAGCCAAGGCCGCGACGACAAAGATAGAACCATGAACAATTCCCACCAAGGCTATACCGACGATGCGACTCGATAGCGCCATCATCAACGCCCCTGTCCTGTGAGCGCCTCACTGACGAGTCCAAAACGGGAAATACCGGCTCGCCGCATCCTGGCCATCAGTTGAAGTACGTCTCCATAAGGCAAGGCACGATCAGCGCGCAGGTGAACGTCCGTGACTCCTTGGGCTGGCTTGTAGTTCGATAGAGCTCGTTCGAAATCGTCTAAACAAGCGGCCAAACTCTTTCGCTTCCGGCGACAATCGACCAGCAGATGTCGACGGAAATAGATTCGCCCTCGAGCATCGATAGATAAGACGGGCTTATTGTTGTCTCCAGGACCGATTTTATCTGCCCGCGCTTTGGGCAGATCGATCGGTACCTGCTGTTGTTCAACCTGGGGTTGTCGAGCTTCACTGTCCTCGTTGACCACCTGACGAAGAGTCTCGGCTTCGCGACTCAATCGCGCAGTCTCGACGGAAGAGGCCGTCATGAAGATGACCAGGAGCACCAACATCACATCGACCAGCGGCGTTACGTTAATCTCCGCCACAGTCGCGTTTGCAATGCGACCTCTTCTTGCTGATTGGCCTTGTGAGATGCCCATATCGTCCCTTCAGCCCTGTTGACGCTCGCGAGCAACGCGATTGATCAGCTCCAAGCCAAAGCCGTCGAGATCGGTGACCAGATGACGAACGATTCGAGTCAGGCTGTTGTAGCCGATGACTGCAGGAATTGCCGCGAAGAGTCCCACGGCGGTCGCAACCAAGGCCTCAGCAATGTGCGGTGCGACTGTCTGCAAGACGCTGCCGCTGTCGCTCAAACTCCCGAAAGCCAACATGATCCCCCATACCGTACCGAACAGGCCGATAAAGGGCGCTGAAGAGGCGATTGATCCCAATAATGTGAGCCCGCTTTCAAGCTCGGCGACTAGAGGCTCCGAAGCGCGGTTGAGCGCACGCTCGAGACTGCTCAGTTCAGGCTCAATGCCCTCTGGGTAACTCGCACTCTCTTTGAGTAGCGCGACCAAAAGCTTAAAATGCGGCAGCGCCACGTGTGCCTGAAGCTGCTCGGCGGAGGTTAAGACCTGCTCACATGCATCGAATCGACGGCGAAACACGACCACATCACGTCTCATCTGAACGAGCGCCCACGCGCGAGCTCCGATGATAAACCAGCTCATGACGCTCATGAGCATCAAGACCACCAGCACCAACAAAACTACACCCTGGGAGTGCAGCGCAGCATCGACGGGATCGATATTCAGCGTGTTCGCTTGGGTGAAAAGATCAAAGGTCAAAGCGTTCATAGCAGTCAAAGTAGGGCGCTAGATCGTCGCTGGCAACCGCAGCCACCTACATCAGTCTATAGACTGGAGGAGGCGAGCGGCCGCGAGAGCGGCATCAGCTCGGTTCGAATCACCTAAAAGACGCCAAGAAGCGGCCAACAGTTGATGGACCCGTGGCTCGACAGGATTGAGATAGATGGCGCGGCGTGCGTACTTTATGGCTCGCAAAGGTGCATTTTGCGCCAGCGCGATCTGTCCTCTCACGACCCATATCGGTGCGTGATCAACACTTTGTACGCCATCGAGATAGCGCTCAGCCTGTTCAGGCCGATCAAGCACCAAGAGCGCCCTGGCCATCCGCGCCCACACCAGAGGATCTCCTTTGACCCCCACACGAAAGGCGCGACGATATTCGATCACGGCTGCTTTGGGCCGTCGCAAGGCCAAGAGTCGATTGGCCAAGGTCAGATGACGGTACCCGGCGCCCTTGGCCTGGTGTTTTTTATCTCCGCGAAAACGCAGTTCACGCGATTTACCTGTGTATGATTTGCCAGCTCGCCGATGTTTTTGAAGTTGTCGCCACCAGGATTTCGGGAAATTCGACTCTGGCACCCACCCTACGATCGCATCCATCGGTTTTGAACTGGTCCGAAGCCGACCAAGTAGGCTCTGAAAACTGTCTGAAAGACCGCGAATGCGCCGTTCGTTGCGCAGCCAAAGCAACGCGTGATGCACCTCAGCGAAGGCCGTTTGGGCTGCGAACTGACTCGG
>PBTG01000153.1 GCA_002726535.1 Myxococcales bacterium | reverse complement strand
TTTAGCAACATCGAGGGTGGCTCTGACCGCTACGTAGCCGACGGCCTGTTCGCCTTTGGATTCTTAGCCAAAGGCGAGTTTCGCGTTCACCAGATTGCAAAATTGGTGCCCTACTTTCACATCGCGCTCGACCAGCGAGCTGTGTTCCACGGCATTCGTCCAGACTCACCGACCTTCGAGGCCAAGCGTGGCTCCTCGGAGCAGACTAAAATCGCTATCGGTACCGACCTCGCTATCGAGCCCGATAGCGGCGAGTGGTTGGTCCAGCCCGGCATTGGTCTGAGCTACGTAGGCAGCGTCGTCAATGGTACCGATCAGCCCGGCGGTCAGGTTGGAGCAGTCGAGGACGGAAATATCATTTCCCCCTACTACGGCTTCTCCGCTGAAGCCCGTACCTTCGATTGGTTGACTCTGCGTCTAGGCGCACGTCAAGCCGTCGTCTTGACCAACAACAACAACACCGCGGCGGCGCCTGCGAACAACGAGTCGCACACCTCCAGCGTGGTCAACAACTTGACCTTCGGCGTGGGCATTCACGCGCCGACTGCCGACGGCAAAAGCTCTCAGCAGCAACGTGGTTGGAAGATTGATTTGAACGTCAATCCGGCGTTTTTCAACAATGGGCCCAACCTGTTGACCGGAAACACCACGCAGAACTTCGCGGTTGATTTCGCGATGGTCTACGCCTGGAACTGATCTGATCCCGGCCCGAGACAACCCGCCTGGCTGCTTGCAGCCGGGCGGGTTGCTTTTTAGGCTCTACGATTGTCAATTGACATCGGGGCGGCCGGTATTGAGCCTTGTGTCATGCACCCCTCGGAGGCCCGATGCCAATCCGTGTGTTGAATCGAGCAATTTCTCAAGCGATCAGCTGGAGTCTGTGCGCGATTTTTCCAGACAATGGCCCCATCCCGGGTCTGACAAGACAGAGCACCTGCGACCGTGTCGAGCAAGTGCTTCAAGAGGCTCCTGCCTTACTGATCTTAGGGTTGGTGGGTAGCTGGGTCGCCTTCGTCTTGGCGCCGGTGGTGACCATCGGCTGGCCAGTGCCCGCACTGCTGCTGAGCAACGCTGCTCTGGATCGTCACGCTTCAAAGATGGCCTCGCACCCATGGTATTGGCTTCGACAGCCCATGCTGATGCTCAAAACGGTCGGTGGAGCCATCTGGGGAGAGAGGCCAGAAGTGCGAATTGCACTCGGTCTGCAACCTTTCGACAGCGATCCGGGAACCTGGCGAGGTGACTTTGAAGTTCAAGCCGACAGTTCCATGAACAATTCGGGTCCATCATGAGCCAGGGGCATCATCTCGCATATCGGAGCGGGCAGCCACTGTCTGTTGTGGCCGACTATGTGGTCGTTGGAACTGGGGCAGGCGGCTCAATGGCTGCGTTGATCTTGGCGCGAGCTGGATATCAGGTCGCCATGGTGGAAGCCGGCCCGTGGCGCGAAGCGAAAGACTACCCAGAGACCATGCTCGGAGTCATGCGCGACGTCTTTCCAGACTGGGGCGCCAATGTTGCTGTAGGCAACTCGATCTTACCGATTGTGCAGGGTCGTTTGGTCGGCGGCGGTACGGTCATCAATAGCGCCATCATGGTTCGAACCCCTGACGACGTCCTGGTCGAATGGCAGCGAGATCACGGCTTAGGGGATCTCTTTTCACATGATGCGGTCGGCCGTGTACAAGACGAAATTGAACGAGAATTGTCGGTTGAAGATAGCAAAGTCGACGCTGGTGCCCACTTCGGTCGCAGCAGCCAAATGCTCTTGGAGGCGCTACAGGGACGTGAGATGGAAGCGCACCCGATGCGCCGCAATGTCAAAGGATGCCAAGGCAGCGCTCGCTGCCTGCAAGGCTGTCGGCATGGTGCGAAGCAATCGACCCAGCTCAATTGGATTCCAGAAGTGCTCGAGCGAGGAGGCACCGTCTTGTCCTGTGCGCCCGTCTCTCGCGTTGAGTTGAAATCAGGACGCGCCGTGGGCGTCATCGGACGTTTTGTCCATCCTCAAACTCGCGTCAAAGGCGCCCACTTTGCTGTGGAGGCTCGTCGAGGCGTGATTTTGGCCGCGTCGGCGACCGGTACCGGCCCTTTGCTCGAAGCCTCTGGAGTACGAAGTCCGGCACTCGGCCAGTATTGGCGGGCTCATCCGGGCGCTGGAGTCATCGGGGTCTATCCGGACGTCGTCGACATGTACAAGGGAGCCACTCAAGGCACTGCTTCTATCCATCACCGAAAAGATCTCGGTTTGAAACTCGAAAGTTTGACCTTGCCGCTCGAATTGGTAGCTGGACGGACCGGTGGAGCCGGCCGTCAACTTACCGGTAGGCTCGCCGATATTCGACACCAAGCGATGTGGATTAGCGCTGTCAGAGCCGAAGCGGTCGGTAGGGTAAAAAGGGGTCTATTCGGTGCTCCTAGTGTCTATTACCGTCCCACTCAACGAGACCTCGAGCGTCTGCGCAAAGGGGTCTCGTTGCTGGCGAGGGCGCATTTTGATCAGGGAGCTCGAAGCGTTCGTCCTGGTGTCGTCGGCCTGCCCTTTGAGCTGGGTCCGGACCAACTTCATCTGCTGCAACAGGCTCCTTTGCACAACCGCGCCTGGACGTGGGTGTTGAGCCATCTCTTCGGTGGCGCCGTTATCGGTGACGACCCCCGGCGAGCAGTGGTCGGTACAGACTTGCAAGTATACGGCGTGCGCGACCTCCATGTCGTCTGTGCGGCGGCCCTGCCAACAACTCTTGGAGTCAATCCACAACATACGATTATGGCTGTCGCTTGGCTGATGGCAGAGCGACTCGCCAATCAGGATCGAAGCGGGTACACCTAAGCTGGATCCGCAGAAAAGGAGCGTCGATGAGCCAGTTCAAAAAATTGCTATTGCAAGGGGCGAGCCCTGAACAACTGGCCGATCATCTCGATGGATTGAGTCACAATGGTCGACTCGAAGCGATCGAAGCGCTGCAGGGAAACACGATGTCGGTGCTATATGAGCGCGCTGCAGGTCAGCACACCGATATCGAATTCTTTGTCCCCGAGGAGATCCCCGATGGTCAGCCTGTCGTTCACCACGGCGTCAACTCGCTGCCATGGCCAGTCGGCGGAACCTTTCGTAAACCCATGGTGAGGGCTGCCCCTGGACTGGTGTACGGCTACAACGACAACGACGGGATTGTCTCGCTGGTTGGATGGTTTACTGGACCTGGCTATTTCACCTTGCGGGCTCGCGGCACCGAGAGCCCAGACGGACGCAGCGACTTCGATGGTCAGGTCTTCGTCAACTACTACGAGCAACCCGGCGAACGGCCTGTGCAGCATTGGCCCGATCCCAAACCTTCGATGAACTGGTCTGCTTCCTTGGTATTTGGAGACATGTGCGACTACATGTGGCGCGTCAGTAAACATGTATCGGTGGGCGCTGCGTTCAAACGCGGCAAGCCAATGGGAGCCTGGTTCGCTCTGATTCGACAACAGGAGAGCTAGGGGATCGAATCATTCGATGTGAAACTGTGCTTTTCAGCGCGCATATTCCGTGATAGGACGTAAGTCCGGTTTGTGGGTCAGACCGGTCCCGTACACAAAATGCGCTGATGCCTGAGGGACGAATTGGTCCCGTCGAGGGCGAGCGGAGCGGGGACAACCTCAGGAAATGCCGGCGTCATCCACGATGAGACGCTTTACAGGGATTTGGCTCTCCTGAGTTAGTGCGGCTGACAAAAACGAAGAAGAGTTCGACTACAGCCAGCCGCAGACGTTACGAACACAAAGCCATATGGAGAGCACAACGTGAATGCCGCGTTGATTGACCTACACGTCCGAGCAACTGAAGACCCTCTGTCCGCTGCGTTCCTATTGGAACAAGCGAGCACAAAGGGGCTCGATGGATTGGTGCTTGTCGGCCAAGGACAAGCGCCTCAAATCGAAGATGCTGAGGACGTAAGAAAAGCCATTTATGTAGGTGTCGAGGTCGACACCGATATCGGTCGGTTGCTCTGTCTCCCGTCGACGATTGATGAGTGGTTCACCGAGTCGAAGTGGAACGAACTAACCCAAGGGGAGCAAGGCCTAAACGCCGTCGAAGTCGCCAAGGAGTTCACTGAGCGGGGCGGCGTCGTCATGGTCGCGCAGCCTTTCGACAGAGATCTCGGTCATCCCTGTTTAGAGGACGCCTTTCAGTCGCTCGATACACTGAGCGCGGTGGTCGTCACCTCAAGCCCAAAGCATACCGCCTCAAATGAGCGCGCAAGCAAAGCCGCCGTCGAAGCCAAGCTGCCAGGCGCTGGTGGCTCAGCCTCAACCATTCGTGGAGAACGCTTTGGCTCGGTCGCAACCCTATTTCCCCGACATCCAGTCGATCAGCAAGCACTCGTAGCGGGTGTGAAGAGCGGTCGAATGTGGCCAGTCGAGATGACCGTCTTGCCTCCGCGTGAGGTTATCAAGACCAACTCGAATGCTGAGGGCAAGTCCAAACGACGACAGAAAAAATCCAAGGATGACAACCGAGGCAACCGTGTAGATCTCGCAAAGCTGTCCAAACCACAATCGACAGAGAAGCTCGACAAGCAGCCCGAGTACGACCCCATCGCGAAGCTTTACGGTTTGCACAAGAGAAACGATCGTCTCGGCCAGCACAGAAGCGATGCTGAGTTAGATCGAGTCAACGGCAATCGCTCAAGTGGTCACGACTGTAACGTCATGGTCTCGCCTGACTTTAGAGAACTGCAAGCAGAGCGACAGCATGTCAATTTACTCCTTCAAACCATCGACGGTCAGCGACAGCAAGATAGAGACTCCATCGCGTTGAGGTTCGCTGTGGTCGCGTTGGGCCGCGATGCAAATGACAACGAGATCGACTTCGAGGCCATTGAAGCCGCGAGTATCGATCCATCCCGCAACCGCAAACGCCGTCGGCGTCGACGTTAACCATCTAACACTGTCGCACTGTTGCCTCAGGCGTTCGGTCTGTTAGGGTTCGGCGTCCAGCACGCGGAAGTCCCATGCGCAAGCATCTACAACCTATCCTCGCAGCTAGTGTGGCAGCTCTCTTTTTGCTGCCAGGACTCGGAAGCTCTGGGCTGCTAGATCCTTGGGAGATGGATAGAGCCGCCAACGCCCGAGTTGTATCGGGACCATCTCAAGTTTTGGTGCTCGACAGTGAGGGACAACTCTCCGCAGCTCTTGAAAAGCACACGTTATCCGTGCGTCGAATCGAGACGGACAGTATTCGCCAAGGCCTCATGTTGGCTCCCAACCGGCTCTCAGAGCGACTTACTCACGCGGTCGTCGTCGAACTCGACAAGCTCAAACCACGATCTTCGGCGAGTTGGGACGACGCTGCGCGACAACTCAACCGACTACAGAGTGAAAATCGTGGCCTCGTCACCTTGCTCGTAACCCAACACATTGAATCCACAAAAAGATTGCTTGCAGAGGCTCGTTCGCGGCAGTTGAGTCGAACATTGCGGGGCTCTGTGGCCAAGTGGTTGATGCCCAAAGAGCCCCAAGCCATGGCGCCTTTGATGGATGGCGATGAGTTCTGGTCGACTCCTGATCAATGGGTCGATACGTTGCAGCAGATCGTTCCCTCTCCCTGGACTCAGGTGCTTCACAAGGTCAATCGCCACTCGGGTCAGGGACCTTTGCTAGATACATGGTTGGTAGCCGGGAGTTTGCAACTTTTCGGCGCCTCTGAATTGGCAGCCCGTTTGCCTGGGGCCCTGATCTGCGCGCTGATCGCAGCACTTCTTTTCATCGCGATGCGCTTGCTTTGGGGCAGTTCGACGGCCTGGCTGGGTGTGTTTATCTACCTGACTCTCCCACTCACGGTTGGAAATGCCCGCATCGTCACCTTCGCTCAATGCGCGCCCCTGGGGATCGCGTGTACTGGCTTGGGGTTGGCCTTGGGTGTAACGCGTCGTTGTCCGAGGTGGTGGCTCTGGATCTGCTCTGGGTTGCTCGTCTTGCTCTTGGCAAGGGGTCTCGGCGGGCTGACCATGGGCGCGAGTATTTTGGTCGGTTATTTCATCGTCAGTGGAGCCAAAGACCGACGAGCTTGGATCTGTGCTCTGGGCTCGATGCTCTTCGTCGCACTGGCGGCTTGGTGGGTACTCTCGGACGACTCCAGTGCCTTGTTGCGTTCTTTACGATTCACACAGGTTCCTTTTGACGGCGGCATTCCCGCTGAGAAACGAGATTTTTCGACCATTATCGGGATGATCGGCTTTGCTCTGTATCCCTGGGGCCCCTTGTTCTTGTTGGCTGCAGGACAAGCCTTGTTTCGAGACGACGACAGTCCAATGAGCGACGCGAGTCGTGTGTTGGCCTTGAGTTTTGGCGCGCCCCTGCTCGCCGTTGCGATTTTATTTCCAGGATTTCATCAATGGACCCTACCAGTGGCTCCAATTGTCGCAGCGCTCACCGCGGTTTGGCTGGTCGAACTTGGCTCTTCGTCTTCCCAGAACTCTTTGCACCGCGCTGTAATCGCATTATGGCTCATCATCCCAACGGTCTTACTGCACCGAGAGATCGGTAAAGAAGCGGCGACCTTAGTTCGATGGCTGGCCTGGGATCCTCCCTTCGGTGGCGAAAAAGCCGCCTTTCAATGGCCTCAAGAACTTAAGCTCAATCGTGGAGCGCGAGCCATCAGCTTGTTGTTGGTCGTGAGCTTTGCCATCGGATTGACTCGACCTCTGGACGCGATTCGTCGCGCCATAGGTTGGCTCCGTTCAGCCAAAGTGGCTCCGAGAGCTCTGAGTGTCACCGCTTTATTGTGGTGCTTGGACCTGTTGATCAGCGCTGGCACACGCACCGAGGTCGTGTTGCATGGTGAGGCACGTCGCACTGGCTACGGCTATGACCGCGTATGGACGACGATTCAGTGTACGCGTCCCGAAGTCATCGCCGGAGCGACAGCCGTCGCTTTACTGCTCATTGGCTCGATGTCACCACGATGGAAGCTCTGGGCACGTTTAGGACATTGGCTGCGTTGGACCAGGCCGAAGGGACATATCGGGCTCGCGGTCGGTGCAGTGCTCGCTATCTGTCAATTGATCAGCGGGCTGTTGGTTTGGTCGACGCTGCAACCAACTGGATGGTCCGGAGCGCTGCGAGCCGGCTTGAGTAGTCTGAACTTTTGGCTGCCATTGAGCCTTTTGATTCCGGTCGCTGTAGCCAAATGGTGGTCAAGCCGGCATCTGCTCGACGAGCAAATGCGCCCCTACCGCAGCCAGCTTGCCAGCCTACTGCGTAGCTCTTCATGGATTGAGTGTGCGGCTGTCCCGCTGTTATTCACCATCGGTGGCATCGGTGTTGGGGCGAGTCAAGCAGCCGGAACGTGGACCTACGGCTATCTATTGGCGACCTGGGCTCTTGTCGCTTGGGTTGTCGCCAGAGCACTCTTGGGCAGCGAGCAGCGTCAAATGCTCCGGATAACACTGGCGGCCTGGTGGGTCGCGGCTTTGACGAGCGCAAGCTTAGCCTTTGTCCTATTGAGTCGATTGACCGTGCTGATCGACTCTCCTAGTCGGTATCTGGCGAAGCTGTTCATCGCCAGTCCAGATACAGCTGCTCTGGTAGCTCTGACGGTGTTCATCGCTCAAAACTATCTACTGCAAAAGCACCGGTTTATCGATCTGGCGAACTACTTTACCTTCGAGTTGGTGTCGATCATCGAGCGTCCTAGACTGCGCACTGCGTTGCCGATGCTCGCAGCATTGGTGTTGTCGAGCAGCTATGTCTTTGGTCTGCTGCCGGAGCTCGGACTGCATTTTTCACAAAAGCATCTGTTGGAGAGAACGGGCGTAGATCCAAGAGAGCCCGACGGGGTCTTGGATCAAGACAACATCCCGCGGGTTTTTAAATATGCTCCTGGTGGCGGCTCCGTTGCGCGGAACTTTTATACGCAGGCGATGCCCTCTTTGACCGACAAAGGCGCGTTAACGAAGCTTTTGGCAGGCGAAGATTTCGCCACTCAAGTCTCTGACTTTGGGCCTGAGGGCCGCTCCACAGCTATCGCTGTCCCCGGCTGGCCGGTTTCCGGCGTGCACAACCCTCCGAAAGGAGTCTTTTGGGGGATCGCGTCCAAGCTCGAGGGTCAACTGATTAGCGTCGCCCCAAACGCGAGAGGCGAGGGCCAGAATTGGCAGACTAACCAGTGGCGTGGAGCGACGCTGATCAGCGCTCGCGGTCAGCGCGTGCAAGTCCTCACGAACACCGCCGATACCCTTGAGGTCGATGGAGATCCCGCGTTGACGGTGGGTGACGTCGAGCGGGCGAGCTTTCATTTGCTGCCTGAGGGCCTAAATCGAGTGTCCAAATCGACCGCTCAAAAACGACAACAGCGTTTCGTCGTGGTCCCGAAAGATGACTTTTCGGCGTTGAATTTTGCCTTCAGGCGAGCTCAGGGCGGCCGTCACATCTCAGTGGTAGACGCTCGGTCGTCTCGACTGGTGTTGACGGCGACTCATCTACGCACCGACCAAAAAGATGACTCCTGGTTTCGCAAGCACGTACTCAACAAGAAGCAATTCAAGTCCCTCAAAGGGGTCACTGCTGTTGAAGTTAACTTTGACGACAAGGTCTTTTTGGTTGGCTACCAAATGAAACGGCCTACGGTGCGTCGATCGCAAAAGTATGAGTTGGACCTGTACTTTGAAGTCCGGCGCGGCCTCGCCTCGAGCTACATGATCTTTATGCACCCGCATCCTCTGCACCGCGATCTGTGGCCGCTGGCAATTCATCCGAAGACCAAGCGTGAGGAAAAACGTTGCACGGGCTGTTTCCAAACCAATCACTGGCTCAAGGGCGACATCGTGCGTGTTCCGGTCATCCAGGAAGTCCCATTGGGCACCAATGCTGGGCAGCATGACGTTATCTTCGGTCTGTACAATCCACTCAATGAAAAGCGCTTAATCCTCAAAGGTGGCAAAGGTCCTGGAATCCACGTTCATCGCGACAATCGCGTCACTTTGACCCGGCTAACCGTCCGCTAAAAGGAGCGCTCGATGAGCATCGAAACCCAGATTAAAGCGGTCACATGTACACAGGGCCCAGAGGGTCGGCTAAGTATTGGTCTCATTGATCAACGTCTGCTGCCAGCCCAAGAGGTGTGGCTACACTTGACCGACCCAGAACAGGTCGCTCAAGCGATCACGGATATGATCGTCCGGGGCGCTCCGGCTATCGGCGTAACAGCCGCCTATGGTCTCGCCCAAGCGATGGACCTGAGTGAACAAGCGGGACAACCTCTCCGATCTGTATGGCCGTCTTGGCGGGAGCGCTTCGCATCGACGCGGCCGACTGCGGTCAATCTATTCTGGGCAATTGACCGCATTGAAGGCTTGGTGAGCTCCGGAGCAACTGCGTCTGAAATCTTTGTGGAAGCTCAGCTAATTCACGCTGAAGACCAGGCCGCCTGTCAGGCCATGGGACTGCACGGTGCCCCCTTGTTACCTCAAGGAGGGGGCGTTTTACATCACTGCAATACAGGCGCTCTCGCAACGGGAGGGATCGGCACAGCGCTCGGTGTGTTGCGAGCAGCCGTTGCAACAGGCAAAGAGATCCACGTCTGGGTCGATGAAACCCGCCCCTATCTACAAGGCTCTCGATTAACAGCATGGGAATGTCGACAAGACAACATCCCGGCGACCTTAATCACAGACAATATGGCTGGATGGCTGATGCAACAGGGAAAAATCCAAGCAGCCATCGTTGGGTCGGACCGAATCGCCGCCAACGGAGACGTGGCCAACAAAATCGGCACCTATGCAGTGGCAGTGTTGTGCAAACACCACGGTATCCCCATGTATGTGGCCGCTCCCACATCGACCATTGATCTCGATTGTGCAAGTGGAGCGGAAATTCCCATTGAAGAGCGGACAGAACGCGAAGTTACCCATATCGGCGGCTGGGCTCCCGCTGAATTGCTCACTCCCTTACAAGTCGCCCCCATAGACATTGACGTCACCAATCCGGCTTTTGATGTGACTCCAGCTGAGTTGGTCTCAGCGATCATTACGGAGCAAGGGGTGGCGCGGCATCCTTACCGAGAGCAGCTCGCTCAGATGGTCGCTGCGTCAGCAAAGCAAACCCAAGGCAAGTCGTGAGTAGTCAGTACTCCGGCTCGCCACGTAGATTTTCCATGTTGCGCGAGTTTGAGGTCGCCGATCTCTTCACCCTAGCCAACGCTGCATGTGGGACTGCAACCTTGTTTTTGTGCCTACAATTTCTAGCTGAGGGTGAACGTAGTTGGCTTTGGGCAGGCTTCGTACTACTGCCCGTCGCCTTCGTGTGCGACGCCTTGGACGGATGGGTCGCCCGGAAGCTCCGCAGGAGTTCTCGTCTCGGAGCGGATTTAGACAGCCTCGCTGACATCATCTCTTTTGGAGTGGCCCCGGCGACGTTGGCCTACACCTTAGGCGCAAGAGGTGGATGGGACGTCTTGATCTTGATTGGTTTTGTTTGTTGTGGAATCGCCAGACTCGCGCGATTTAACGTCACAGCCAAAGACATGGCTGATGAGCAAACAGGTAAAGTGCCTTACTTTGAAGGCACCCCGATTCCCAGTTCGTTGGTGCTCGTGCTCTTGATGGCTGTCGCCTTTTCCCAAGATGCCGTCTATCGTGACTTATGGGGAGGAGTGATGCGTCTCGGGCCAATGGCCTGGCATCCGGCGAGCAGCCTTTTCGCTCTGAGCGGGGCGGCGATGGTCTCAACGCGATTGCGAATCCCCAAACCATGAAGGCCCGGGAATTGTAATGAAAGATATGCTCAACAGGCGAGAGGCGCTCGAACGTCTCGCCATGATTGCGCTCGCAACAAGTTGTAGCCAAACCAAAGCTCCACAGGACAACCCAGCAGACTCCAATGCCGATGCAGGCCAAGATGCGGCCAATGTCGACGGCGCTGTAGCGGACACGTCGAGCAGCGACTCCATGAACGTGGACAGCGTAATGGCCGACACAGCCAGTGGAGACAGCGGGAGCGACAAAGACATCGCAGCAGACAGCTTGGCTCAAGACACGAGCTCGAAGCCTTGCTCAACACAACCGGACGAAAAGGGCCCGGGTGCGCCTCCAGATCAATGCCCGAAAACCGGAGCCGATGTCGAAGGCCCCTACTATGAACCGAATGCACCAAACACTGTCGTTCTGACTGACTCCAGTGAACCTGGAGAGCGGTTGACTCTTAGCGGGCGAATCTTCAATGACAGCTGCAGCTCAGCGGTCGGGGGCATGAAGATCGAGGTTTGGCACGCCGATACCAAAGGCGAATATCGCAATCTGAGTGCCCCCACTCCCTTGAGAGCGACTCTCAAAAGTGATTGCAGCGGATATTTCAGCATCGAAACGATTTTACCTGGCGCCTATTTGGACGCTGGCGGCTACCGGCCTCGTCACCTGCATTTTCGATTCACACCTGCCAATGGACCAGCTGTGGTGACTCAGATGTATTTCGCCGATGACCCCTACTTGTCGCCAAACGACAGCTGCGGAATCTGCAAATCAGACGACGCGACCTTGATCGTCGCCCTAAAAACAGTCACGAAGCTCGGAAAAAAACACCATGCGGGTCATTTTAAGGTCGTCGTATAGGGTATCTCGCCCAATAAAAATGTTCTACCTAGAGCCCTGTCCTCCCGCTGCTATGATGCTATGATCCGCGACCTTGAGAGTCGAAGGAGTCACTAGTGGCGCGCATATCGAAAAAACAACGAAAACGACAAAGAGCTGCACAGCTCGCTGAAGACCAAGCCAATCAGGCTCCTTCTAGCCCGGCTAAGAGTCCCAATGCGGTCTCTGCAGATTCGAGCCAAGCGCCAGTCAAGCCCTCGCGCCGAATCCGCCAACCAATCAAAGAGCAAGATAGCCTCATCGACGAACTGCCGCCGCTGATCGTCGGTATTGCCTGCGCTATTTTGCCAACGTTGGTGACGCCAAAGGTTCGCGACCTCTATCAACTACCCAAACTACTTTTTATGACCGACGCCGCAACGTGGCTGCTCTTGGCCATCGGTGTCATGGCTCTCATGGGACGCAAGCTGCGCTTGCCGAGGACCCCGTTGACCTGGCCTCTAGTGGGTTTGATCGCTGCTTTCGGGATCGGCGTAGGAGTTGCGCCCAAAGAGACCGGCGGCGTGCTGTCGATCTTTGCGAAGATGGATGCCTATCGATGGGGCGCTGCCGTGATCCTCGGCGTGGGTTTGATGTCGACAGTCCGCAAACCACGCCACTTGCTCTACGTCGTCGGCGGAATGTTGATCGGAGGCGCCCAGGTCGCGCTCTTCGGTATCGCTCAGCATCACAACATCCGCGGACTCCTGCCGGCTGAGGCTCGATATTGGGTCGGGATCAACAAACCGGGCTCGACCTTTGGTAACCGCAACATGGCGGCCCAACTCATCGTGAGCGTCATGCCTGCGGCGTACATTCTGATCGCGATGTCACTGCGATGGTGGTCTCGAAAAAAATCGGAGTTGGCGATCGCAGCTGGTGTCGTTGGCAGCTTACTGTTGTGGCTGCTGCTCTACTACCTCCGCTTAAGCGTGACTCGTTCGGCATGGGGAGGGGCCTTCTTAGGGCTGATTGTCGCGGGAGGTATCTGGTTTGTGGCGGGGCGCTTCGCTGCCTCGAAGAACAAAAACTCTGAACAACGACGCTCAACGCTCTCTATCGGCCTGGCGATGTTGGCCACTGGCGCGCTGGTACTGATTCTTTCGAGCAATGCGCTCATCGATCGCGGATTTAAGGCTCAATACGACCAGGGCAAAGGCGACGAAAAACGACGGCAGAGCATCACAGAGTTGGTCTCTACAGTCACCGATTTCGACCAGCCCCATTGGTCGATGCGAGTCATGATGTGGAAATCGACTTGGGCGGCTATCAAAGGCAACCCGATCGGTGGTGGCGCTGGCAATTGGCGAGTGCTCTTTCCTCAATATGTCACGCAGCGACAAGCCAATGACCATTTTTCGATTGGCAAGCAACCGACCCGAGCTCACAACGACTTTTTACAGATCTGGAGTGAGTTTGGGACTCAAGGTTTTGTGAGCTTTTTGGCCTTGCTGGCGGCGTTAGTTTGGATGTCATGGAGAACCGCCGCGATCCAACGTAGCGATATAGGCGTCGAGGATGAGGGGATCGCATGGATGGCCTACGCATCGGTGACGTCGCTGGCGGGAATCGTCGCGATCTGCGGTGATGCGCTGTTGAGCTTTCCCTTTCAACTGCCGGCACCAACCTTTTTGTTCTTCATCCACCTCGGTGTAATTGGGGCGGCTTATGTGTACGCCACGGAACTGACAAGCCCAGTTGAGGCCGACAAGGCGCCGGTTTTTGCCCCTGCTGCCAAACCAAGCTCGGCGATGGTCGCTACCTTGGTCGCCTGCGCCATTGGCGCCGCACTCTTTACTCGCTATGAAAACAGCCGATTGCGCATCGCCGAGGTTGGCTTCAGCAAAGCGCGCAGCAACAACCGCAAAGGCAATCAATCCAGCGCGCTCAAAGCGATCCAACAAGCCATCGAGATCAATCCTGACGATTTTCAAAATCACTTCATCGAAGCGCTCTGCTACAACAAGTTAGGCGACGCGAATAAATCGGTGGCCTCGATTCAGCGAAGCTTGAACCTGTACCCAAATCTACTGAACGCCTGGGTCAATCTGTCTATGTTCGCCCGTAAAGCTGGAAAAAAAGAGGTGATGAACCACGCCTTAGACATGGCGCTGCAACTCAAACCCGACGAAGCGTACGCCCTGAACATTCGTGCGAGACAATGGCTTCAAGCCCGTAAATTCAAAGAAACCGCTGCCTTGCTCAAGCCCTTTATCGAGGTCCACAGCAGCAATATCGGTTTTTTGCGCAACGCTGAAAAAGCCTTTCGAGCCCTCAAAGATTATCCAACTCTAGGTCGCATTCAGACTCACCAAGTTCAGGCCATCAAGGCCTTGCGCTTGTCGACGCGGATGCGCAACTACACCCAACGACGACAACGAGACGCCAGGCGAGTCCAAAAAGCACGCCTCAAAGGCTGGGAAAAAGTCGGCGACACCTGGGTTCGCGCCAAAGATTGGAAACGAGCTGAAGGGGCCTTCGCACAAGCAGCCGCCCTTGCCAAACAAAGCCGAGCTGACCTGAAACGCAAATATGCATTGGCTTTGGCGAACAACGGTAAATGGAGCCAAGCTACTCACGAGTGTGGTGTGACGCTGGCCTTGGATAAAAAGCAAGCTGACGCGCTACTCACCGGGCTCGAGTCACTTCGAAAAAGCACAACGAAAGCGAGTGAACAGACTAAAATTGACCGTCTAATGCGCGGCATTGAAAAGGGCGCCGCCGAGGTCGTCAAACAACGAATCGCCAGAGCTAATCGCGACGATGACGAACAAATTACAGCTCTGGTAAAAAAGTACCATAAGCAGCGAGACGGCGGACAGCCAAGAGAGGCGATCAAGTGGCTATACAAAGCCGCTCAGCAGGGAAAAGAGCGGCGCGGTGATGTCAAACGCGCATACTCCGTGGCCCTCTCTGAGTTTGGTCAATGGAAATTAGCGCTACACGAAGCCAAAGTTGCGATTCGAATCGATTGGCGTCAGCGGGATCGTCTCATCTGGGGCTTGGAAAAACTGCGATCGACCATCGACTCAAAATACCAAAAGGGCCTCGAAGAGCAGATCGCCAAAGTGAGGCTGCTCTGAGCGAATCGCCCCCCTGTCGTACAGCATCTGCGACCGTCTCTGCGGAGCAAGCGGGAATGCGTCTGGACGCGTTTTTGAGTCAGGCCTTTCCCAGTTTATCCCGTGCACGCGCGGCCTGGCATCTCAGTCAGGGCTTTGTGGAACTCGACGACCCAAAGGCCAAAATCAAGGCAAGCTTTCGGGTCAAAATCAACACGTCCGTTACCGTTGAGATTCAAGCCAGGCAAGCGCCGTCGAGTTCGCCTGAAGCGATCGATATCGACGTGCTCTACGAAGACGACGCGCTATTGGTGGTCAACAAAGCCGCTGGCATGGTGGTTCACCCAGCTCCTGGGCATCCCTCTGGGACCTTAATCAACGCCTTGCTCCACCACGTCCCTCAACTGGCGAATCTGTCGGGAGATGAGACTCGACCCGGTCTTGTCCACCGAATCGACAAAGACACCTCTGGACTCTTGGTCGTCAGCAAGTCCGCTGAGGTCATGTTCGAGCTACAACGACGATTCGCCACACACGATATCGAGCGATGTTATGAAGCGGTCTGTCTGGGCCGAATGCGACAAGACGAGCTGACGATCGAGACTCTCCATGGTCGTCATCCGAAAGACCGAAAACGTTTCAGTGGGCGTGTCGCCGAGGGACGCAAGGCGATCACGCACGTCGAGGTCATCGATCGGTCGAACCTGTGTAGTCGTATACGATGTACGTTAGAGACTGGGCGAACGCACCAGATTCGAATGCACCTTGCAGAGCGAGGCCACCCGATTGTTGGTGATGTACTCTACGGAGGCGTTCGCAACCACCCGAAGACACCGAAGACCCGCCCAGAGATCGCCGCCTTGCGGCGTATGGGACGTCAGGCGCTTCACGCCAAGACGCTTGGGTTTGTTCACCCGATTAGTGGAGAGCCGATGCGATTTGAGGCGCCAATGCCCTCAGACATGCAAACACTCGTCGATCAGCTCTTTGGCGTCCTTTAGTGGCCCATAGACGCGACGCGCTGTCGGCGCTGGCGAACCTCTTCGCTATCTGGATAACGCTTCTCTAATTCACCGATCAACGCCACCGCTGAGTCGTAAAACCCTCGCTCGATGAAAAAATCGAGGGTCTGAAGGTCGCTGTTGACGCTTCGTGCCTGATGACCGGCGTCTTGAACTGCTTTGTGGCGAGTCAGCCTTGGACGCGGCAAACGCTGAGAGGGACGTTGAGAACTCAAAGCCTTGGCGAGCGAAGAGGATGCCCGATGGTTGTTGCTTTTGGATGGAGGCATCTTGCCTCCATCGAGAGCGCGGAGTTGGTCCATCAAATTGTCGTCGTACAAAGTGGGCTCGTCGCTCGCCGCGAATTCGATTTCGTGCGGATACTCTGGTGGCGGCTGTGCTGCCTTGATGGCTGTCTTCGATAGAGGGCGATGGGGGCGAGGCAGTGGGTTAGCTGCTCTCATGGTCGACACGTCCATCATCTCGGTCATGATTGGAGCCCCATCATCGTGCTCGGTGAGCACAGAGTCCTCTGGTAGTCGATCTGGCTCGAAAAGCTCGACTGGCTGCTCATCGTGCGCATCTTCGGGAATTAGATCTTGTTCGTCGATCAGGTCATCGATCACATCATCGATTTCCAAAGAAGCAAAGCCTGCCCCCTCGGGTAACAGAGCGTCGTCGGTCAATTCAATCACTGTCTCAGGCTCGACAGCAGGGTGCAGGGCCCCCATGGCTTCTTTCGCGTCCCGCTCATCTGGGGCCAGTAGGTACAACCGCTCAAGGGCGGATTGCTCTTCTTCAGACAGACCCGCCGCCCGATAACGCTCAACCAATTGACGCATGACAGCGGCTGCACG
Source organism: Myxococcales bacterium (assembly GCA_002726535.1). Taxonomy (GTDB): domain Bacteria; phylum Myxococcota_A; class UBA9042; order UBA9042; family UBA9042; genus UBA9042. The sequence goes on along the minus strand of PBTG01000153.1, from coordinate 3,885 downwards.
GTCGTATTGACCAAGACGCTCAAAGGTATCGACGATCAACTCATGGAGTTCTACGTCATTGGGCTCTAACTCCAAACAAAGCAAGAGCTTCGAAAGTGCCATCTCATGACGATTGGTGCGAACGTAACGAAGAGCTAGATCATGGGCTAAAGCGACATCTTCTGGTGAATGAAAGACTGCTCGTTCAGCGACTTTTTCCCAGTCATCGAAAGCCTTGAGTCGCTGAAGATAGTCGGCAAGCTCGCGAAACACCCGAGCAGCCTGCTCGCTACGGCCTGCGCGGCTGAGGGCTTCTGCGAGCAGTAAGTTGGCCTCAAGGTTCCCGGGGTCTAAGCGCGTCAGACCGCTCAAGGCGTCGAGCATGGCTGTGAGATTATCGGCTTGTTTATAGAGGTGATAGGCGTGGCGATATTCGCGAGCAGCGTCCTCGATCATCTCGAGTTTAGAGAACACTTCACCATAAGCCATCCGCAACTCAGGTCTATCTGGCTGAATGCGAACCGCCTGCCGAAGCACAGCCACGGCTTTCACGGGGATATTTCTCTTGATGTAGACAGCCGCGACACGCATCAACTCTTCGACAGACTCACCAACACGCTCGTCTTCTTGAAGCAACTGCACCATCTCAAGGCGCGCATTGACGTCATGGGGATCCTGACGAATCGTCGCCATGGTGGTCGAAAAGGCGCGCTTACGAGCGGAACGCCCGCGCCGCTGCGGAGATACATTGGGCCCCGATTTTGCGGGCGGATTAGCCAACTCCATCACCTCGTCATCATAGACATGCTCTATCGCAGACAGGACATCGTCCGGTCGCTCGGAGACTTAATCTTTAAAGCGTTCCACAAAAGAGCCGTCGCGCGTGTCGATTTTCAAGCGATCATCTTCTTTGATGTACAGCGGAACCTGAAGTTCGTAGCCAGTCACGACGGTCACCGGCTTGGTTGCTCCGGTAGCTGTATTTCCAGCGACCGCAGGTAGACATTCAGTAATGTCCGCGACGATGAAATTCGGCAGCTCAATCGCTACCGGACGCTGGTTGTACATGAGGACTTGGACCTGAGTCTGCTCGACCAAAAAGTTTCGATCGGTACCAATGACATCTTCAGGAATCGCGAAAGAGTCGTAGCTCTCTGTGTTCATGAAGTGAAAATCGCCGTCGTAATACAAGAAGGTCGCATCAACCTCTTCGCAATCGGGTGCTCCGACCTTATCGCCAGAGCGAAATGTCCGGTCGATGACCTGAGCGGTCAGCATATTTTTGATGCGGGTCCGAACAAAAGCCCCCCCTTTCCCTGGCTTGACGTGCTGAAACTCAACGATCTGCCAAAGGTTACCGTCCATCTCGATCTTGAGGCCCTTACGGAAGTTGGTTGTATCGTACATGTTGCTCCCAAATCATGATGTGTTGCACGGCGCCAAAGAACGGCGTGAGTGTCTGTTGGTGGGTCGAAAATGACCCTTATTGTCGTCCCTGGACCGCGACCGCGGCCCGTAAGGCAAGTTCGTAACCAATTGGGCCAAGTCCTGTGACGTGCCCATCGACGACGTCTGCGATCAATGACCGCTGTCGAAAATCCTCGCGCGCGTAAATATTCGTCAGATGAAGTTCGATGAACATCGCATCGCTCCCAATAACCGCGTCTCGAAGCGCTACACTGGTGTGAGTATAACCACCCGGGTTCAGGATGAAAGCGTCTACGCCCGCCTGAGTTTTCTCTTGGATCCGGTCGATCAACGCTCCCTCGTGATTGCTCTGAAAAAAACTCATCTCAATGGAGACATCGACGCCACCTAGGCGCTCGGCCAAAGAGCCAAGGTGCGACTCAATTGAATCCAGAGACGTCGAGCCATAGAGTTCGGTCTCTCGAGTCCCGAGAAGGTTTAGATTCGGACCATTAATCACGTCTATGCGCATGATCGGCTTGTATCACGGCTCCCTGCATGAGTCGACGACGCCAGACGATCAACGCACAGCCCAAGAGCAAGCCAAAGGTCATGGTAGTCGAGTGCCTTGTGCCAGCTGAACACCCACCGCCCTCGGCTGGTGGACAGCCCTGCTGAGTCCAGGCAATGCGATAGTTCTGACAGACGCCTTCGATGTCATCGGGATGCAGATCCCTTTTGAGCACTTCACCGGCTGGCGCGCCTCCAAACATGGTCGAGATGCCGACGGTACTGTGATCGAGCCCCAACAAGTGACCTGCCTCGTGAGTCAAGGTGTTGCCGAGATCGTATTGACCAAACTCACAGCCCTGATCTTGCACGCAAAAAGTCTTGTCTTGGGTGTTCAGTAAGATGTCTCCATCTGTGATTTGTCCGCTGAGTTCATTAGCCAACACCGCCGTGACAGCGATGACTGAAGAGCCAAAAGTCCACTCCTGCTCGACAAAACCGATTTGCACTCCGTTGGACACTGCAACGCAATTGGGGTTGTCGGGACTCGGCGTTGAGCCATCCGCGCAGCCAATGGCTGGTCTCGGTGCAGAGAAGCCTCGGAAGACAAATGACATCCCCAAGGCGTGCTGCTGACAGGCTACAGGCGCACACGACAGCCCCTTTGGATCGTGGCAGAGTCCGCACTCAACAGAGGCCCACTGGGCAAAAGCTTGTTTGACTTCATCTTCAATCTGCTCATCTGTGATGTTCTGCGCGGCCAAACCTCCGATCTCAATGTCATACTCAACGACTGGAAGGTACCAACGTGTTTTCGCTCCACTAGGTGTCGAAACGATCTGATAGGCATGTACCGTCGGCGAGCTCAGCCCGATCGCGAAGACGATACACAGCCCCGCAAACGCTCGACGTCGAGCCAGTCCGAGAGCAACCATTATCGCGATGAGCAACACCCAAGGAGAATCGCTTTGGTTGCGTGTCCGAGCAGCCACGCAACCGGGGCCTTGATTTGCTGGAGCCTGCTGCGAGGCCACTTCAGCATAGAGATCACAGAGCCCTTGGAGGTCGTCTTGCGCCAAGGTCAACCGAGTGGTCGTCGGGTCTGTTGACGCAGCCATCATCGCCTCCGAGAACTCGCTGTGGTCAAGCCCCAGCACATGTCCCCATTCATGAGCTAGCGCTGACGATAGATGAACTTGAGCGCCTGCGCACGCTTGTTCACAGAAGGTATGTCCTTGAGCGTTGATTCGCACGCGAAAGCTTGAGATCTCCCCGGATCCAGCGTTATGAGCCAACTCGGTCAAGGCGATGACGCCTTGTCCAAAGGGCCAGTCACTCTGCTCGAGGAGAACTTCTCCATGCTCCATCATGGACGCCTTAGTCTCTGGTTTGGGGGGCCAAAGCTCCTTGGGGCACAGTGCCTCATGCCAAGGCTTCGTCGCCAACTCCGCCGACGCGACAATCTCTGCAGAGCCCGACCATCGCAGCCGAGACTCGATCCGCCAGTGCACAGGTTTATCGGTCGCAGCGGTGGTGATCCACTGATACGCATGGACAGGTTCAGTAGGCCCCAGCCAACACAGGGTGAGGCTCATGACACCGAGGCTTATCGACCGAAACAGGGACGAGTTCATCGCCTCAGAGAGTACACCAATCTGTTGGGTCTTGCCGCCTTCGCCCCAGCCTGAGAGCCTACAGCCATGAAGATGCCGCGGGTTGCTATTTTTGATTCTGGCGTTGGCGGGCTGACGGTCGCCAAAGCCGTCGTTGACCGTCTACCTGGTGCACATGTTCGGTATTTAGGCGATACTGCGAGGTTGCCCTACGGGACCAAAAGCGCTGAGACCGTAACTCGCTACGCACTGCAAGCGGCGAGCGCTTTACTGTGTGATGGCGCCGTAGTCGACGCGATGGTGGTCGCCTGCAACACCGCCTCATCGTGTGCGCTACCAGCCTTAGATGCACACCATGAGTTCCCGGTTTTGGGAG
>PBTG01000152.1 GCA_002726535.1 Myxococcales bacterium | reverse complement strand
CTGTGAGGCGACCACCGCGAGCGGGCAGAGAACGGCGGCACAAACCGTATCGCTCGCGAACTGGGTCAACATCAACGCCAGCCCGACCATCGCCAGGGTCAGACTCACCTCCGAGTGTAACGCAAATCCCTTGATGGCGAGGTGCCCCAGCCAGCGAGCTAAACCGGTATCGACGGTCTGATGTCCAAGGGCTAGCCCGCATCCCAACAAGAAGAAGAGGTCCCAATCGATGCCTCTGACGTGCTCCCACGACAGCACGGTTTGCGGCCGGTCGCGCGTTAAGGCCCCGGTTTTTTGTCCTACCGGCATCACAAAGAGCGCACTCACAGCGAGTAGAGCAATCACCGCCGGCGGCAGCCGATCGGCGAGAGTCTGGGCCTGAACGCTCTCGACTCCAAAGATGAGAGAGGCTACCCCAGGGAGTGACCACAAAATGGCACAAAAGATCCCCACGACAGCGATGGCAAACTGACCACGATCAAGGCCCATGGCAAAAGGCACGGTGTCAGCCACCTTCAAAGCCGCCGTCGTCGGTGAGCGCTGTCGGCGCTGATTGCGGAGTTCTCCATAGACCTCACGTGCCCCCAATGGTCCCAGGAGCCAACGAATCCAGCCGAGCCACAATAGCAACAAGCTCACCGCAACCGGCATGGCAATGAGAGACCAATAGAGCAGCGGAACCTCTCGACCATCGTATTGCGCGAGTGCCGCCAGTGCGGCGAGATTTGCTGGAGCGCCAATCGCTGTGGCAACCGAGCCAAACGCCGCACACCAACTGACACTGAGCAAGCCCAGGCGGTGATAACGCAGCCCATGATGAGCCGAATCTTTGTCGACGACAGGCAACATCAACGCTGCGACAGAGCGAGATGAAGCGAGCGCGGACAATGCCCCTGTGGCCATCGCGATCGCTCGCAGTAGACCATAAATCGTGGTCGACGCTTCGGGTAGGATCTGCGACGCCAGGGCTCTGTCGAGACGCCGCCACTTGGCCGCCTGAAACCAAACCGAAACGCCAAAAAAAAGAAGGACCGTCGGGTGAGCAAAGGGCGCAAACATCTGCTCGACCGATGCGATCCCCAGTAGCACTCCGAGCGCGGGAGAAGCCAAGGCTGTCACGGCGACTGGCAGCGCCTCAGTTAGCCAAAGCACCAAAGTTCCCGCTAAAAGAGCCAGTAGAGCGCCAGCAGGATGAGACATGTTTTGTGGGTGAAACCACCAGACAAGAGCGGCGACCACAGGGCTACAAGCCAAACCTAAAAGCCGAGACCAAGGGCCCAAGCGGCCCCCACTCAACGGCAAAAGAGCGCTCGAAACAGACATCCGTCAGACCTGTGACTAAGGTTGTGTAAGCTTTGCCCAGGCAACCGATGATTGGCAAGCGGGGGGCTTCACTGCTCTGCCCAGCAGGTCTGACAAGTTCGTTTTCCTGTGGAGGTGGCAACTTGCAGTTCCGGCGGGCGTTGTTGCTGGCACACTTCACAGTGAAAGTATCGACTGCGTCGCAGCGCAGTCGCCGCCTCTATCAAAGGCCGAACAACCGCCTGCGCATGTACCAATGAACTGGGCAGACGCACCCAAGGCACCGCGATCAAGGTTTCATCGACCAGCACCCCTCGGTCTCGCCACCACCGCTGAGAGAACACGCCGATACGAAGCGCGGCAGGCTTGAGACGCACGACCACTTGGCCTGGGTCACCAGCCTGCAAGAGCACAACGTCACCGGGAAGCTCCGAACGGATCACAGGCTCTGGCAATAGCGCCTTAATCCACGTTTCGGCTGTCTGTACAGACCATTGCGGTGCTTCAATGTCGGACATGAATGCTCACTCGCCGTAAAAGCTCAGGTCATGAGCGCCCATTTCGACGAGCTTCGCGGTTGGTTTGAAGCGTTTGCCAAAGCGCAACTCTAAGTCCCGCAGCCGTGCGGTGATGTTTCGCGAGCCGAAGCGGTCAACGTAGCGCATTGGGCCACCTTGGAAGGGAGGAAACCCGATGCCAAAAACGGCGCCCAAGTCACCAGCTTCGGCGCTGAGCAAAATGCCTTCCTCAAGACAGCGTACAGCCTCATTGACCAAGGACAAGACCAGCCGCTCGCCCATCTCTTCGAAATCTGCATTGCGGGTCTGAGTGCCATTGGGCAGATGTTGGTAAACCGACTCATCGACCAACTTTCGGCCCTTGTCCATCTTCGAGCGTCCGCCCTTTTCATATAGGTAAAAGCCTTTTTCGGTCTTTTTGCCCAAGCGGCCCTCACCGATGAAGGCTTGAATGTGGTCGGGCGGGAAGTCCATGTGGTCGCTGTAGTGCTTGCGCATGGTTGCCAATACCTTCTGGCCCACGTCGATACCCACCTCATCCATTAACGTAATCGGGCCGACCGGGAAGCCGACCTCAGTGGCCGCACGATCGATGTCTTCGATTCGGTAGCCCTCCATCATCATGTAGACCGCCTCGATCATGTAGGGAGCCAGTACGCGCGTCGTGTAAAAACCTGGACAATCGCGGACGACGATGACGTGCTTACCCATCTTGCGAGAGAGCTGACTGATGGTCTTGGTGACTACTGGATCGGTCTTATCGGTGACGATGACTTCAACCAGAGGCATTTTCTCCACCGGACTAAAGAAGTGCATGCCGATGACCCGCTCGGGATGAGCTGCTTTGGCGGCGATCTCGGTGATAGGCAAGGCGGAGGTGTTGGTCGCAAAGATCGCTTCGCGGCGCGTGTGTTTTTCGATGTCTGCGATCATTTGATGCTTCAGATCCATCTTCTCGAGAACCGCCTCGATGACCACATCAGCCTGACCGAAACCGCTGTAATCGACTCCACCGGACAAACGCCCAAGGCGCTCAGTCATCCCGCTTTGCCCATAGCGTCTGCGACCTTTTCGATAGACCTTCTTGGCGTAGCCGATGCTTTTCGAGATCGCGTCGAGCGACAGGTCCTTTAGGCGGACAGTAACGCCTTTGTCAGCCAACACCGTGGCAATACCTGAGACCATGAGCCCGGCGCCGAGCATGCCGACGTGCTCGACTGGACGCGCTTGCACGAGCTCTGTGTCAGGACCATCAAACTTTTTGAGGGTCGTAATGCAATGAAAGAGATGCCGCAGTCCATGTGACTCCGCCGTCATAAGCAAGGCGCCAAATCCATCGGCTTCAGCTTTATAGGTACCGGCCGCCACCACATCGAGAATTCTCAGCGGAGCAGGATAGAGTCCATGAGTCTGTTTCATGACCTTCTTGCGGGCCTCTCGGAAGACCAGCGCACGCCCGAGCGCATTGTCCTCGAGCAGACGATCTTGAAGCGTTTTTTTCTTACGCTTCGGGCGTTTTCCATCAGCCAACTCGACGGCGAGCTTCCGAGCAGCGCTTACCAACTGATTGACGGGCACAATCTCATCGACCAGCCCCATCTTGAGCGCTTTTTTGGGACGAATCGTTCGGCCCGTGAGCATCATGTCTAAGGAATTGGCCAACCCCACCAACTTTGGCAAGCGAACCGTACCACCGCCGCCAGGCAGCAAGCCCAACTGCACCTCTGGCAGAGCCAGCTTGGTTTTCGGACTGTCGCTAGTCACGCGCGCAGTGCACGCCAGGGCGAGTTCCAAGCCTCCGCCCAAGCAGTCGCCGTGGATGGCCGCGACTGTCGGCACGCCACACGAAGCGAGACGCTCCATGGCCTTGTGCCCCCCACTGCTGATGTCAACGCCATCTTGCGCGCTTTGAACCTGGTTGAGGTCTTTGATGTCAGCGCCGGCGATAAACCCGTTTGGCTTGCCGGAAGTGACCACCAGCGCACGCAGTGCGGAGTCTTTGAGCGCCTCATTTAAGGTCGCATCGAATTGCGGCAATAGCGCGAGGCTCAAGGTGTTGACCTTTTGTCCTGGCACATCCAGCACCACCAGGCCGATCCCTTGGGCGTCTGCACCTTCGTAGCGAACCGCGCCTTGAACTGTCGCCTCTGAGGGCTGCATTGCGTCATTCATCGTATCTCCATGGGCTGTCTGCAAGCTGCGAAAAGGCGGTGTGCTATGAAGCGCGCTCGAGGATGACAGTGCCTCCGAGCCCTCCGGCAGCGCAGGCGCTAGCGAGGCCCAGTTCCTGATCTTGTTGGCGAAGGATGTCAGTCAACTGGATCAACATCCGACCACCGGTTGCGGCGAAGGGGTGTCCAAAGGCCAACGAGCCTCCCCACATATTGAGGCGGTCGTGAGGTACCTCGCCGATTGCGGCGGATAGACCCAACTCCTCTTTGCAAAAAGAGTCGCTAGCCATGAGCTTGATGTTGCTGAGAACCTGCGCGGCAAAAGCCTCGTGGATCTCGATCACGCCCAGATCTGCCAGCGTTGCCCCAGCGCGTTGAAGGGCGCCAGGAATCGAATAGACATTGCCCAAGAGCAAATTGACTCGTGGGTCCAGCGCAGCGAACTCCCAAGAGCGAACGAACGACAGCGGCTCATATCCCAACTCTTTGGCTTTGGACTCTTTCATCAGAACAAGCGCAGAGGCCCCGTCTGTCAGCGCACTGGAGGTCGCTGCGGTGATGGTGCCGTTTTTTCGATCAAAGACCGGTCGTAGACGAGCGAGCTTCGCTGGGTCCATTTTACTGCGGATTAAGTTGTCTTGCTCAACGACACCCCGCGGCGTCTGTACCGGGACCAAGCCAGGTGCGATCAGCCCGTCGGCGGTGGCTCGCGCCGCGTTGGTGTGGCTGCGAATCGCGAGTTGCTCTTGAGACTCGCGGCTGATCTCGAAGTTCTGCGCCATCAACTCGGCGTGCTGACCCATGGTCTTGCCGGTATAGCGCTCCTCGATTGCTGGCGCCTTCGGCAGCAGGTCCAGAGGGTTGAGCTTGGACAACGTCTTGACCATGGCCATGCCCTTTTGCTTTTGCACACGTTGAAGTGTGTCGATCACGCGCTTTTGGTGGGGTACTGGAGCGTGACTCGTCACGTCCACTCCACCGGCGAGGACCACGTCGCGCTCGCCAGTCAATATCATACGCGTCGCCGAGGCCACCGACTGCAGCCCCGTCGCGCAAGCGCGGGTGACCGTGTAGCCGGGGATGCTGTATTGCGACAAGTTCAACGCAATCTCGCGAGCGATGTTCGGAGCCGCCGGCACGGCTACGACCGTCCCCCATACGATCTCATCGAGCTGCTCCATTGGGAGATCGATGCGATACAAGAGTTCGCGACTCACCTGAGTCGACAACTCCACTGGGTCGAGGTCATTGAGCGTCGTCCAACTGCGTGCGAAGGCCGAGCGAGCGCCCGCGACGATAGCCACGCGGTCTTCTTTGACGACCTTGCGTTTGGTGCGGGCAGGCGTCGCCTTGGCCGCTTTGGAGGCAGGTTTTGAGGCCGCGGTCTTCGCAGACGCTGGTTTCGCTGAACTCTTGCCGCTGGTCTTGCTCTTGGTCTCTTTTGACGCCATCACTTCCTCCATCTCTTGTCTTTACTGAGGCATGGTTCTGGCCGGAATGACGCAGCGTGTCAAGACAAGACCGCCGGGGAGAGATGGCCTCTACCCCGGCGGTCAGTGGTGTCCAAGCGCGCGTTTTACGCGATGAAGTCGGTCGATTACTTGGTCGGACGCAACTTCAAGATGACGCGCTCATTGGCTTTCTTCGCTTTGCGACCTTTGCCGGTGTCCACCGGCTCCTCGCCTCCATGGCCGATAACCACGAAGCGATTTTTGTCGATACCAGCTTCAACAAAGAATTTCACAATCGCTTTTCCGCGCTTACGCGAGATGCGCTTGAGACGTTTGGCACGCCCACGAGTGTGGGTGTGAACGTGAATCTCAATCTGCACATCCTGAACCTCTAAGAGCAGCTCAAGCAACTTTTCGAGCACCTTGGCAGAACGCTTGCGCAGCTTCGAGCGACGGAACTTGACGCCCTTGAGCGGTCCGTCAAAGAGCGGCGCGATGTGCGCAGGCATGCCGTCAGGGCAGCCGTCATTGTCCTGGAAGCCGTTTTTATTCTCGGGCTTGTTCGGACATTTGTCTTTGGCATCGGGGAAGCCATCGCCGTCATTGTCAGGGTCTGGGCAACCGTCGCCGTCTTTGAAACCGTCGCGATCTTCTTTGCGTTTCGGGCAGCGATCTCGCTTGTCTGTGACGCCGTCGCCATCATTATCGTAGTCAGGGCAGCCATCGGCATCTTTAAAGCCGTCTTTGTCCTCGGCCTTATTCGGACACTTATCTTTGGCGTCGGGGATGCCGTCTTCGTCGTTGTCGATATCTGGGCAGCCATCGCTATCACGGAAGCCGTCTTTGTCCTCTGGAGTATTCGGGCAACGATCGGCGGTGTCGACGATCTGGTCGCCGTCGTTGTCGATCTCTTTGCACCCGTCATCGTCCTGGAAGCCATCTTTGTCTTCCGGTGACTTGGGACATTTGTCCGTAGCGTCGGGGATGCCATCGCCATCGGTGTCTTTCGCTGGGCCGCCAAAGGCGTAAGCGGCACTGACCAACACTTCAATGTTGTTGCTGCGGCTATATTCTTCGGTGTCGCCCGTCGGATCACCTGCGTCATCTAAGATCGCCTCCGGCGGACGAGCGTCTGAGTTCGACCAGCGGGCGTCGAGACGCACGCTCAGGCGATGCTTGACCTGATATTCAAAGCCGGCTCCGAGCAAAAACGCAGTGTCCATGTCACCGGGTTTTACGTAGGGCTTGTCGTGACTGAGATACATCTGGCCGACACCAACGCTGGCGAACAACGCCATCTTCTCGCGCGTCCAAGCATCGTAACGAGCAAGCACTCGGTAGCTCAGAATCGAGGCGTCGTTCGAGCCTTTCTCTTCACCACTCTCCTGTTCACGCGGCAACGTCGTGGGCGTGAATCCGAACTCGGCTTCGACCCAGAGTCGAGACAGGACGGGGTAACTGACCCTTAGACCGAGCATCAGTCCACTCTCTGGGACGTCCTCGAGATAAAAGGCGTTACCGAGGCCGTTGACCTCGTCGAGCATCAACCAGCCAGCCATGACGCCGACTTTGAGTCTCTGTGTGTTGTCTTTCGCCTCTGCTTGGGGGGCGAAGCTCAGGCAAAATGCTACCAATAAAACCAGCGCCGAGCGCTTCAGAATACAGTGATTCACGACCTAGACTCCTCTTCGTTCAAGGGTGTCGAAATTCTCAGCCGCCAAAGGGCGGTATGAATTCACGGGTGACCGGAGGTTACCTCACGAACTCGATAGGGGCCAAGCCCTAGAGACGCGAAAGCTGCGATCATCACCAAAGATCGAGTGCCCTACGCGAACGGGGCGCCTCGATTTTTTTCAAAAACGATAGCCTGTGTCGGCACCATCCAAGTGCGCAACGAATCAATTCAAGACAAAAAAGAGCTCCGAAGGTCGATGATCCTGTGGAATTGAGCGTCTTGTGGTTGTGAAGACATGTGAAGTTCGAGATGTAGCGCAACAAAACGCCGATTCGACCGTCTAGCGAAAGGCAGGCCACGTGGGGACCATCGCGGTCTGGCTCAAGGCGCAGGACATTTGGGTCGAGTCGGCCCGATCTGCTACATTGTTGAAAGTATCTGCTCTTGTGCAGTTGGAGCGACACCTCATGCGTGAACGGCGATGGTCTTTACCTGTCCCTCAAAACGCCAGCGGCTTTGTTGTCGTCGCCTTCATATTTTGTCTGTTCGTCGCGTGTGGCGAAGCCCCGCAGCAGGCGACTGTGGCGACGAGCCCAGTGGCTGACGCGAGTGTGGCGGCCATCGACGCTACCGCAAGCCCCGACAGTGCGGCGGCCGCGGCAGTCGACAGCGTCCAAAGTGCTCCGACACCGACTTCCAATCCGCTGATCCTCGCGGTTTCGCCCGAGCAAGGCCCAGCAGTTGGATTGACTGAAGTGGAGATCAACGGCATCGGCTTTACCAACGCCAACGCCGTGCTCTTCGGTGAGTCACCCGGAATTGAAATGGTCGTCATCGACGACTTTACCATCCGAGTCCAGTCGCCCCCACGACCAGCGGGATTTGTCGACATCACGGTTCGGCTTGTCGATGAAGACAACAAGGTCAATGAACTGGTCTTACCGCTTGCGTTTCGCTACGTAGCAGATGTCCAGTTGCACAGCGTAGCTCCTGCGAAGGGCGACGTCCTCGGTGGTGACCTGGTGACCGTGACCGGCGCGGGATTTTCACAAGCCACTAGCTTCGTGTTTGGCGACCGCCTGGCGATCGACCCCTTGATTATCGACGAATTCACCGCAGCGATGCACACCCCGCCAGGACAAGCCGGAGCAGCGGACGTGCGTGTGTCGAATGTGGACGGGAGCGCAGTGTTGAAAAAGGGGTGGTGGTACGACGACCTACTTCAGATCGACTACGCAGCACCGGGGACGGCGCCTTTGGGCGGTGGCAACGTGGTACGAATCTACGGGCGAGGTCTGCATGCCGCGGGAGCAAGCATCGCTCTTTTAGTTCCGTCATCTGGAGCGACGCAGCAGCCCAAAAAAGCACTGATTGGAGCCAGCGATCCTCACGGGCTTTGGATTGAGATCACTACACCTGATCTACAAGATCCCGGCGCATATGACGTCTCCTACAGTCGCGGGACAAACAATGTCATCGCCACCAAGTTGATTTATTACGTGTCGCCTTCATCGGCTACCACCAAAGGCACCAACGAGGTCCTAGCGGTGACCCCGAATAGTGGCGCCATCAACAAACAGCACATTGTCGCCATCCACCTCAGCGGTCCCATCACTAGGCAGCAAGGCGCCGCGGTCGAAGTGAGAATGTCAGCGAAAAAGCTCAAACTGGTGACTCATGACGTCGGCGTGGGCGGCCCCCAGCAAAACTCAGCGACCATCGTGGTCGAAGCCGGACCGGAGACTTGGACCAGCTTACCGGTAACGGTCAATATCCGCGTCGACGTGGGCTATGAGGACGTAAAAAAGGCAAGTGCCTTTACTTGGACCGTCGCCCAAGCGCTCATCGAGACCGTGACTCCAGCGGAGGTCGATACCGCCGGAGGCACACCGTTCACGGTGCACTGGGATCCAGCCGGTTCGCAGAATATCTACGCCGTCGGAGTACGGGTCGGCGCCCTATTTGCCTCGCAGGTCAAGAACAAAGGCAAGAGCAAATTCGCCCCGAAGACCGTAACCGCAATGGCTCCGAAGGGCAGTGCCGGACCAGCAGATGTCCAACTGGTGATGAACGACGGTACGATCATCACCAAGAGCGGCGCTCTCAACTTTGTCGGTGCGACGCCGACGATCGCTGCCCTGCAACCAGCTCGCGGCAGCGTCGCAGGCGGCAGTTGGGTCGACCTGACAGGCTCTGGGCTACAACATCTTGAGCGGGTCTACATGGACGCCAAGATCGTCACAGATTTGAGTGTAGTACACAGCGGTTTGGCGCGCTTTCGCACTCCGCGCGGGAAACCGGGGCCAGTGACCGTTACGGCGCGTTGGAAAAATGGATCCGAGACGGTCCTGGACAACGCCTACGTCTATTTCGACCCCATGGCTGGCAACTACGGTACGTGGGGCCCTGCCATCGATCGAGACGTCAATGTGACCGTATTGCAAGCGAATCAAGGTGGAGGCCGGGTGGCGGACGCGCTGGTGGTTGTCGAGCGCGGCGATAAGGTGTGGACCGGCAAGACCAACGACGCGGGTCAAGTGACGATCAGTGAGCCTGGTCTCGTCGGACCCGTGACCGTATCGGCGAGCAAAGTGGGATACAGCGCCGCCTCGGTGGTGAAAGTCAATGTGGAAAACGTGACCGTTCGCCTGCGAAAAGCGTCTGCACCACCGCCAAGCCAAGGATCGGGACAACCAGACCCTCCCCCTCAGGAAGACCCGTTCCCCGACGGCATCATCTTCGGCCAAGTGGTCAACGCGGCGAAATACGCGAAGTTGCCGATGGGTGACTGCGCTATTCAACCAGCGGTTGGAGGCAACTGTAAGCCGTGCAAGAGCAAAGCCGACTGTTTCGGAGGGCAGACTTGTGAGCTGCTTCGCGATCCGCTTCAGGGATTCGACTTGGGCGCGAGCCAAGCCGGGCTGCCCACGCCAAAAGAGACCACCGAGACCCAATACGCCGGAACACAGCGCTACTGCGTGAGCATGTGCCTGACCGACGCGAACTGCCCGTACGGATTTGAATGTCGAGCCATCAGCCTCGCGACCAACACGCCTGAGTTACGCTGCACTCCACGTATCGGCACGCCTCAGACTCGCTGTGAGACTTCTTCGCCCTCGATGTTTGGAGGCAACCCGAATCCCGGTGCAGGCTCGGTCGCCAACGCCGATGGCGCCTTTTCAATCGCCTCTCGGCTCGGAGACTTGGCCGTATTTTGCCGATCGGGTTATGTAGAGAAAGGCTCTGGAACCTTTGTCCCTCTGGTGATGGGCCTCGCCCGAAATCTCCATATGCTTCCTGGAGGCACTATCCAAGGAGTCAAGGTCCCCCTGACAACCCCACTGACTCGCACCGTGCGTATTCGACTCGATCGGATTCCCATGGGTCCCGACGTCAAAGATGCAGAGCGCTACATGTATTCCGCTCTGAACCTCGAACCCGAGGGCTATATCCGCATGGGCTTCATCGAGACGTCGCGACGAACTGACGTGCTTGAGTTGCTCCGCCAGCCCTCAACCTTTGCTGACGCTCTCAAGGGGATTAGCTACGACTTGTATGGCGGTTTGGCGAGCCCCGGAGGCGGAGCTCCGAGGACCGTCGCCGCGCGCGAGGACATGAAGCCTCAGGACGCAGACCACCTGGGCACGTGGATGGGGACCGTCAATTCTCCGAGTAAATCGACGGCTTGGGCCACACCTATGACGGCAATGGCCTATGATGGATACACGACTGTAGCGGTAGGTAGCGGGGGCTGGATCGGCGTCTGGGGCTCTGGTCAGTTTACCCAGCAATCGACGCCGACAAAGCGAGACCTCTACGCGGTATGGATGGACCCTGCGGGCACCGGAGATGGCTGGGCTGGCGGTGACCATGGCACATTGTTACGACGAAACAATATCACGGGATGGCAAGCATTCGGCTCTCCTGTGAGCGCGCCGACACCTGGCTCTCCAGACGATGCACACCGCATTCGAGCCATCCACGGTCGCGCCGGCGACGATGTTTGGCTGCTCACTGGAAGCAACGTGCTCTACCACTGGGACGGCAAGGGATGGATGGGGCCGATTCTGTCTCCCGTCGGGCCGCCTGTGAACAAACCCAACACCTGGGCTCCGTGGAAAGACAGTCCGCGGCTTCGCAGCCTATTCTGTGCGCCCAACGGCGACCTTCTGGTGGTGGGCGACAGCGGTTTTATTTTCCGAGGCACGCCCAAGGGGACACAAGTGCAGTGGTCGATGCTGCAATCGCTGACCCAGCACAGCCTGCACGCCGTCTGGGGTCTGAGCGACACAGACTTCTGGGTCGCTGGCGAGGCAGGGACGCTGGCACGCTACGCCAACGGCCAGTTCAACTCGGTCCCGACTGGGACCTTGATGCCGCTCTATGGACTACAAGGGGACGCCAAGGGTGTCCATGCAGTCGGTGGGCTCGGCACGTGGTTAACGGTCGACCTGCAAGGCAAGCTAACCAATCACACCATTGCCGACATGTCGGTCGATCTCAAAGCCGTCGCTCAAACCGGCGGTGGGCTCGTCTCCGGTGGATTGCCAACCTTGGTCATGGGGCCATATCTGGAGTTGCCCTACATTACCGAGCCTTCTATCTACGGGGTAGTCGGTAAATGGTTGCGCTGGAAAGCTGCACCAGGGGTCACGCCTACTTTGCATTTGGTCAGGATCACAACCTACGACTACAAGACCTTGTGGGAGTTGTACGTCAAAGGGGACGTCAACCAAGTCAAGCTCCCTGACTTCCAGGCGCTTGGGGCCTTCGACCCGCTCGTAGGCGGAAAAATGCGCGTGAGGTTATGGCGCATCTATGCCCCAGGGCTTAATATTGACCATTACAACCACAAACAGCTCAATGTGTGGAAGTGGATCAGCTACGCGTACAACTACGTCATCACCAATCAAGCGACGGATCTGTCTGGGGCGCAATTGCCACCCTCGCAGGTTCCCGCTGGTGCCGGACCAGAGTTCTCTCCATTCGATCCTTAATCGTCGCAATATGTGCGCTGTTCATCAGCCCTGCAGCCTTCGCTCTAGAGCCTGTGCCGCCGGACGCGACGAATGACCAAGTCGACTGGCGTGGTGTGAAGCGACTCAACGAGCGTGGCAATCGGATCGATCGAAGCGAGCCGCCCCCCAATCCAGTCACCCAATTGGCCAACAATGCCCCCTATCGCATCCACGTCGCGACCAGCGATGGGAGCAGCGTCAAAATCACCGACGCCTTCACGCTCGAACGACGTAAGGTATTTCGCGGGTCGGTGCTTGGCATGGCGTTTTCCCGAGATGGTCATTGGCTCTATGTCGCGCACAGCCGAGCTAAGCGCATCCATATTGCCGCGATACAAGTACAGTCCGCTAAGGTGCGCAACCTAGGCAGCACCCGCATCAAATCCACTGAATCGCTGATCATCTTGCGCGGTCACGGCAATGTCGACACGCCCCACGCAAGCGCACTGATCGGTCGCGGCACTGGGTGGCGCCCAGGCAAGGACTGCCCCACTTGGCGACAAATCCGACTCGTTCGATTTCGTCTCCGCCGAGACAAGCCAAGCGTAACTTTCGATACGTCGCCCAAGCTCCGACGCCCATGGTTTCGCCGCTCGAGGTCTCCAAATACCCACTTCACAGCAGAGCTTGGCAGTAATCTGACCCTGTTTCGGCATGGTCGTGGCAATCAAAAGATCGACAAACTCGCTGGCGCACACCACATCCGCGGGTCGGTCGCGCTGTCGTGGATGCGTGACAGCCGCGGGATGTGGTTGATGACACAGCGACGCCCCGAAGGTAGATGCAAGGCCCTCAGAGGCGCCATCACCTTTCGTCTTGCCCCCGGACGCGCTGCCCGATTTCGCCGCAGTTGGCAGCGCTGGCGTGTTCCCAAGGACTTACAACTGACTCGAGGCGACCTGGCCCACCAACCCTTAACGGTCACGCCCGACGGTATGCGTCTAATCGCTATCAATGAGGCGGGGGTGTTTTTGGTCGAGCCGTCGCCTCGTCCAGCGAGTCTTCGATATTCCATGATCGCTCCGCCATCAAAGATTTGGCCGGTGGTTCGTCCCGGAGTCCGCAGCTTGAGTATCGGCGCGAGCGACCATCGACAGCTGACCTTGTTGCTCGAGCAGGGCGCCCTGAAGGCCGCTGACGCCTTACTGAGCCAGACAGTTGACTCACCGACCAAAGCAGCGTTGGTCAAGCGTCTGAATAAGTTACGAGCGGTCCGTGAACGACGGGTCGCAGAATTTCGTCCATTTACCAGTGACAAGTGGATCGCACGACTACCGGGAGCAGCAAGTGCCACGAGCGATGAGCCCTCGCATTGAGGTGCTCGCATTTGTCCGTCAGAGTTGACCCAAAGGGCGTCCGTGAGCTAGACGTTTCGGGGAGCCCCGCTCCAAGCTAGCACCAAAATCAACCCCAAAGAGGATCGATATAATGAGCAGCCTAAAGAGCCGACTCGCTGAAAAAATCCCACAATGGCGCGCAGACGTGCGCTCTTTGCTCAAGGAGCACGCAGATGTGGTGCTTGGCGAGGCCACCATTGGCAAGGCCCTCACCGGAATGCGCGGCTTGAAATCATTGGTCTGCGATACGTCATATCTCGATCCAATGGAAGGGATCCGATTTCGCGGTTACACCATCCCTGAGGTCCGTGAGGCCCTACCCAAACCGAGTCCAGAGAGCGAGGCTTTCCCCACTGGGTTGTGGTTCTTGCTGCTTACAGGCGAAATGCCAACGGCCGAGCAGGTCCAAGAGTTGGAGCAAGAACTCCGCTCGCGAGCGACTGTGCCTAGCTACGTGTTCGCTGCCCTCGACGCGCTACCGACAGACACCCACCCAATGGTGCAATTCTCGACGGCAATCACTGCGATGAGCCACGGCTCGAAGTTCTCGACCGCTTACGCTTCGGGACTTGGAAAAGGAGACTATTGGCAACCGACCCTCGAGGACGCCCTCGATCTCGTGGCACGTTTGCCGGTCGTCGCCGCATACATTTATCGCCGAGCGTACAAAGGCGGCCAGCACATCGATGCAAACCCGGAGCTAGATTGGGCCGCCAACTTCGCTCATATGATGGGTATCGACAACGTCGAGTATCAGGATCTGATGCGGCTTTACTTGCTCCTTCACATCGACCACGAAGGCGGCAATGTGAGCGCACACACCTCGCATGTGGTGAGTTCCGCTCTATCTGATGTATATCTATCGGTCGCGGCAGGCATCAACGGCCTGGCCGGCCCCTTGCATGGCCTTGCCAACCAAGAGTGCTTGAAGTGGATCAAAGAGTTGATGACGCACTTCGACGGTCAGGTGCCCTCTGAAGAGCAAGTCCGCACCTATGCGTGGGATACGCTCAATGGGCGACGGGTGATTCCTGGATTTGGTCACGCCGTGCTGCGCAACACCGACCCGCGCTACACAGCTCAACGTCAATACAGTTTGGCCAAGGGTATGGGTGAGCATCCGGTCGTTGCCACCGTTCATCGTCTCTTTGATGTGGTCCCTGGCGTGCTCAAGGAACACGGAAAGGCCAAGAGCCCGTGGCCGAACGTCGACGCTCACTCGGGTGCACTGCAGGTCTACTACGGCGTTGATCAAGCGGACTTCTATACAGTGCTCTTTGGTGTCTCGCGAGCCATGGGTATCGCCGCACAGATCATCTGGGATCGCGCGATGGGGTCGAGCCTTGAGCGGCCCAAGTCCATGACTGTCAAGATGCTACAAGACGCCGCTGGCATTTGAACTTACTTGGCGTAGGCGCTTCCATCATAGCGACCATCGCTGACCGCCTCATACCCGCGTCCTTTGGCCGTGGCGGCGACTGCTTGGACGTTGCACCAAGCCGGCTTTTCGATGACCTTGTGTCCCATTTTTTGCAGACCCGCGCTCCATCTACGCGCGGCATTGCCTGCTTCGACCCACACTTCATCCGGGAAGGCCTGATGGTGAAGCCGGGGAGCATCGACGGCCTGTAAAAGGCTGCTTTTGCCGACGACCTTCCGCCATGCCACCTGAAACACTGCTGTGGGAATCCTGGTCCCTCCCGGACTCCCGACGACCAAGATCGGCTTGCCCTTTTTCACGACAATAGTCGGAGTCATCGAGCTTACGGGTCGAGCACCGGGCCGGAAGAGATTGGCCTGACTGCCAGCCAATCCAAACGCATTGCTGTCTTTGAGAGTAAACGAAAAGTCATCGAGCTCGTTGTTGAGCCAAACCCCGGATTTCGATGCCACAATGCCACTG
>PBTG01000151.1 GCA_002726535.1 Myxococcales bacterium | reverse complement strand
GCCGCCCTGATTGTGTTTGTAGACGCCTTTGTTGACCTTACCGCCAGCCGTAGCGCCGCCATTGTTGGCTTTGCCACCGTTGCCGCCTTGTGCCAACAAGAGCACAGCAGCGCCTCTGCGTAGCGACGTGTCGCCGCCTTTGGTGCCGGCGCTACTGCTCACGCCGGCTTTTCCGCCACCGCCAACGATAATGTTCAGCGTCTCACCTGGAGTCACTGGGATGTTGTTGCCCCAGACCAAAGCGCCGCCGCCGCCACCAGAGCCAGCGAGGCTACCGGTGGTGCCACCACCACCGCCGCCGCCTGCGCCGACTGCGACGACAGAGATATCCGTGACACCTTTCGGGACGATAAAGGGCGTGGTGCCGCCTTTGCTGAATACCAACTGACCGAGCTTGCATTCGCCGACGACCGGCACGTTGATGCACCCCTTTGCCGGATCGCACGAGTCGATCGTGCAAGGGTTGCCATCATTACAGGTCAGCGGCCCCGTCTTCGTGCTCTTACGGATTCGATGATTGGAGTAATCCGAAACCAAGAAGGGCCACGTCCCGTCGAGGGCTTGAGGCAAAGCGAGCGCGTTGTAGGGTGAGCTAAATCGAGCGGTCTGCGCCGGTCCATCGAGGAATCCAGCAGAACTACCAGCCAGAGTCGAGAGGGACTTGCCGTTAGGCTCAAGCAAGCGAATACGGTGATTGCCTCGATCTGCGATCAAGATCTTGCCGTCCCCGCGAACAGAGACATCCGATGGGTAATTGAGCCGCGCGCTAGCTGCAAGGCCATCGGCGAAGCCAGCGCTGCTGCCGACCAGTAATTGCGTGCTGCCATCAGGAGCGATGCGACGCACGCGGTGATTGTATGCATCGGCGACGTAGATGATGCCTGCCCCGTCGACGTCCAGGCCCCATGGGCGATAAAAGGCTGCCGTGATGCCTTTGCCTTCTTTGTACGAAGCAGAACCCGAACCAGCAATGGTGGTTACAACGCCCGAAGCGGTGACGCGCCGAATGCGGTTGTTATACGAATCGGCCACCACGACCGTGGCATTCGTTGGATCGATTGCAATGCCTTCGGGATAGTAAAATCGTGCGCTGTTTGCAGCGCCATTGGCGAAACCACTTAGCCCCGATCCAGCCAAAGTGGTGACTGTATTGTTCGAGATTTTGCGGATCCGGTGGTTGTAGCGGTCAGCGACATAGACGGTCTGACCATCGACGCTCACGGCGACGTCACTGGGATAGTAAAAGCGAGCGGCTGTGGCTCCGCCATTGGAAAATCCAGAGAGGCCAGAGCCCGCGTGAACGCTGATGGTCCCATCCGGAGTGATCTTTCGGATTCGGTTATTTTGGCGATCGGCGAGGTAGATCACGCCGTTGTTCGCATAATCCATGCCTCGTGGATAATACACCTTAGAGTTCTGACCCTTGCCGTTTTGAAAACCCGTACTGCCACTACCGACCCAGGTGACCACGCTGTCTGGCAACTCGCAGGTGCCGCCGAGACAACTCTCTCCCTCGGTGCATTTGTCGCCGTCGTCGCAGGGACCCGTGTTATTCGGGAAGCTACAGTTACCGCTCTGTGGGTCACACTGGTTGAGCGTGCATTCAATGCTGTCATCGCAAACCTTCGCCAGACCGGTGCAGACCCCTTTGGGGTCGCATGCATCGGCTGTGGTGCAGGCGTTGCCGTCATCACAGAGCGTATTGGCGCCCTTGGTGATGAACTGACAGCCTTTTTTCATGTCGCAGCTGTCGGTCGTGCAGCCGTTGTTGTCATCGCACTGAGCGACCTCAGCTGAGATTTTTCGAACGCGGTGATTTTGGTAATCCGCGACCCAAACTTGGCCTTTGGCATCGCGAACGATGCCGCTGGGGTAGTAAAAACGGGCCTGCGTCGAGGTGCCGTTTTGAAACCCTGAAGAACCGGAGCCAGCGAAAACCGTGACCTGACCACCAGCAATGCGGCGAATGCGGTGGTTGTTTCGATCGGCGACCAAGACTTCGCCGGCCGCACCTACGGACACATCGTAGGGGTAGTAAAATCGAGCGGTATTCACTCCACCATTTAAGAAGCTCCCAAGGCCGCTACCCGCATACAGACTGGCGAAACCATCTGGCGTCACTTTTCGGATTCGATGATTTTGGCTATCTGCCACCAATACCGAGCCATCTGACATCGCAGATAGACCACGTGGGTAGTAAAAGCGTGCAGAGTTGCCTTTGCCATTGACATAGCCTGTGGTTTTGCTGCCCGCGATGGTCACCACAATGCCAGCCGTTGAGATTCGGCGAATGGCGTGATTGTAGGTGTCGGAGACATAGACGACTCCGCCTGTGGTCACGGCGACGCCCTCGGGGTAATAAAATCGTGCTGTAGTCGGCGTTCCATCTACCAAGCCCGTGCTGCTTGACCCGGCGAAGTTGCTGACCTTGCCGGAGACGATCTTGCGAATCCGGTGGTTGTTGCGGTCAGCCACATACATGGTGCTACTGGGACCGTGCCAAGCAACCGCGGCTGGGAAGGAAAAACGCGCCGTCGTCAGCGCTCCATCCAAGAAGCCCGACGAGCCGCTTCCGGCGTAGGTCTGCACTTTGGGACTGGCGCTGTTGGTGTCAAAGACACGAATGCGGTGATTGGACCTGTCGGCAAGGAACACACGACCATCAGCGGCAGCTGTGATCCCTTGCGGATAGTAGACACGAGCCGACGATGGCTGGCCATCAGTGAAGCCAGCCGAACCCGTACCGAAGGCGGTCGTGACCTGGCCTTTGGTCGTGGGTTTGCACTTGCCGGTCGAGCAGTTGTCGTCGAGCGTGCATGCGTCGCCGTCATCACACGCAGCCTGCGTCTTAGTAAAGGCGCAGGAGCCTGTTTGCTGATCGCAAGCATCGACGGTACAGGGCTCTTTGTCGTCGCACACCTTCAGCGTCCCAAGACACTGCCCGGCAGCGTCACACACATCGCCCGACGTACAGGCGCTGCCGTCGCTGCAACTAGAACCCTTTGCCAATCCAGTGAACTTGCAACCGGACTTTGGATCGCAGGCGTCTTTGGTGCAAGGATCGCCATCGTTACAACTGGCAGCGGGGACGCCGAGGATACGAACACGATGAGCACTCGCATCTGCGACCCAAACTTGCCCAATTACGTCGGCCGCAATGCGCTGCGGCGAGACAAATGAAGTGGCTGAGGGCGCGCCGTTGGTCGACCCGCTCGAACCACTACCGGAGTAGGTGGTGACCTGACCCGCCAGGATTTTGCGAATGCGACGGTTGCCCACGTCGGCCACCAAGATCGCTCCGCCGGCACCACTGGTGATGTCATAAGGAGCGTTGAAGCGCGCCGATTTAACCGGCCCGTTGAGGAAACTCGCGCTGCCCGATCCAGCTAAGGTCGTTACCACACCAGTGCTGCTGACCTTGCGAATGCGATGATTGCTCGAATCTGCGACCACCAGCGAACCGTCCGCCAACGCAAGCAGACCACGTGGGTAGTAAAATCGGGCCACAATAGGCTCACCGTCTACATAGCCATAGCTTCCCGTTCCAGCGAAACTCATCACTTGGCCGTCGGGGGTGATCCGTCGGATTTTGTGGTTGTTGGTATCGGCGACGTAGACCACGTTGGCGCCAGTCACATCAATGCCCTCTGGGTAGTTAAAACGCGCCGAGGCGCCCTTGCCGTCGACGTTGCCCAGGGAGCTACCCGCCAAGGTCGTGACTTTCGCGTTAGTGATTTTCCGCACGCGATGATTGTTGCGATCGACGACATAGAGCGTTTTGCTGCCCGCATGCCACGCCACCCCAGCTGGGTAGGAAAAGCGTGCGGCTGTCGCGGCGCCATCGAGGAACCCTGAAGTTCCTGAGCCAGCGTATGTGCTTAATTTTCCGCCTTTAGCGTCGGGCGTAAAGAGTCGAACTCTGTGATTGTTGCGATCAGCCAAGAACACCCGACCGTCAACGGCGTGGTCGAGACCACCCGGCCCAGAGACTCGAGCCTTGGAGATATCGCCGTCGGTAAACCCAGCACTACCGGTACCAAAAGCCAATCGACTCGTACCGGCAACAGGAGCTTTGCAGACCCCTGAGGAGCAATTCTCACCGATGCTGCATGCGTCGCTGTCATCACAAGGTGTGCTGGTACCTGTGTTTTTGCATTTGCCATTCTTGGTGTCACAGACATCCGTCGTACAGGAGTTTGCGTCGTCGCAGTTTTTCGCTTTGCCCTTGCAGAGCCCACCGAGGCAGGAGTCGCTGGTGGAACAGATGTCACCGTCATCGCACATCGCGCCGTCGGGAAAGCTCTGGAAAGCGCATTGGCCTGTCTGAGCGACGCAGGTGTCGACCGTGCATGGATTGTTGTCGACGCAGTTGACCTTCTGACCTGGCTGACACACGCCAAGTGCATCGCATTTGTCGCCGATAGTACAGAAGCTGCCGTCATCACAGATGGTGCCTTGTCCGACTTGTTTGGACGTGCACTTGCCGTTAGCTGGGTCGCAAGAGTCGATGGTGCAGGCTTTACCATCGTCGCAATTTTTGGCTTTCCCGGCCTCACAGCCCCCCTGTTCGTTGCACTTGTCTTGTAGTGTGCAGTAGTCGCCGTCGTTACAAGCTCCACCTCCGGCAGGGCTCTGCTTACACCCACCGGTCGCCTGGTCGCAAACGTCCGTTGTGCAGGGGTTGTTGTCGTCACAAGTCTTCGCAGCACCGGACAAACACACACCAGCGGCGCATGTATCATTGACCGTGCAGGGATCTTTGTCGTCGCATGGATTCGTGTTGTCCGTGGCCGTGCAGCCAACGGCGATATCACACGCATCGGTGGTACAAGGGTTCAGGTCATCACACGCTACCGGCGTACCCTTACAGGCGCCGCCCAGACAAGCCTCTCCTTGCGTACAAGGATTGCCATCGTCGCAGACTTTGCCGTCTGCCACCGAGGTCGTCACACATTGCCCGGTTGACGAGTCGCACGAGGCGACATCACAAGGCTTGTCGCTCTGACAAGGTTTGACCGTTCCAGCCTGACAGACGCCGGACGCGCAGGTGTCATCAAGGGAACATGGGTCGCCGTCATCGCAGGCTTCGCCGTCGGCGGAGGTCGTCGTCGAACAACTGCCGGTCGACGAGTCGCAGACGCCGATGGTGCAGGCCGCACCGGCTGGACACACCTTCGCGACGCCACCGCTGCACTTGGCACCCTGACAGACATCGGACTCTGTGCACGGGTTGCCGTCGTCACAAGCGGCTCCATCGTCAATCGCATAGCCACAGTCACCGGTGGCGGGGTTGCATTGATCTTTGGTGCACGCGTTGTCGTCCGAGCAGTCCTTTGCCTTGCCACCGCAGATACCCTCAGAGCAGGTGTCGCCCTCGGTGCACGCATTGCCATCGTCGCAGCCTCCATCTTGCTGGGCTGTTTGGCATTTGCCGTCGACGCATCCGTTCAAGGTACAAGGGTTGCCATCATCGCACTCACCGCTCGAAGCATCTTCGTCAGTCTGTCCATCGCAGTCATCGTCGACGCCGTCACAAGAGGTATCGTCGTCGCCGCAGTCCTTGCCGTCGGCTGTCGATGTATCTTGCTCGACATCGCTGGCAGTCGAAGCGCTGTCTTGCAGGTTTTGACCGTCTTCCGACACGACGCTGTCGCTGACCGATGAGACGTCTTGCTCACTTTTGTCGGCGGCGTCTTCCGTTGAGCCACAACCAACAGCGAACAAAAGACAAGTCAGTACCAATCCTTTTTTTGCTCTCATGGGAGTCTCTCCACTCTTTAGCTTTCCACCTTAAATATTAGCGGATTATTACGATTGTTATGGTGCCCATAGATACGCGTCTGGGGGCTAAAATGATGCAGTTTTGCAGTCCCTTCTGACACTATACCAGGATCGCTTCGCGATTTCCTCACCGACAGGCAAGGAGTCCGAGGACTTTTGCAGGATACAGTCCAAAGTCGGTGCCGTCTCGGCTGAGCCTCTCGCGTGCAGAGTCCTTACCAATACCGACACGCCGAATTGGTCGGTAACATCAAAAACTAAGGCTCCGCGAGCGTAAAAAGCGACTCAAAACGCTCTCTTATTGAACTGTATTCAATAAGTATTCTCAATATATTCATAATACTAATACCTTTATTGAAATATTTCCTTGCATTTTATTTAACCGATCGGTAGATTATGTCGCATGAAAAACTACGTACTAATCGGAATCATTTTGGCGTTCACCGGATGCGACAGCGCTGCTCCATCCGTATGGCAATCAAACCCGGGCTACACCGATGCCGGGCAAACAGACTCCTACACCGGCTACTCCGAGTTTGGCTCGGACGCTGGCGCGGCTCCAGAGCAGGCTGATTCGCCTTATGAAGAGGCGGATGAAGAGCCGGACGAAGAGCAGCTCGAGGCCCCTGCTGAAGCCGACCAAGCGCCCGTCAAAAAACTGGTTTTGGCCTCGACGAAGGTCAGCCGGTGCAACGGCAACCAAGTTGATGCCGACACCGTCAAAGAGCTGATCGCGTTGTCCGACACCAGCCAGCCTTTGAGCTTGTTGGACATTAAGGCTCGAATCGATGGGATCGCGGCCCGCTTTGGGGCCTGTGAAGATCGCCGTGGACTCTTCGCTGAGGTCTACCGAGTGATTACGCGTCGCGCTCTGGAGACTCTCGACGACGGCGTCCTTCAGTACAACGGATGGGGTGAGGACTTCATCATTGATTTCGCTGAGCGATACCTGTTCAACCTGCGCTTACATCTGGTCGGCGGCAAGCCGAACTACGGCTGGCAGCGCTACTACTCGCTGGCTCAGATGGACAATGTGAGCATGACGCGAGTGGCTGTAACCGGAATGGTCGTTCACCTGGCCATCGACCTGCCCTACTGTCTGGTCGATATCGACACCAAAGAGAAGCATAAGCCCGATTACTTTCTCTTCGGGGACAAGCTCGGTGAAGGTGCCGAGGAGCTCATCGAGGCTCTCGACGAGGTCTATGGAGCCCAAGCAAACGACATGCTCCGGGGGTTCTTCCTCGGCAAATGGGTCGACGGCCTGTTCGGTGCTGAGACCACCACGAACTTGAGTTTTCAGACCATTCGCCTCAAGAGCTGGAACAACCGATGGTTCCTACAAAAGTGGTGGGGCGGCCCCATCGCAAAGTCAGAGATGAGCGCATCGTTCTGGACCATCGACGCCATCTTGGCTGGCCTCGACGCCAGCGGTGTTCTCGACGACGACTGAGGCCTCTGCAAGTAGCCTGGAGCGGGGCGATCCCCCACTCACCCGCCCTGCTCCATGGCCTCGTTTTCATCATCGCCTCGCGACATTCCAAGGCGTTTGGCGTGGACGTCAGCCTACCACTGGGGTCCCTAGACCTCTCGGCCCAGAGTCCAATCAAAGATCTCTTTGATCTAAACGCTCAAAGTACTGACTCTGCGCCCGCCGGGTTCCGGCATGGCCTGACGGCACTTCGAGTCCTAAAATCGCGTTGTGGCCCCCGTTAAGCACAGCGCACACCCAGGAGATTGGTCATGGTTGCAGCAGTCTGTGAATATCCCCTTGAAGCGACGAGCCCCTCACACATTCCCTACGTGGATGCCAACGATCCGGCTCAGATTGAGGCCCACTACAAGGCCAAAATCCCCTTCGTAATCACCGGCGCTGACATCAACCCCCATGGTATCGACTCCGCTCATCTACGAGACAACTACGGCGATCTACAGGTCAGCTGCTTTAGCCCCTCATGCACCTCACAAAAAATTGAACTCGAGCAGATGTTCGAGCGCATCGCAGCCGGAGACAAATATCGCCTTCGTGCTGACATCCCCCTGGGACGATGCTTAGAGGGATTCTTTAGCGCCCGCTTCTTTGAAAAAATCCGATCCTTTCGGCGCAGTCTGATGGACCTCGTCTTGCACACCTTGGCTCGTAAAAAATGGGCTGTATTTCTGAGTACTCCGGGCTGTAAAATGAGCAATCACGCTCACATCAATTCGACCTTCGTGATCCAACTCGAGGGAACCAAGACCTGGCACTTGGATTTTCGTAATCTCGCTGATATCGAGCACAAAGATCTCTATCCCTACGATTTTTTGGCTGAAAAGCGCCCCACTGAAGAGTTCAGCATCACCATGCGGCCAGGGAATGTCTTGTATCTGCCTGCGTACTGGTTTCATTACACAGACACCGACACCCTGAGCTTGAGCATGCACTACATCTTCGCCGAATCGATGAGCTACTACCTCAGCCCAAAGATCTGGCCCTTGTTCATTTATGAACTCATCAAACGCCCCTTTGGGATGATGCGTCTGGCGTTGGCACGCGACAACGAATTTGGCTTCGGTGACAAACTCAAGTGGCTGCGTAGCAAATCCCCCAAAGAGTTGGCCTTCTTGTCGCAAAACGACTACTCCTAAAGGCGCATGATGCGCCCGCTGAGCTACACACAGACAGGCCCGGGTCCCGAGCGCTCGCTCGGCACCTTGGTTCTTGTTCACGGCTTTCCTGATGGGCCCCAGATGTGGCAGCAGACGGTCGCAGCCATGAACGCGCTCGGCTACACCACGGTGAACATCGCCCTGCCTGGTTATGGCTCGAAACCTACCAACGACGACTTGGCCCAAAGCTTCGATGAGTTAAGCGATCGCCTCTTGATGACTATCGAGCATGCCGGCGCTCTGGGACAGACTCTCATCGCTCACGACTGGGGTGCCGTTTTGGCCTATTTGATGCTCCAAAAACGTCCAGACGCGCTCGCTCGCTTGGTCGCTTTGGACGTAGGGGTAGCGCCAAGGTCGATAGGGCGCGCCCTGCTGGTTATCACCTACCAAGCGTGGTTGGTAGCCGCGCACTGGGTCGGCGGTCCGTTGGGCGACTGGTTTACTGAGCGGCTGTGCTCTTGGATTTTGCGTCGCCCTCGATACGAGGGTGCCGCAGCAGCACTCGCTCGACACGCCTGGCTCTATCGCCAAGCATGGCGAGAGGCGCATATCGGCGGCAAGCGGGCTTATTATTACCGAAATCGAATCGCTCCTTGGACACCACACTCTGAGCTCGCCGTGCTCTTCGCCTACGGTCGCGATCTATGGCAGGGCGTGCAGTTTCATGACCAGCGATGGCGCGGAATGCTCCTCAACGCAAACTCGCTCAACCGGGTTCGTCCCATGGCAGGTGGTCACTGGTTTTTCATGGAAAACTCCGATGCCTTCCACGCTGAACTACAAGACTTTTTAGAGGCGACATGCTCCTCATCAGAGCGGCGCTTAGCGCAGCCCATCGGTGATGACTGAGGCCTGGGACAGCGACCCAAAGCGAGGCGGTCACTCAAGGCATACAAAGGCGATCAGGTTCAACGACCCCGTGGGTAAGTCAGGTCTTGATGCCGCTGCCGGACTTGTTATCGCCCTACCCATTGGCGCTCGCGTACATCGCAGCGATATCGGTTGCAGAGTCGGGCTCGATGCTGGCAGTCCCGATCGCATGTCTGATTTCGTTGAGGCTTTCGCGGCAGTGTGTATCGGCTCTTCGAAGAGCTATTGGCTT
>PBTG01000150.1 GCA_002726535.1 Myxococcales bacterium | reverse complement strand
GGAGGACTCCGACGAGGAAGAGGAGGAAGAGGAGCACGAGGAGCAAGACATCGAAGAGGAGTGGACGCGCGCGCCGAGCGGCGTCGCGCTCGCCGACCGCCTCCACGCGGCCGAGTCGGAGTTCGCGCACTGGGCGCCCACCGAGCCGCTCGAGGTGGCGGTGCGCAACGCCATCCTCCGCGCGGGCGACGAGGCGCAAGAAGAAACGTGAGCCCTTACGGCGCGGCGCTACGGAATCTTGCTATTTTTTTCTTCTCGGTGGGGCGCGCGCTACGCGATCGCCATCAGCGCCACCAGCGTACTCAGCGGGTCGTACGTCTTGACGGGGCCCCGCGCCGCGCCGCCCGCCGTCTCGCACAGCTCCACGAACACGGGCATCGCGCCGACGCACCGCACCTCGTCGCGCCACGTGTAGCTGTGCCACTGCCACGCCCGCCAGTTGGGGAAGGCGTCCCGCACGTCGAAGAGGTAGTCGTGCGTCGGCACGACGGTGAAGTACGCCGTCGCGCCCTCCTTCCGCAGCTCGACCTCCACGGTGAACGAGACGTGCGCCGCGTCGTGGGGGGTGGCCATCCACACCTCGTCCGACGGGAAGGCGCGCTGGAAGACGCGCATCAGCCGAAGCGCCTGCGCGTGCGCGTGCGCGTTGCACGCCTTCTCCTCCTCGTGGAGGCGGAAGCGCAGCTTCCCCTCGTGCGCGTCGAAGTCGCCGAGGGGCGGGCACGCCCACCCCATCGCGTCGCCGCGCTGCAGGCTGAGGTCGACGTGCGCGCGCAGCTCGGCGAAGCGCTCGGGCAGCCGCTCGGGCGGCGTCGCCTCGCGCACGGCGCGCAGGGCGGCGAAGGTGGTGGAGGTCTCGCTGGCCATCGGGGCGGCGGCGCCGGCGACGCAATGATGATGAATACAACATACCCTACCCGCCCAAATTTAGCGCGCGCGGCCCAACGCGGCGCGGGCCAGCGCGGCGACGGCGCCGCCGAGTACGAGCGCGCCGAGCAGCAGGCAGGCGTACCGCGGCACCATCGAGCGACCGGGCGCGCGCCCCTCCGCCTCGCACGCGCGCACCGCCTCGAGCAGCGCCGCCCCGCCGTCGGGCACGGGCGCGACGTCCCACGCCTCGGCGTCGCGCGCGCGGTCGAGGAAGGCCAGCAGGCGGGGCGCGAAGTCGGGGCACGCCTTGGTCGCCGAGCTCGTCTCGCGCAGACAGGTCTCGCCGGCGCCCGCGCGCTGCACGGCCTCCGACACGGCGCCCTGCGCGTGGTGGTTCTGCGTCGGCAGCGTGTAGTTGTAGACGTGCAGGTGGATCGCCTCCGCCGCCGTCTGCAGCCCGCTGTTGGTGATGCAGGCGTACGCGTGCCGCAGCGCGTCGACGAAGGCCTCGCGCGACGTGGGGTGGATCTGCACGTTGGCGCCGTCGCCCACCGCCGCGCACACGGTGCTGTCGGGGTCGAAGACGACGAAGCGGTGCTGCGTCATCGTGGCGAGGACGCCGTAGAGCCACGCGCACTTCTCCGTCGCGCCCGAGACGTACACGCAGACGTGGCGGCGCGCGGCGCGCGGCAGCGGCGAGAGCGCGCGCACGTCGTCGGCGAGCAGCGGCCCGACGACGCGGCAGTGCGGCGGCACGCGGATGCGGCAGTCGCGGATCTCGTCGGGGTAGAGCGTGATCGCCAGCCCGCGCGTGTAGGGCGCCATCGCGATGTTGAGGCCCGTGAGGTAGTTGGAGGCGTGGTCGGTCTCGGTGTTCGAGCACTCGTGGAGGAGGAGCTTGAAGAAGAGCATGTCGCTGAACTCGACGACGGGGATGCCGCGGTAGTGGCAGCTGTACGCGGCGAAGCCCTCGTAGATCGAGACGCACACGACGGGGTCCTCGCGCGCCAGCATCTCGTCGATGCGGAAGCGGTCGTCGAGCGCGTAGCGCACGTTCTTCGCCACCCAATCGACGACGCACGCCGCCTCGTCCACCTTGGCCCGATTGTACGTCTCGTGGTACCCCAGGATCTCGTAGGGCTCGCGCCCCATGCCGCGCAGCAGCGCGAGCGAGCCGCCGCTCGAGGCGTGCACGACGCGGTAGCCGGCGCGGCGCAGCAGCTGCTCCACCGACACGGCGATGCTGCCGCAGCCGCGGTTGACGCCGTTGGAGCAGACCAGGACCGTCTTCGCCGCCATATCGCGCGCGGCGCGGCTGTCGTTTCTTCACGTGCAAGAAAAAAGTGGAGACGTGAACCGGAGCACTACCAACAACATCCGGACACGTGAACGTCAGCATCTCCTTTCTTATCGGAGAACGCGAAGGGTTTGGCTTCTAAGCACAACGCGACAGGAAGCCAATTTTCCATGTCGGGGATGCGTGTCTCACTGTATACACGCACAGTATCGCGCGATCGTAGCTTGTTCAGCTTGGGATCAGTACAAGTTTGCTGTCGGATGCGGTTCAGATCGGGAAGCAGCGACGGCGTACCGACATCGAGCTCGTACAGTTTGTTCAGCTTCTCTTTGGATTGGAGTGTGCCAATGACATCATCTTCAAACACTGCCGTATCTCCGCTGTGAACGATCATCCGTGCTGCGTTCATGCCGCTCCGTCGATAAAGATGCAGCCCATTGCCCTCGTAGAGAGGTATCGCACCATGCTGTGCCGGCAAGTATGCCTTCTCCGACAGATAATCTCCTCCGTTCGCGTAGTTTTCGAACGCCACGATCATTTTGGCATCGTCGCACTCGGGACATTCGCCCCAGTTCGTCGTCGCGCTTTGCGCAACGGACGACTCATCCCGCGTTGCTCCCGCGCTGCACTTTCCAGTCGACACGAATTTGAAGCCGTTGGCTTCAACCTTTTTGCGAAGCGATGCAGCCATTTCCTCACGGCGACCTGTGCAATTCGAAGACCGGTACAGCACGTCGATGGACCGTTGGTCCATGGGCTTTCCCTTGCTTTCAAATGTCCACTGCTTCTCGAGGGCAAGGAGCGGGAGGTGGTGCGATCGGGCATGCAAATTCGAACCGCCCGCAAGTATATTTAGGTCAAATCGAGACGGATCATTACGTGCGACGGGTTCGCCATCAACTTGAACGGTGAACGTCTCCCGTTCCTCCCTTTTGGACTCCGCACGCGATCGCCAGTACACTTCGCAAACGACGAGAAGCAGCCCGAGGGCGGCGGCAAGGTAGATCGACGTGCGGCGGCACATGTGGCGCGTTTCTTCACGCGCAAGAAAAAAGTGGTGCCGCCCGTTTTTTCAGTTTTTCTACGCATGTGTAAAGGGACGATATCCCCATGACGACATCCGTCGATATCGTTGTTCCGTGTGTGCCCAAACACATTCGGCACCTCCGCGCGCTAATTACCTCCATTCGCGCAAATACGCGGCAGCCGGACCACATTATCATCGCGCTCTCGCAGACAAACGCCGCCGAGTGTTACCGCGTCGGCGTTGCTCTGCGGCGGCTCGCCTGCCCCACGCCAGTCGTCATGACCTGCGTGACGACCACGGCTTACGCGGCGGAGAACCGCAACCGCGGAGCCGCCGGAAGCGACGCGGACGTCCTCATGTTCATCGACGCGGACGATGCCATGTTTCCGAATGCCATCGCGACGACGATGGAGGTCATGCGCGCGCATCGCGCAGACGCGGTGTACCACGGATTCTCTCGCGATCCGGCGTATTCGGAATCTCCAACGGAGGCGCGTGCGCCGACCGTCGACCCTGCGTCCTTCGCGAAGCTCGAGAAGGCGGATCGCAGCGACATCGGCCTCAGACGCATCCCTATAAACCACGGGCACGTCACGGTTCGACGAACAGTGTACCTCAACGTGGGCGGGCAGAGCGAGGCGAAGCGATGGCGGCGGGCCGAGGACTCCAAGTTCATGCGCGATCTCTGCCGCAGCGGCTACCGCGTGGCGTTTACGCCCAGGAAGCTCACCCTTTACAACGAGCACCTGTCGGCGGAGGGTCCGAACATCATCGTCCGCCGCGCCGTTCTCACGTCGCTGCTCTTTCTGATCGTCGTCGGACTCGCATGGCGAAGACAATGCCGCCGACCAGCACCGCCACGCCGATGAGGCCGTACGTTCCCAGGTTGCGCACGTCAAACGCGTGGCGACACTCGGGAACGGCGTCGTAGTTGCCATTAGTGCTCTTCGCGGCGTCGCCGGGCTCGAAGAGGCGAGGGTGCACCTCGTAGGCGTCTGTCAGATGCGGGATGTGCATGTCCAGCGGTGTGGATATCGGAAGCATGCGCCGCAAGAACGCCTTTGCGCCCGCGCGTCGAACGAGGTAGGCTGGCGTCCCGACGCCGCTCGCGCGATAGACTCGGTGCGGTCCGACGCGGGCCAGGGTGCTGCGCCACATCGAACAGTTTGCGTCGCAGGGCACGAGGTTGAGGAACTGCCATTCGCGTAGCGCGAGAAGCTTGCTGATCGTCGTGCGCGCCTCGGCGGCGGCCGCTGGGCTGGGTATCTGGTTGTCGTCCTCGAACACTAGTGCCACCTCGGCGTCCGATTCGAGGAAGTGGCGGAGGGTCTGCGCGTGGCTCAAGCTGCACGCGATCTTGCCCATAAAGTCGCGCGACGAGGGATACGTGGGGCTGACGATGTTCCGCCGCACGAGGTCCGCGTGCGAGAGCGTGTCGCGCAGTACGGGCGGGAGGATGGTCGCGCCCTCCATGCCCATCGCGGCGAGGAAGCGGCGAGCGTGGGGGAGCCGCGGGGGGATCGCGACGCAGTAGACCGAGAGCCGCATCGTCGTCACCCTCCGTGCTTGCTGCTTTTCATACTGATTACATTTTTGTCCCCAGCGACACCCCACGGAAAAGGATGGAAGAAAAAATGAGCTCTAACAGGAAACAGAGGATAGGACGAGTCATGATCGCGAAACGGGTGTGGACCTACTGGAACTCCCGACCGCTTCCGGCCGAGGTGGAGGAGTCAATCGCGTCCTGGCGCAAGACCCTTCCCGAGTACGACATCACCGTGCTCGACGACCGCAGCGTCGAGGGCGTCGCTCCCTCGACGTACGCGCAGCTCGTGCCCGCCGTGAAGTCCGACGTCGTGCGGTGCCACGCGCTCGCGACGCACGGCGGCGTCTGGCTCGACGCGACGCTCACCCTTCGGGATAACCTTGAGTGGGTCTTCTCGGCCGGGCAGTCGCCCGCCATCCACGCCTTCAAGTTCGCGCGCGAACCCTACATCGAGAACTGGTTCCTCGCGGTGCGTGGCAACGAGGGCCGACGCTTCATGGAGACGTGGAAACGAGCATTCTACCGCGTGCTGGAGAGCTGGCCGCACGTCCGTGGCTTCTACGGCGCGCCGTGCACCACGAAGCCGACGTACTACATCATGTACGAAGCGTACTGCTTCCTGATGCGAACCGACGCCGACTTCGCGCGCACCCGCGTCCACACGATGGACGCTCGCTGGTACATGCATCCTCCCAAGGGGTGGGCGATGCCTGTACTGGGGTCTCGTCTGATTAAATACTGTACAGCGGGGCGTACGTTTCGGAGACGATGCCGTGCCGTGGTCCCGATCGTCGTTGTCGCCTTCATCGCAGTGCTCATAAGCAGAATGGCAAAAAAATATGGTGCAAGATAAACTAGGATGGATACGGACAAGGTAATCTTCTACAGCTGGCTGCGCCCCCTCGCCCGACAATTATGCGGCATTTTGAGTCCAAACGCGGTGACGACGATCGGAATTATTCCTGCGCTGCTAACTGTGTTCGCTGCCATGCATCGACGGTTCGATCTCGCCGCCGTTGCGTTCTTCATCCGGTATGCATTCGATTGCCTCGATGGAGCAGTTGCGCGCGAATGCAATCAATGCTCTAAGTTCGGAAACGACTATGACGGCGCAGTCGACGTCATGTTCATGCTTCTTCTCGGTCTTGCATGGGCACGAACGTACGCACCAGGACATCGATCTGCATACATACTCGCCCCAGCGATGTTATACGGCATATGTCACCTCATTGGAAAGTATGCGTACGATGATCAGTTTCTGCTTCAGGTCACGCTGCTGGCGTTCGCCTTCAGCATGGGCGAGAGGTCTCGCGCCGGATCGTGCAGTACATGAGCAGGATCAGACCGATCGCGAGGATGGTGATCGCGCATATCAGCCAATCACCGTTGAGCGAGTTTCCACAGTGTGGCCGATGTACCCATTCGAAGAGCTCCGCGCTCTCTGCATCGGAGACGTGGGGCTCCTGCATGGGCTGCTGTGCGATGACGGCGCGCGCAGCCGCCGCAGGCGAGACGAGGTCTCGTCGACGACGAAGCACGCGCTTCAGGAGCGCGAGAGGACCGCTCGCACGCTCGACGGGACGCATGATTTCGGTATCGACATCCCCGGGATCGACGCACACGTACGTGCGTTTCTCTCCTTTTTCGCTCCAAACGCGCAGAAAACCGTGCATGGCCGCCTTCGACGCGGCGTACGACAACAGACGCGAGTGGCACGCGAAGCGGCTCGTAAGGTCGCGCGCACGCACCCCATGCGCCGCGGCGGAGCTCACGTACACGACGTGCTTGACCCAGGGCATGCGGAGCAACAGGCGCGCTTGCGAAAGGAAGTTGATCTGCCAACATCGGTCGAAGCCGTCCTCGGTCTTCTGATCTTCCAAGAAGTGCGTGATGCCCATCACGCCCGCGCAGAGCACGAGCGTTTGCACGTTGCGCGGCGGTACGTACGCGTCAATGTCCCGAAGCGATGCGAGGTCGCACTCGGCACTCCCGATGCCTCGAGCATTCGGCAGAATGCGGCAGATTTCACGACCAATGCCCCGCGTCCCACCGGTCACGAGAATCGACATCGAGGCCTTTGTATGTAAGGGTGATAATGTTCACGATTCGGCATCGTGTTACGCGTGCACCACCGGCCACCCGCACAACGGCTCCCCCCGATACCGCACCACGCCGACGGCGTAGGAGTGGGAGTCGCGGAGCACGCGTCGGCCCAGCCGCACGGCGTCGAGCGCGGTGCGGGCCCCGACGATGCCCCGTTCGGCGGTGCGCGACCCGTCCTCGGTCTGCATGAGCATTGTGTAGTCGGAGGCGGGCGCGGAGGCGGGCGG
>PBTG01000149.1 GCA_002726535.1 Myxococcales bacterium | reverse complement strand
GGAGTGTTAGGGGGAGCAGTTTTGACCTTGGCGATAGAGGGGGCGCTCGTAGAGGGACTTAGATCGGCGCTCTTGACGCTTGGTGCGCCGGCG
Organism: Myxococcales bacterium; assembly: GCA_002726535.1. GTDB lineage: Bacteria > Myxococcota_A > UBA9042 > UBA9042 > UBA9042 > UBA9042. Next base: position 13,628 of record PBTG01000149.1, on the reverse strand, counting down.
GTATTCGAGTTCTTTCGATGGGCCGATGGGCTCGGTTTGCGTGCACACCCGATCAGGGCGCAGCAAGCGATCGCCGCACAGATTCTGCGTAAAGAGAAGCGGGTCATGTGATCGCTTATTTTTTCGGGCAGGTCCCGATGAGTTTGATGTTGTCGACGAACACGCCTTTGCCCGTATTGGAGATGCTGTCGACCGTGTTGAAGTAAAATTGCAGCTGGACCTGTTTGCCAGAGTGGGCCGAGACGTCGACGGTCTTGGTTTGCCACGTGTTCGCAGAAGATTTGGTGTAGATCGCGCCGCCTTTTTTCACGCCATCGACAAAGAGAAACACGTAGGTGCGGTCATAAGATGTGCCACTTTCCGTGTTGTTGTAGATGGAAAATTCGAGCTTTGCGCTGCCAGCTGGCACCGGGATCTTCTGGCTCAATGCATACCCAGCAGAGGCGCCCCAACCGAAGTTTTGGGTCGCGATGTTGCCGTAGTACAGCGCCCCTGGTTTGGACTTGGTGTACGCAGCGGCGTTCCAGATTTGCCAACCTTTGGTCGCCGAGCTCGGTGTGTAGGTCGTGCAGCCCGATGGTGTGGTGTACGAACTGCCAAATTTACACGTCGCGAAGGTCCAGCCGCTGCCGTCGGCCACCGAGTCCAGCTTCAAGAAAGTCTTGACTGGATCGCAGCAGTTCACCACGGGCTTGTATTGACAGCCCATCTTGGAGTCGCACGAGTCTGTCGTGCAGACGTTGCCGTCGTCACAGTTTTTCGGAAGCCCTTTGCCGCTTCGGCGGATCCGATGATTGTTGTAATCACTGACCAAGTAGGGCCACGTACCGTCTGCCGCTTTGGGCAAGGCCAACACGCTGTGTGGATTATTAAAGCGTGCTTTGTTTGATGCTCCTTCGACAAAACCTGCACTGCTACCGCTCAACGTGGTCAGGCTCTTCGTTACGGGGTCGAGCATTCGAATGCGGTGATTGCTTCGATCAGCGACGAGGACCTTGCCGTCGCTTCGTATCGACAAGTCCATCGGGTAATTCACACGAGCTAGGAAACCGTTTCCGTTGGCGAAGCCGCTGGTGGATCCCACTAGGAGTTCGGTGGTGCCGTCTGGTTTGATTTGGCGGATCCGATGGTTGTAGGTGTCAGCCACGTAGATGATGCCACTGGGGGAAACCGCAACCCCGTGGGGGCGGTAGAAATTGGCCCCAGTGCCTTTGCCCTCTTTGTAGCTAGCAGATCCGGAGCCAGCGATGGTTGTGACGACTCCAGCAGCTGTCACTCGGCGGATTCGGTTGTTGTAGCTATCTGCGATCACCAATGTGTCATTGGTTGGGTCTGTGGCGATCCCCTCTGGGTAATAAAATTTTGCCGCCGTGCCTTGGCCATTGGTGAACCCGGTGGTCGATCCAGCCAGGGTGGTGACGTTGTTCCCGCTGATTTTTCGGATGCGATGGTTGTATCGATCAGCCACGTAGATAGTTGAGTCATCGACGCTGACGGCGACGTCGCTCGGGTAATAAAATCGTGCGGAGGTGGTGTTGCCGTTGGTGTTGCCGCTCAACCCACTACCAGCGAGCAGGCTGATCGACCCGTCTTTGCTGATTTTGCGAATGCGGTGGTTGTTGCGGTCGGCGAGATAGATGATTCCAGCTTTGGACTTTGCCAGCCCTCGCGGGTAGTTCACACGGCCAGTCGTTGCTTTGCCATTGGTGTAGCCAGCGGAGCCGCTGCCGACCCACGTGTTGACCGACTCCGGTACCGCGCAAGTCCCTGAGGAGCAATTTTCACCGACGGTGCATTGATCGCCGTCATCACAAAGATCTTCTGTAGCGGTGTATGCGCACTTGCCGGTCATCGAGTCACAAGAGTCGATGGTGCAGGGGTTGTTGTCTGCGCACACCTTGGTTTTACCCAGGCATTGGCCTGTCTCGGAACAAGCATCCCCTGAGGTGCACAAGCTGCCATCGGAGCACTTCGAACCTTTTTTCAAAGCGCTGAACTTGCAGCCAGTTTTCGCCGAGCAAGAGTCTTTCGTGCAGGGGTTTGCATCATCACAAGAGGCAGCATCAATGCCCAAAATACGAATCCGGTGCGCGCCGACATCCGTCACCCAGACCTGGCCCGCAACGTCTGTGCTGATGCGCTGCGGAGAGGTGAAGGTCGAAGCCGCGGGGGCGCCATTGACTGAGCCGCTCGAACCACTACCAGAATAGGTTGTGACCTGACCCGCGAAGATTTTGCGAATTCGACGGTTGCCATTGTCGGCCACGAAAATGGCGCCTGCAGGACCGGTCGCTACGTCAAAGGGCGAGCTGAAGCGAGCTGTTTTGACAGCTCCATTGAGGAAGCTAGCGCTGCCCGTCCCGGCCAAGGTAGTCACCAAGCCAGCGCTGTTGACTTTCCGGACTCGGTGATTGCTCGCATCTGCGACGATCAGGGAGCCGTCTGCGAGGATGATCAGACCCCTTGGGTAGTTAAATCGCGCCACCTTCGAGGTGCCGTCGGCAAAGCCGCCCGTCCCTGTTCCAGCGAAGGTCACCACCTGACCATCTGCAGTGATACGGCGGATCTTGTGGTTGTTGGTATCAGAGACGTACACCACGTTGCCCACCGTTACATCGATCCCCTCTGGGTAGTTGAACTTTGCCTTCGTTGCGCTGCCGTCGACGCTTCCCAGACTGCTACCAGCCAAGGTCGTCACCTTCGCAGCCTTGATCTTGCGAATGCGGTGGTTGTTGCGGTCGGCTACGTACAGGGTCTGGGTGCCCTCATGCCAAGCTACAGCGGCGGGATAGTTGAATCGTGCCGACTTGGCCGGTCCATCGAGCCAAGCTGCGCTGCCAGAGCCGGCGAAGGTCGTAAGCTGCCCGCCTGTTGCATCGAGCTTGAACAGGCGAATGCGATGGTTGTTGCGATCGGCGAGAAATACCCTGCCATCACTGGCGTGGTCCAGGCCGCCTGGAGTGGAGACACGTGCTTTGGACACATCGCCGTCGGTAAAGCCTGCGTTGCCGGTACCAAAGCCCGGTCGGCTGCTCCCTGAGACCGGCGCCTTGCAGGCGCCAGACGAGCAATCTTCACCGAGGCTGCAAGCGTTGCTGTCATCGCACGCCGCAGTCGTTGGGGAGTTCTTACATTTTCCAGTTTTCTGTTCACAGAAGTCGGTGGTGCAAGCATTCGCGTCGTCGCAATTGGTAGCGATTCCGGCACATGTACCCGTCTTACAACTGTCTTTGGAGGAACAGGCGTCACCGTCATCGCACATGGCTCCGTCCGGAAAACTCTGGAAGGCACACTGTCCGGTCTGGGCCACGCAGGTGTCGACCGTGCACGGATTGTTATCGACGCAGGACACTTTTTGACCGGGTTGGCAAAACCCGAGTGCGTCGCACTTGTCACCGATGGTGCAAAAGCTGCCGTCATCGCAACCGACTCCTTGGCCCGCTTGCTTCGAAGTACATTTGCCATTCGCTGGATCACACCAATCGATGGTGCAAGGTTTGCCGTCATCGCAATTTTTGGCTTTACCCGCTCCGCATCCTCCCTTTTCATTACATTTGTCCTGCAGCGTGCAGTAGTCGCCGTCATTGCAGGGGCCTCCTGCACCTGGGGTTTGCTTGCATGTTCCCAGAACCTGGTCACAGGCGTCCGTCGTGCAGGGATTGTTGTCGTCACAGGACTTCGCGCTCCCTGGTAAGCATGTACCAGCCGCACAGATGTCATTGACGGTGCAAGGGTCTTTGTCGTCACAGGGGTTGGTGTTGTCGGTCGCTGTGCACCCCACAGCAATGTCACAGGCGTCCGTGGTACATGGGTTTAGATCGTCACAGGCGATGGGCGTGCCTTTGCAGAGCCCGGCGATACAGGCCTCACTTTGAGTACAAGGGTTGCCGTCATCGCAGGCTTTGCCGTTCGCTACGGACGCACTGACGCATTGACCCGTGCTCGGGTCACAAGAACTCACCTCACAGGGTTTGTCGGCCGGACAGGGCTTTGGGCCTCCAACCTGGCATTTACCAGCGGCGCAGCCGTCGTCTACGGAACAAGGGTCGCCGTCGTCACAGGCCTGACCGTCAGGTGCAGTCGCCGTAGAGCACGCGCCGGTCGACGAGTCACAAACTCCGATGGTGCAGACGGCACCGGCTGGACAGAGCTTTGCAACACCGCCGCTGCAATTGGCGCCTTTGCAGACGTCAGAATCCGTGCATGGGTCCCCATCATCACAGCCAGCCCCGTCATCGATGGCGTAGCCACAATCGCCGGTCGATGGATTGCATTGATCTTTGGTGCACGCGTTGTCGTCCGAGCAATCCTTGGCTGTGCCCGCGCACAGGCCACCAGCGCAACTATCCCCCTCCGTGCACGCATTGCCGTCGTCACAACTACCGTCTTTATTCGCTGTCTGACATGTGCTGTCGACGCAGCCGTTGGTAGTACAAGGGTTGCCATCGTCGCAATCACCTGATGCCGCGTCTTCATCGGTTTGCCCGTCGCAGTCATCATCGACGCCATCACAGCTCGAGTCGTCATCCGCACAGGTCTCTTTTACATCTTCGGAGCCGTCTTGGGCCGTTGCGTCTTGTTCGGTGGACGATGTGTCTTTGGCGCTTGGGGCATCCATTGCTGTTGCGGCGTCCGAGACTATACTTACGTCTTGCTCAGTAGAGGGTTCTTCCTCGGCAACCGCGCCACAGCCGACGGCGACGAAGAGACCAACAAGGAAGCTCAAAAATCGATTGCTCATGGTGTCCCCAGGATTGGAAGCATTTCGCGTTACATGCGCTGTGTTTGAGCAGCGTAGCGACCGCTCGTGTTGTCGGCAAGCGTCATAAAGAGTCAATTTCTATCGATTTGGACTGCATGCTTTCGTTTCGTTTCATGACAAATCAAAAAAATCCGCTCTGGCTATCGACAACGAGCCGTGTATTTTTTCACTCTTAAGGTCATATTGAGGACAGGGTCTCTCTGTGGGCCCTATGTGCTTCGCTGCGTTCACGCGATTGCAATTCGAAGTGAGGACATCGAATGCCAATAACAACGACACTTCAATACAAAAATCCAAAGCCAAGCAGCTCTTTGAGTGGATGGGCTTTGATGGCAGGGTTGTATGCTCTAGGTGTTGGCAATCTCGGCTGCTCGGAGCTCAGCGCAGACTTGAGTGACCCTTTCGCAGATGAAATGGTGTCTTTTTCGCCGGGGACCTCTGCGGGCTTTGGCGAACAATCGCTGCCTGAGGTGATCCTTGGTCCACCCGCAGGAGCGGGTGCAAACGCAGGCTCTCTCGATGTGCTGTCTTTAGGCTGTGGTGGCGAGATTGTGTTGCGATTCGATGAGCCGGGCATTATCGATGGTCCAGGGGTCGATCTTTTGGTCTTTGAGAACCCTTTTTCAAGCTGGCTCGAGTTGGCTGAGGTTTCCGTCAGCGTTGATGGTCAACAATGGAAGACGTGGCCTTGCGTGGCAGATGGCGCGAAGCCCGTCGGCTGTGCCGGAGTCGAGCCGGTACTCGCTGACGGCTTTGACTGGGCTGCTGCGACCGATCCAGCCTCCGCGGGCGGAGATGGCTTTGACCTTCAAGAGCTGGCTCTCACCAAGGTGAACTTCGTCCGTATTCGGGATTTAGCGACCCAAAGTTGCCAGGGAACGAGCGCTGGTTTTGACCTCGATGCACTCGCCGCGGTGCATGCGCCCTGGTAGAGATTGTCTCCATCAACACCCAGCCCACCGAGTGGTTTCGATGAATCCCTCTCGATCATCAAAGACCAGCAGCCTTTCAGGCCACCGCATCGCTGCAAGTCCGCCTCGAAACTCACTTCGACCAACGCTGCGTTCCGCGAAACGAAGCCCTACGCTGTAGTCGAGGCAAAATACATTGCCTCGTGGACCGGCCCAATCGGTGGGTCGCTCAGTAGCCCAATTGTCATCTTGGACAGCCGATCGACTTCGCCAGTAGTGCCCGACAACGACAGCTGGATTCTGTTCATAGTGTTCCCACCAAGCTAGGCGTCGCAAGTAACGCCATTTACCGCCTTTAAAATCAGCTTGTTCATGCTCCATCAAGGGACGCTCAAGCCCACTGGTGAGCGCTCGGATTGGGTTGAGTCGCTGTCTGCGTTCTGTGACATGTACATGGGCATGTGGAGGTGTTTGGGGCGGTGCATCGGGGTCTTTGAGTCGGGCGCAAGCGCTCAACTCTTTTTCGCGTTTTTCAATCCACCCTTGCGAAGTGAGTTCACCGTCGATCTGTCGCTGTATACGCTCCGATAGCTCGGAGATTTCCCCGTATTCAGGCAATGCGGCCACGGCATCTGACCACCAGCAGGCATGGACAACCCGCAGGTCTTCGCGCTCGAGAACCACAGGTAAATCACTGATAAACTCGAGAATCTCTGTGCGTTGCTCGTTACTCGCTGCGACGCTATCGAAAATGCCCTCGATCATGCGCCCCTCAAAGGGCAATCGAAATCGCTCAGGCATCTGGTCTCTGGCCCATCCATTGCCTTGTTTGAGCTCATGAGCGAGCAGATTGAGCTCGTGATTTCCCGCGACGCACCACGCAAGTCCCGCGTCTCGCAACGAGCGGACCAGCGCGACCACTCCAGGGCTATCTGGGCCTCGGTCGATCAGGTCGCCCACAAATACCAGCGGACGTTCGACGCTCATGTTGATCCAATCGACGCCGAGCTTGCTCAACAATCGCTTCAGCGCGCCAAGCTCTCCATGGACATCGCCGATGATATCGAGTGGACCAGGTGGTAAGGGCTGCCGTAGCCGCGTTTGCATAAAGCTCCTAAACGATTCAAATTACGGATGCATATTCCAGGGCAGCAAGAGCCTTGTCGTCGTGCCCACTGACATTAAACAAGCACACAAGTCATCTCAGTCAAGGAGTGCTCGCTCAACGGTCGAGCCGAACGATCGCTGCGTACACTTGAGGCCAACGACTGGCTGGCATTCGGACCAAGAGTTGCCGAGTTCGACTCAGGGCTACAACGACGCCATGGAGGGCTTGAAAATCGAAGATCTGGTTCAGCAAGGAGACGAATTGCGCAGCAGGACGTCTTCGGACGGCCACCAAGTAGACCTTATGGCCCTGTACATCCAAGCGAGCCAACCAACGTCGTGCCAATCGCACCTCAACTCTCGAACCACGAACCCAGAGGCGGTTGCTCGACCGGTCGCCGCTCACATCGAGCCCCGAGACTCGGCGAATCAGGGGGGCAATCACGTCGGCGCGGACTGTGTGGACTCTTAGAACGGTGACACTCTCTTGCTGATTTTGGCTAATGATCCAATACCCAGAGCGGCGGTTAATATACAGTCCAACGCTAGACAGAGCAGCTTGAAAAGTACGCCAGAGGTCGCGTTTTTTGACGGGGTTTGGCCCGATGGACTCTAAGGTGATCTGGGCCGCTTTGGGGTGAACGATGAGGTTACGCCCTGTCCAGCAGCTCAGCAATTGACTCGCTCGGCTTACAGGGATCCGGTGCCAATCAAGGCGGACAGTCTCGGATGCTTTGAGCCGCCTACAGGGGACTGTTTGACTCTCAGCCTCGGCCGAGCTCAAGTCGAGCACGACCCACAGACACATACAGATCACAGCCCATCGCCTCATGAGTAGCACTGTGCGGATCATCAGCGCCGTGGGCAAGGCCAAAGAGTCGGTCGACGGCAAGTCTCGAGGCGTTTACTCTCATCATCAAAGGCGTCTCTAGCAGTGGTTGGGCGACCCGCACGTCGATAAGAACGCCACAGGTGCAGTGCAATGCAAGACCTTCCAATCGTCCATGGCCGCTCAATCCCAGCATCAGCCTTGTCGTGGACGGCGACCACCTCCGAAGGCCCTGGCGGTCAGAACGTCAATCGAGTACAGACGCGAGTGGTCTTGCGGTGTGAGCTTGGTGCGGCTGGCTTGCCGGAGCCCGTTGTTGTGCGTATGCGAGCCGACAGCCCACGCTGGTTTGAGGGAGCTGACGTCATCGTCCTGACTTGTCAGCAATATCGCTCTCAACGACGCAACTTGGCCGAGGCCAGAGCGAAGCTAGCCGCTTGGATTGAGCGTTGTTGGAAGGCACCGAAGCGTCGTCGGGCAACGCGACCTGGTCGAGGAGCAGTCGAACGACGGCTCCGCAGTAAAAAACAAAAGAGCGAGTCGAAGCGTCGTCGGCGTTGGCGTCCCGACTGACACTGGGGTTGTCGATGATGATTGCCTAAGGAAGATGAATTTTAGGGGTTCCATTCTTCGCCGTTGTCCGTACTCTCGGCCAAGATTGTGAGTCAATCAGGGGGGAAGCTGTGCTCACGTTGCGCCCGATCAAACACGATGATCTAGATGCTCTCGTTACCCTTGTGGGAAGTGCTGACTATGGGCTCACCAGTTTGCCCAAAGACCGGCAGTTGCTCGCCCATCGAGTCGATCGGTCGGTGGCATCAATGGGAGACCGTCCTCTGACTCGGAGCAAATCGAGCTATCTTTTCGTGCTCGAAGACAGTGACCGGGGGGGACTCGCAGGGTGCTGCGGATGTTATGGCCAAGTCGGTGGAGAGGTCCCCTATTTCGCCTATGAACTCGATACCATTGATATCGGTGCGCAGATCGAAATGCCTCGCACCTTACGGGTGCTGAAGGTTGTTGAAAAAAAACGAGGCCCAGCGATGTTGGGAAGCTTGCTTCTCGATCCCAGCGTTCGCGGAAGAGGTGTTGGTCGTTTTTTGAGTCTCTCTCGGATGATATTTTTGGCGGATCATCCACTTCGGTTTGAGCCGGAGATTATTGCTGAACTCCGAGGGTGGCTCGATGAAGCCGGAGGCTCTCCCTTTTGGGATGCATTGGGGCAACATTTTTTCTCGATGTCGCTGCCAGAGGCCGATTTGCACACCCACACCGTCGAGGGGTTTGTCTATCACTTGTTGCCACGTCAACCGGTCTTTGTGGCGATGTTGCCGCCTGAGGCTCAGCGCGTGATCGGTGCGATCCATCCAAGTACGGCGCCAGCGATGGACATTTTAAAGGATGAAGGCTTCACCCTGACCCCTTGGCTCGATCCATTCGAGGCGGGCCCGATTGTCCGGGCTCGCGTGGAGTCGCTGCGCACCGTTCAACGGAGTCGGATTCAAACCGTAGTTGCCATTGAAAATGAGGTTGCAGGACTCAATAAGATGGTGAGCAATCGCCGACGTGAGCCGCTGAGTAAGTATCGAATCGCAATGACCACGGCATTGGAAAACGACGAGGGTGTGGTGCTCAGCCAACAGGCTGCACAAGCGCTGCAGATTGAGGTCGGTGGCCGAGTCCGAGTCGGAGATCTTCCTCCTTCGCGGCGAGCCTCTGTTCTAACGACGGATTGATGATCATCGCGATAGCCCGCTCGTTTTGGTCAGGAGAAAACAACTCATGACATCGGTGATGAAATCTCTGTATGGCGACTCGACACCAGCGCGTGCTGCCCTCGACCAGCTGTGGCGTGATTATGTGCAAATGAATCCACAGATTGGTCAGGTCGTCAGCGCTTTGACCGATCTTGGAGAGTCTTTCTTAAACGACCACATTGCCCTACGGACATTTGATATGGCGGTCAGTCCTGACAAAGACATCGGCATGCTCAAGCTGGGAAAAATCTGGGAGAGTTGGGGCTATGAGCCCCGCGGCGACTACATTTTTGAGGTCAAAGGTCTGCGAGCACGCCATTGGGAACATCCCGATCCAGACTTACCGCGAGTGTTTATCAGCGAGCTTGTGACTCAAAAACAGCCGAAAATAGCGCAAGATGCCATCGCTGGCCTCATGTCGCAGTTGCCCGATGGATTCGTCGATGAGCCAAGTTGCCTGTGGGCCGGTCGACGCTGGGGATGCGACGCACAGACTTGGCGCCAACTCGCGGACCTCAGCGAGTACGCTGGCTGGTTGGCTTTGTTTGGTCTACGAGCGAATCACTTTACAGTGGATGTTCGCTCGCTGAGTTCCTTCAAAGACATCCGAGGTCTCAACACTTGGTTGCAAGAGATGGGCTTTGCGCTCAACGACAGCGGTGGCCAAGTCAAAGGATCTGTAGATATTTGTCTTGAGCAATCGAGCACTCTTGCGGCTGCGGTCGAAGTCGAACTTGATGACCAGCGTGTCAGTGCGCCCGGATGTTACGTGGAATTTGCCCAGCGTCATCATCTGCCCTCTGGCGAACTTTTCTCAGGTTTTGTCGCTGACAACGCCGATAAGATCTTCGAGAGCACAAACCGTCATTGAGCGGAGTTTAGCGAGTGAGTCGCATTGCTAGGTAGCTGTACGTCACCGTGCAGGACAGGGGTAGTTGATCTGCCGGGCATAGCGGGTGGTCATTTCTTTCGTAAGTAAGTTGGTATTCAAACGACATCGTAGAGTCCTTGATTGCACTCACCGAAAGGATTGCCGAGCCACCGAGCTCACAACTCAGGTGGCCAAATTGTCGTCTGTGACAATAACCTCCTTGTACGAGACTCATGGAGATCGCAGGGCTACTCGAACCCATGGGCTCGATTTGCAGGGCGCCTTGCATTTGTGCGAAGCGAAAGTCGCCATCTTGCATCGGTGCTTGAAGCTGGAGTTCTGCAGGGCACTGTCCCGTTGTTGCGACTGACTTGAGCCTCCAGATACCGTCGATGGCAAAGGAGTGTTCTTTTACAGCTGGCGGACAAGCGCTCAGGGTCTGCGTATCGGTGACGTCATCGGAACAGCTGCAAAAGCAGCTCATCCATCCACAGAGGCTCAAGCTCAATAGCGCGGCTCTCGTCGTCATGACTCGGACAGATGGCCGCCGGGACTCTGGGACGTGTTTCATGATGGCTTACCGGCTTGGGCGCTTTCGGGGCAGCACCTCTCGCTCTACGCCGAGGATTTCGGCGCGATCTGCGGAGCGTGCTGCATATGCAAATCCGGGATAGTCCACGGCCTCCACGAGACCACTTTGCACGTTGAATCGATGCTCGATGACAAGCTTAGAGGAGTCTTGACCTGCAATGTGTTGTTTCATCTTGAGCAACCTGTGCTGCGGGATCTTGTGGGTTTGGGCTCGCAGAGTACCTTTCGGTGTGGTGACGGTCATGTTCAATTGTAGATTGACGTCATGGCTAACCAACAACCGCATCTGCCGAGACGCAGAACGGCCATAGCGCCTACCCAACCGATAGGGAGTGAGTCCAAGGTGAATTCTATTTTGGCGTCTTCGATCCGCTGGAGCCTGCACGCTGTAGCGTAAGACCAACGCATTGGACTCATCGAGCGTGGTGCTGTCGGGACTCCAGCGGGCTTTGACCAGAGGAAACATTAACGAGGACAGCTGTCTCAATAGAGTTTTAGGATTGCGCTTTCGCATCCGCCGCACTGCAGCGACGAGAGCGCCGGAAATGCGGTCCGTGACGGTCGCTCGATAGGAGCCGTCAAGTCCCCAGGTGAGGTCAACTTGGACTTGCCGCGAATCAGTGGTTTCAGAGTTCAAGGTTGGCGTCGTGCGCCAAGAATTTCCTTGTTCACAGCCAAGCGCTAGGGCGGGTCTCGCCCTTAACGTAGGCCGCAGGCCGTCGAATAGACCTGCATTTACATCCACCCAATACCAACGTTGGTTACCTAGAGAACCGAGCTTCAGAGCGACCGCAGATAACGCGTAGTCGTTGTGGTCATAGCCTGACCATTGATGTCGATTGGATGTCATTTGACGGTGCCATGGTACTGCTCGGACCAGGCAAGCTTGGACAGAAGCCTCTTTGGCCAGGAGCCAAATCAGACTGGCGCGATCTCCCCGGCCTCTTTGAATCGCTAGCGCGGGATCTTGAGGTGCGCTGCTTGGTCGCTGATGGCCGACGCTTGCAAACAATGAATGTAGAAGTTCGCGCCATCGATTAGGCTTCACATGAGCTTGTTTCGCGCGAAGGATCCAAGGGGTTAAGGAGGGCGTGGACTGTCGTCGATAGCGAGCGAGCAATTCGTTCCAAGGTCCTTGAACACTGGCTTTGCTGGCATAGGTGGACGCTTGGACCGCTGGCAGTTGCCAGGCGGGTCTGGGCGTGTCTCCCTCCAATCTGAACGACGGCGCCTCTTTCATCGTCCAAGTCCGAAGTCTCCATTGACCGTGGGCAACCCTTTGCGGTGCTGGAGCGTTTGGACTGGCTTGAGCCAAGACAGCACAATGAGGAGTATCTAAGACCTCAAATCGACTCTGAAGTGTCGGACCATCTCGAGATCTCAACAAGAATGGTGGCGCTCGGGTTGCCCCGGTTACCGAATCCGTTGGATTCATAAATTGTACTTGGACATATTCGACCACAGCGCCGGGCATCACCTCTCGCAAAGACAGGGTGGTTTTGTCAGGCGTCTCGGCGGGAGCCACCTCTCTGCCATCGACAGTCCAAGTTCGCGCGAGGACCAGTTCAGCGTTCGGAGGAACCGCAAGTTCCCCCACCGCCTCCGCCGCCGCCGCGGTATGAACCTGGACGATCTGATGAACCCGACGGATCAAGCCACCTTTAGGTAAGCCAACGACGATCTCGTGATCGAGCAACCAGGTGACAGCACTGCTCGAACGCTCACTTTTGCGGTGTTGTCCAACCCAGCGACTGCCGTCGATTTCAAGACCCGCCCATGGTGGCGTAGCTCCCATTATCCATGCCTTTCTGCGTAGGTGCATGGCCACCTTGCTTGCGGTCAACAGGGTCGTCCACGTACTTTGCGCCGATTGAACAGAACGGCTCATGGTCCTTTGGGCTGCGATCTTCAGACGGGTTGTTATCGGGGCGCCTCGCCAAGCCCAAGGTGCGCGATCGGGATCGTGCTTGCTCAACTGACGGGCTTTGCGATCAGCGAGTTTACGCCACCGCTTATTTTCTCTGAGCTGACGCAACCTTTTCCAAGGAGAAACCCCTGCGATAACCATCATATCGACCCACACCAGAGGTGTCTTTTTCGAGCATCTACCGGCAGTAAGCAGGCGCCTCGCAAGGGGGCGGTCTTGATTCTCTAAGGCCACCTGAGCGAGGCGATTCCATAGGCGACAATCGCTCGTATTTTGGGCTTCGAAAAGCTCTGAGGCACGGGTCGCTGCCAGGTCGCCTAACCCATCGAGTTGGTGTTGTTCAGCAAGTTCCAAGCCCAGGTCTATTCGACTCTTTAAGCTGGGGTCTTGAGTCCGTCGAGCGTGCAACTTGGCCATCAATTGTTTGGCGTAATTGATTTGACCTTGTCGCCGGGCCAGTGCGGCCCGGGCAATCCGTGCATCCAGATGATGAGGCATGAATCGCAAAATCTTTTCGAGTTTACTCGATGTTAGGGGAGCCCCGATGGCGAGCGCTAAGACCTCAGGTAAAGGGCCTCGCCAACCGACAGGGGGTTCTCGAGCCAATACAATCGATTGCACTTGACGCATCAAGCGGTCAGCCGGGACAGCCGGTTGTCCATGCTTAGTCCAGGCCAATCCAATCTTGGCTCTCGGGTGATCGATGTGCAGCGCCAGTCGTACGCGAGCCCTAGCAGGCACCCTGAACCATTTCGCCGAGCGCGTTTTGTTAAAGGCCCACACACGGACATCCTCAATCCATAGCGTTCCCGCACATTGAGTCATGAGCCACAGGCCTCGATCGGCGGTCGCCGTTGCGTGCTCTGCGACATC
>PBTG01000021.1 GCA_002726535.1 Myxococcales bacterium | reverse complement strand
CCTTGAGGACCAGTTTTCCTTTGGGCTCTGTCACCCGGATCTTCACAACACGTTTGGCGAAATCGACATCTTGCGCACGAATCGCAATTCGAGGGGCGCTGCCAACCTTGAGTTCAAAGGTGAAGGTGTGCGGACCAAATCGCTTGCCACGAGCCTTGCCGGTGATCTCGCAACTGTACTCTTCGATGCCCTTGGGCTGTTTGATGAGTAGTCTCTTACTCTGCCCAGCGCGGATCGTTCCGCCTCGTAGGGTAAAGCGTTTGCCTCGAGACGAGCGAACTTTGACGACGACGCCTCTCAGTTTTACGGAGGGATTGAGCACGATGCCTGGGCGCGCTTTGCCGTGCTCCACCACCGGAATCAACCCGAACCCCAACTCACTGTCATCCGCATCAGCCCACGCCTGGGGAGCCGTCAAGGTCATCGCAAGCGCGCACGCCACGGTCGCTGTACGAACCATTGCATTCATCGTCATCCTCCTGCCATGAGTGATCTACTACACAATATCAGGCTCTCAGGTACGAAACGAGTCTGTAGATGGGATCATTCATCTGGCAACGAGTGTAGACATCTGGCGGTCTGCTGAGGCAGCTTTTCGATCTCTGGAGCATCTCATGACTGATCGTGCCGGCCCTACTATCCCTTTAACCTCTTTGGCAGCGACCGCTGGTTGCGCAGCTAAAATCGCCCAGGTCGACCTGATGGCAGCGCTGGCACACTTGCCCGTGGGAACTGATCCTCGGGTACTTGTGGGCCTGGAGACCGGCGATGACGCAGCGGTCATCAGGCTAAGCGATGATCTTGGATTGGTGCAGACGGTCGATATCTTTACCCCGATTGTCGATGATCCCTTTGATTATGGCCGAATCGCCGCGGCCAACGCCTTATCAGATGTATACGCCATGGGCGCAGATCCACTGTCGGCGCTATCATTCGTGGCCTGGCCAATGGACAGCGTGGGACCACAGGCCTTAGCAGAGGTCTTGCGCGGTGCTAGCGCCGTTTGTGAGCAAGCCGGCATTGTCATCAGCGGCGGGCACAGCATCGTCGACAAAGAGCCAAAGTTTGGGCTTTTTGTCACGGCTACTGTGCAGCTCAGCGACATGCTAACGAACACAGGCGCTCAGGTCGGCGATCGTCTGGTGTTAACCAAAGCCCTCGGCACAGGTATTTACACCACCGCGAAAAAACGCGGGCACATCTCCGCGGCCGATCTTCAACCCGCCATCGACAGCATGACGACTCTCAATCGCAGGTCAGCGCAAGCCCTACGAGGGCTGACAGCGAATGTCCACGCCGTCACTGACGTCACTGGGTTTGGGCTCTTGGGCCACCTAGCGAATGTGCTCCGCGCGTCGTCTGATGCATCCGGTCAAGCCCTAGGCGCGCACCTGCACTGCCATAAACTGCCCTTGCTCGACCGAGTCCTAGAACTGGTGCAAGCCGGAGCATGCCCCGGTGGGAGTAAGAGAAACTTGGCCTTCGCAGCGCCCAATTGCCGCTTTTCGCCTTCGGTTAGCGAAGCGATGCAGTTGCTGTTGGCCGACGCACAAACGTCGGGAGGGTTACTCATCGCAGTCGCTCCGGAGAGCCACGCCGCCTTGCTCCACGCACTCGCAGAACAAGGCGTGGCTACGGCAGCGACGATCGGCGAGATCACCAACAGCGACGAGCCCGGTGTCATCACGGTGAGCTAAGAAGTCCTCAGTCGTCGACGGCGCTGCGAATCGACAGCTCGGTCAACTGTGAGGGCTCCACATCGCTGGGCGCGCCCGTCAACAGGTCCGTTGCACGCTGGGTTTTCGGGAATGCGATTACATCTCGCAAACTCTCCGCTCCACAAAGCAACATCAGCAAGCGATCCAACCCCAGGGCAATACCGCCGTGAGGCGGCGTCCCGTAGCGGAGCGCCTCGATGAAAAAGCCAAACTTCTCAGCGACCTCCTCGGGCGCCAACCCGAGCGTCTCGAAGACTTTTTGTTGCACATCGGAGCGGTGAATACGGATGGACCCTCCGCCCAATTCCATACCGTTGACCACCAAGTCATAGGCCTGAGCCTTGGCAGCGCCGGGGTCGCTATCAAGCAAGTCCATATCCTCCCAGCGAGGGCTGGTGAAGGGGTGGTGCATGGCGTAAAATCGCTCGTCGTTTTCGTCGTACTCAAACATCGGAAAATCGGTGACCCAGACGAATGACCACGTGTTGGGCTTAATCAGACCGAGACGCTCAGCAGTCACAACACGCAGCCGCGCCAACGCGGCGTTGACCACGCTCGGCTTATCCGCAGAGAACAAAATGAGCCCCCCTTCTTGAGCGCCGAGGGCCTCGTTGAGCGATGCCCGCAGTTGGTCATCGACGCCCTTGGCGACTGGACCTGACCACGCTCCTTGCGGCTGAACCCGCGCCCATGCCACGCCTTTGGCGCCATAGATAGCTGCCTCCGCTGGAAGCACTTTATCGAGATCCTTGCGGGAAAAGGCCTTGCCATCGGGAATATATAGCGCTTTGACGATGCCGCCCGCGTCGAGTGCCCCGCGAAAGATGCGAAAGGTAACCGTCTCACGCAGCAGATCAGACAGGTCGGTCAATGGGAGACTGAAGCGAAGATCGGGACGATCGATACCGTATTTGTCCATGGCCTCGTCGTATGTAATCGACGGAATCGGCGTCGTCACCTCGAACCCTAAGACCTCACGCCAGACGCCCGAGACGTAGCCATCGAGCAACGTGCGCACTTGATCCACAGTGGTAAAGCTCAACTCGAGATCGAGTTGGGTGAACTCTGGTTGTCGGTCAGCGCGCAAGTCTTCATCACGAAAGCAGCGACAGATCTGCATGTAGCGATCCATGCCGCTCATCATCAACAGCTGCTTGAACTGTTGCGGAGACTGGGGCAACGCGTAAAAGCGCCCCGGGCTGACCCTCGCTGGGACGAGATAATCGCGCGCGCCCTCTGGCGTCGCATTGGCCAAAATTGGCGTCTCAATTTCGATGAACCCATGGTCGGCGAAGTAGCTTCGCGTCTGTTGATAGACAGCCGACCTCAGCTGAAAATTGCGAGACAAAGCAGCCCGACGGAGATCGAGGAATCGATATTTCAGGCGGATGGCTTCGGCGGTATCGAGATCATCTTTAACCTCGAAGGGCGGCGTCGGAGACTCGCTGAACACCTCAAGCTCGTCGCAGAGCACCTCGACTTCGCCGGTCGGGATCTTCCGGTTGATATTGTCGCCACGGCTGATCACTTTTCCCCGAGCACCGATGGCCCACTCTGAACGCAGCATGTCAGCCAACTTGTGAGCAACACCCTGTGCTACCCAGGGCTCAAAGCGGAGTTGAACGATTCCGGAGCGGTCCCTGAGGTCGATGAAGATCACACCGCCATGGTCTCGATAAGACTGCACCCAACCGAACACGGTGACTTGCTCATCGATATGATCAGCGCTGTACTCACCACACAATCGGGTTCGTGAGTGTGTAGCCAATAGATTCGACATACTAAGCTCCTGGAGCAGTTGAGACGACTGGTCTGCTCGCGTCGTTGCAATCGGGTCGGGCGTACGCGCGAGGCGACGGATGCTACGGACACTCGCGAACTTCGGCAAGGGGCGAGACGTCTTTGCAGAGCGATTGCGTCTCATCAGCAGTGCGAGCAAGCCACCGAGGTCAAGCTGACCAATCCCGACCAGCGCTTCAGTCAAGGGCAACCACTTGTAAGCCGGCCTCTGAAAGGTGACAATCGCGCTGCGAACGCGAAAAAAACCATTGCGTTCGAGGGGGAATGATGGTGAGGCAGAAGCGACAAAGTCGACCTGCAAAGAGCGTGACGCGCGCACAGAGCCCGTATTTTTCCGCGGATACAGGCCTGCTCGCTTGCGCGGTGGTGTGCGCGCTCGCCTTCGTCGGCGGCTGCAGCGGAGCGCCTCCGAAACCTCAACCCGTTCAAGGCCCGGCGAAACCTCCAGCGATTGCGTGGGGCCAACGCCCTGCCGTCAGTCCATTTCAGGCTCGCGAATTCCCAAAACCGACCGAATTTATCCTGGCACGCAGTGGTGTGGCCCGGAGCCCAATGAAAATGTGGGTGGTCGAGCGTCACGATAGCGAAGCCGTCTACTTTCGATGGGTCATGCCAGGCGGGAGTGCTGCCGAAGTGCGCAGCAATTTGCCATCGGGTACCAGTTCGTTGATGGCAGATCTGATGACCGAGGGCACACGAAGACATCCAGGCTCCCGCTTTGATGCAGCGCTACAAGCCCTCGGCGGCACTCTTGAGGTCTACGTGACCGCGGATGCAACCGTTATCACAGGTCGTGCACTACGAGCCCAAATCCCGGCACTGATGGCGCTGGCACGCGAAGCGCTCTTCGAGCCACAGTTCAGTCGCAAAGCTTTTGACAATCTCGTCACGAGACAGCGAGCTCGCCTGGTAAGTTGGCTCAGCCGTCCACGAGCCATCGCCGGCCGTGTCTACAATCAGTTGCTTTATGGAGCGAAACACCCCTATGGCTCCGCCGGCCTGACGATCGAGTCGCTCAACAAGATCCGCGTGAGCCATCTACGGCGAGCTCAAAAGCAACTCATTGCAATGGCAAACAGCGTTTTTATCGCAGCGGGCGACGTCACCTCGGCCGGGTTGCAAAAAACACTGATGAAGACCTTTGGCAAAGAGTTCCGACGCAAACCATTGTCGCCGCTACGCGCGGTCACGCCAGAGTCTGTCAAGCCAGGTTGTTACGTCGTCGATGCTCCCAAAGCGGTACAAAGCGTCGTCATGATCGGCAACCCGGGCCCCAAACGCGGCGTAACTGATTGGGCCACCTTGCAACTGTCCAATCAAATCCTCGGAGGCAGCGCGAGTTCCAGACTCTTTACCGAGTTGCGTGAACGCAAAGGCCTGACTTACGGCGTGTACTCGAGCTTCGATGGACGTCGATGGGCTGGAGACTGGTCTGTGTCGACATCAGTCGCGACGACCAAAACTCCCGCGGCTCTGGACGCAATCCGTCAGCAAATTGGACTGATGCAAAGTAAGACGCCAGCGCAATCCGAGCGCAAAAGCGCTATCAGCTACATGATCGGTCAATTTGCCAATGCTCAAGCCACCTCTAGTGGTGTCGTGGCCAGCTTGGCCTCGCTGCACGCCTACGATTTACCTGCCGATCGACTTCAGAGATGGGTTCATAAGCTGCGCGGCAGCACGGCTGCAGACCTCCAAGGCGCAGCGAAGCGCTGGATGGGGACTCCATCGGCAATCACCGTCATCGTCGGCAATCTCAGCAAGATTCGTCCACATCTAGACAACCGTTGCAGCAGGCTGATTGAACTCGACCCACAGGGTTCAATCCATCGACATTTGATCGCCGCAGACGCAGAGATGTCAGCCGATGAGCGCAAAACGCTGTTCGCGACCTGGAGTCAACACAAGATCACCGCTGATGCGTTGATTCGTTTTGTTCAGAACGCCAACCGAGATGATGTGTTCCGAGCTGACGCACTCGACGCCTCAGTGGGTGGAGTTCACAGCAAACTAGGCCCGGTGATCAGCGACAAGATCCCACGTTGGCAAAGCGTGGCGACCAAGCTCAGTGACCACTTGCTCATCCGGCTCGAGACCTCAAAACACACAGCTGAAGCGAGGCGATGGCTCTTGCAATTGCTGGCGCCTCAAACAGGCACAAGTCCAGTCGCTGAGACCGAGCGAGGCCGGATCAATCGGACCTTGGTAGATTGGATCTTCGCCGGAGTGAGTCCGAAGAGTTCGGTCAAAGATGTAGAGAGGTTCTTGCCTGATCGCATCCCAGTAGACGATTTGTGTCGCCTTGGGCCGATGGCCATCGAGGGCATGGAAAGCTTGGTTTCCATAGACCTGTGGCGCGAACCCGCGGCGGCCTGCTTGGCGGGGATGAGGACACCGCACGCCAAGTCAGCTCTGATGCGCGGGTATCGTCGATTATTTGTAGAGCGAAAGGCGGTTCCATCCGCTGAAGACTTAACTCGCATTGAAGAGCACGTTAATGTCGACTCGGCGATCCTTTTGCTCGACACACACGCGCGACTCAGGTTAGGCCGAGCCCTGCCTGCGGCTGCGGATGATGGTGATCGAGTGATGCAATCGATCCGCACCCTGTTCTCTCGTATGGCGGCGCAGCGCAAAGGCACCGATGACGGCCTTGAAGTGGGTTTTGATCACATAATCCATCACCTCGAAGCCCTGCTCCAGTCTCCAGATCCAGCGGATCGGTGGTTCGCAGCCGACCTGTTGATCCACTATCGAGGCCTACGTGGGCTCCGAGCGACATTGGCTGGGTTAAAAGATGACGATGCCTATGGGCGTCCGAGACCTGCGATGCGACGTTTTGCGGAGACCCCAAAGCGACGAAATGTGTACCACGACCTCAATCAGTTGGTGTCCACTCGAGTCAATCGACTCCCGCATGGTGAGAGTCGAGCGATGCTAACGGCGGCCTTGGCTGGGAAATCGCGTATCGCAGAGATTGTCGCTATCGCAGGCCTTCGCGCCATGAAAGATCCTGCAACTCTGACGATCCTGCGCACGCATCGTGATGAATCGGACGTAACCAAGGTCATCAGAAGCGACAAACCGATGTCATTGACTCGGATGGCACGATGCGCGGCAGCCGTTCGTCAGCAACGTGCGCATTTACAAGCCAAGATTCGGTCCCGTCATCTAAGCGCCAAGCAAGGGCAAGCGCTGAGGCAGACTTTGGATCAGATTTGGGAATTAGAAGGTCAGCCACTGTCCATGGCACTCGACCGCGCATTGGACAAGATCCTCGCCAAATCCAAAATGAAGCGACGACCTAAATCACGGAAACGCCGAAAATGAATCGTCGTGCAGCGCTAGTGCTGTGGGCGAGCCTCGGGCTGTGTGCTGTAAGCGTCCTTAGCGAAAGCGCACAGGCAGATGCGGCGACACCCTGTGGCGTAGCCAAAGGATCATTGAACTCACGACCTGCGGACGTTCAGACCGTCAAGATGCTCTTGGCCGCTACTGAGGGTTCAGTCGCTCATCAACGGCGCGCCCTGTTGAGCCTAGCTAAATCCACGGACCTGCAAGCGCGTGAACTCATTTACGGAGCGCTCGAACATCGCAGCGCCCGAATTCGTGAAGCCGCTGTGTGGGCTTTGTCCCGACGACGGTTGACGATCGAGGCAATCGCGGCAATCGTCGGTCGCGGATTGGTCGAATGGCACGCTGGGACTCGTCATGCGATCACCCAAACCCTGAGACACTTTGTCGCCAGTGCAGGCGGACATATCACCAGGAGCATCCATGAGTGAAATACACTTTGAGGGCACATTTACCGCGCTCGTTACTCCGATGAAGGCAGACGATGGCCGAAGCCTCGATATTGAGGCGCTAGAGCGATTGGTCGAACAACAAATCGCGGGCGGCGTGGACGGATTGGTCGCATGCGGCACCACAGGCGAAGCGGCCACGCTGAGCCACGATGAATGGCGTACTGTAGTCAGCGAGACGATTCGGGCAGCGCGAGGTCGCGTGCCTGTCATCGCCGGTACGGGCTCAAACAACACAGCGCAAACCATCGAAACAACGCGAGCGGCCGAAGCTCTTGGGGTCGATGCATCTCTGGTGGTGGTGCCCTACTACAACAAGCCGACTCAAGCCGGAATTACAGCACATTTCAACGCAGTGCTAGACGCCACCCGCGCGCCGGTCGTGCTCTACAACGTGCCTGGACGTACTGTAGCCAACATGTCGGGCGAGACCACCGCGGCCCTGTCTCGTCATGAACGCGTAGTCGCGGTCAAAGAGGCCTCGGGCAACCTGGACCAAGTTCAGAGAATCATTGAGTTGACGGAAGGTCGCTTCGCCGTACTCAGCGGTGATGACGGGCTGTGCGTCCCCATGTACAGCGTGGGCGGTCGCGGAGTGATCTCCGTAGTCTCCAACTGCGCTCCAACGCTAACAGCTGCCCTGTATCGCGACTTTCAAGCTGGTAAGGTACAAGCAGCTGCAGAGGGGCAAGTGCGACTCAGAAGTCTCATCGAGGCATTATTTTGTGAAGCCAACCCGCAACCAATCAAAGCCGCCATGCATGCTCTCGGGATTATGGGGCCTGCCGTCCGGTTGCCGCTACTGTCTGCGAGTCAGAGCGCGAAAACGCGAGTTCACACCGAACTAGCGAAACTGGGATTAATCGATAATTAAGCCCCTCCTCGGCCGAAACTAGCTATGATATGCTGGGCCAAATTCGGGATGAACCTACTCAACGGCAAGGACTGAGTCAGCGTATGACAGCAGAGGCGACAACAGTAGATGTGCACTTGATTGCCGTCGGGCAAACGGATGTAGGTCTCGAGCGCAAGAACAACGAAGACGCCTTCATTATCGATGAAGGCTGCGGCTTTTTCGCTGTTTGTGACGGTATGGGCGGTCACGCTTCCGGTGAGTTGGCCAGTCGACTTGCTACAGAGACCATGGCTTCCTTTATCGAAAGCGACATTCGTCAGCCGGACTTTCGTTGGCCATTTCATGCACCAGAGACGGCAAGTATCGAGGCGCAAATCCTCGATAACGCCGTCAAGTTAGCCAACCGCACCGTCTTTGACGCTGCTCGCGGAAATCCACGTCACAAAGGTATGGGAACCACCGTGGTCGGCTTACTCGCTTCAGGCAATAAGATCGCCTGCGTCCATGTCGGGGACAGCAGGCTGTATCGACTGCGAGACGGTGCACTTGAACAACTGACTGAAGATCACAGCCTGCTCAATCACTACAAGCGCACGCGTGATTTAACCGAGGAGCAAGAGCGTAACTTCAAGGGAAAAAACGTCATCATCCGGGCGGTGGGACTCAAAGACTCCGTTCAGCCCGAGCTTGCTGAAATCGAGCTGATAGCCGGAGACATTTTGTTGCTCTGTACAGACGGATTGACCGATTTGGTCAGCGATGAGCTGGTGCAAGAGCAGATG
>PBTG01000020.1 GCA_002726535.1 Myxococcales bacterium | reverse complement strand
TGGAGATACACTGTTGGTTCTCAAAGGAGGTGAGGTTCTCGCTGGAGATGAAGTACTCGCAACCAGTCTCGACTCAAGCTGCGAGGGCATCGGCGATGTCTGTGGCAGCGACAAAGCCGTGTGCGTCAAGAAACACATCGGCAAGACCTTTGAGACCCTCAAAGCCGACCTAGGCAACGTCAACTATCCCTTATTTGCCTGTGAGACGCCGCTAAACGAGCCCTCATGTGTACCAGCGAGAACGCTCACAGAGGACATCGTCAACGGCTCATCAGTGTACGCGGGAAAGAGTGACCCGAAAGACATCGACGGCGACGGAATCGCCAACGAGACCGACAACTGCCCGAAGATCTTCAACCCTGTGCGCCCCATGGACGGCGGCAAGCAGGCCGACGTCGACGCGGACGGACAAGGCGACAGCTGCGATCCCTGCCCGGTCAACGCCGACACCACAGAGTGCTCACCCGTGGACCCCGCAGATCTCGATGGCGATGGAATCCCAAGCGTCTCCGACAACTGCCCAGACCAAAACAACAGCGATCAAGCAGACAGCGACGGAGACAACAAAGGCGACGCCTGCGATGCCTGTCCCGAATATGCGAATCCAGGCAGTGCGGGATGCCTAGCGACGATCCCAACACTCAAGACCGATTCCACACTTCAAGAGCAACGGGTCGCGTTGACAGGGGTTGTGGTCACGGCGCTCGAAGAGACCGGATACTTTTTGCAGCAAGCCGGGGGTGCGGTCGACCACGGCGGAATCTTTGTCTACTCGGGAAGTTCGGACAATCAACCCCCTGTAGGGACGATCGTCGATATCACTGGAGCGACACTGACGACCTTCTACGGACAAATCCAAATCAAAGGAGCCGTCTGGCAGGATACAGGTTCAACGGAAGCGCTCATACCAAGGGCTCTTTCGCAGGCGCAGGTCACGGCCTTAGCTGAGCAGGACTTAGGAAGTTCTGTGCACGAAGGATTACTCGTGATCGTCTCGGACGTCACAGTCACCGACCCCACGCCAAGTGCAGGCCCAGGCGCCGCAGACGCCAAAAATGAATTCGTCGTCACAGGCAGTTTGCGCGTCGACGATGCCCTGTATAAAGGCCTGGATTACCCGCAGGTCATTAAAGGGACCGTTTTTGCCTCTCTCACGGGGCCTGTGTCTTTTCGCAACGACTCCATCAAACTCTTGCCACGAGACAACAAAGACGTCGCTCTCGGGCCGCCCGAGGTCAGCACCCTGTCAGCGGACAAAGCTTGGCAGCGCGTGGGCAAATCAGGCAAAACGCTCGGAGAGGCCTTGCAGGTCGTGCTGACGCACGCTCCCGCCCAAGACACCGTGCTGACCGTGAGCAGCGCCGATCCTCTCGTGGCATCGACCGCACAAGAGGTCATCGTCAAGGCTGGGCAGAGTCAAGCGACTGTGGAGTGCTCGGGCCAAGCGGTCGGAACCACCGAACTGACCGTCAAAGTCAAAGGCGGCAGCAAATCTGCGAAGGCAACCCTCGTGGTCCTCAGTGAAGACGCGACCCCGGGGCTCGCCTCTGCCGACCCGAGTCCCGTCGTGATGCCTTTGGGAGCGGCCGCAACAATTACGGTCAATCTACTGCACCCAGCCCCGGTGGGGGGCATGGTGCTCACCGTCAGTTCTGACTCCATAAATCTCGTCACAGCCCCCGCAACGGTGACTGCGACAGAAGATGGTCTGGTTGCCCTGGTCCCTGTGACTTCCGGAGCAGCGAAAGGCTCAGCGACCCTGACCATCCAATCAGGCTCGAACAAACTAGACGTAAAGATCGATGTGGTTGACCCCGCCGCCCTGTCCATCGATGTCGGCGGCTGGAAGATTGTGCAACAGAACAGTTCCAAGACCTTCATGCTGCCTGCAGGCGCCAAAATGGTCCCAGGCGGCACCCTCGTCGTCGGCAGGAATGCCGACCAAGCGAAATTCGAGGCATTTTGGCAGGTTCAGATTGGCGTCAACAGCACCTACATCGATGGAAAAAACGTGTTCCCTTCGATCAATGGTGACGAGACCTTCAGCCTCAAAGACGCCAACGGTGCTGTGCTCGACGGGCCCACGGTCAAGCTGGTCAAGGGGGTCGCTGCGAACTACAAGCGCAAGCTACCTGTCAGTTCGGCCGGTACAGTTAGCAGTTGGAGTACAGGTCCCGTGGCGCCAGGAGGCCCCACACCCGGTGCAGTGCCCGCGGGCGTAGCTGGGCAAAAGACACCCTATATTTCTGAGTTCAGCGACGCGACAGGCAGCGGAAACTACATCTATGAGTTCGTCGAGTTACACTTGCCAGCTCAGTGAGCGGAGGCATCCATGTCATCCATCGAACGCAAGCTCAGCGCAGTGTTGGGTAACAGTCAACGGCTCGATGGCGGCGCGATGTTTGGCAACGCGCCGCGAGCGTTGTGGACTCGGTGGTTGAAACCCGACGACCTCAACCGCGTCTCGCTCGCGTGTCGGGCCATGCTGATCGAAGAGCGAGCTGAAGGGCACCACCGCAATATCCTCTTTGAGGCCGGCATCGGCGCTTATTTAGATCCCAAAATGGCGTCTCGCTTCGGCGTGGTCGAATCAGACCATCGCCTACTGGCGAACTTGGCGAACTTGGGGCTAAGCGACGCCGACATCGACGTCGTATTTTTGTCGCATCTACACTTCGACCACTGTGGCGGCCTGTTGACGCCGTGGTCCGCAGATGGCACCTCGAGCCTGCTCTTCCCGAACGCAACCTTCGTCGTCGGCGAGCAAGCTTGGCAGCGCGCAACTCATCCTCACGTGCGCGACCGAGCGAGTTTTATCTCTGAGCTGCATGCACTTCTCGAAGCCTCGGGTAGACTCGAGATCATCGCGACAGGCGAGCAGAGCAAGACACTCGGGCCCGACTATCGACTGCACGTCTCGCACGGCCACACGCCGGGGATGCTCTTGACCGAATTGCCCTCGGAGCAAGGGCCCATCGTCTTCACAGCAGACTTGGTCCCGGGTCGGCCTTGGGTACATTTGCCGATCACCATGGGCTACGACCGCTACCCTGAGTTGCTGATCGACGAAAAACACGCGTTACTCAACGACCTAATCGAGCGCAATGGACGTGTATTTTTCACCCATGACAGCGAGATTGCTCTGGGTAGGTTGAGCACCAATGAGCGCGGCCGTTTTGAGCTCATCGAGCCGATCGCAACCCCCACCAGGATGTGCCTCTGACGAACTCTTAGAGGTCGATTTTCTCGTCGATATCGGCATCTTTGATCAACTTGGGCTTTGGCATGGTGTCGACAAGGGCTCTCATCGCTCGAAAGACCGGAGCCGCATAAGTGCTCGCGATCGCCCCTACCTCACTTTGATATTTGCTGGTGAGCGACGCGAGTTGTGGGTCCTTGGACGGCCACACGCCTTGAACCACTGCGCTCCAGACACGAACCCATCCCGCGCACCGGCGCAACTGTGCGCGCACGCGCACAGCGACGCTCTTGTCTCGCTGCTGAGTGACCGGCTGCAGCCACAACACACCTTCGGTCGCGCCTGAGCACGCCGCCTTCGCAGCCGCACGTTGCTCGGAGACGCGAACGCTACGAACAATAAAGTCTCGATGATCGTTGGCATAACGTCGTGCAACTGTACCGAAGAGCGCGGCGAGCTTGGTGTCCTGGCTCTGTACGGGAGCCACGACCACCTCTAAGCGATAGGTTGCCGTCTTGTCGATCTTGTCAAAGTCATCATGGATGAGCACCTGCGACACAGGGGAACATGCAGTCGAGACCAACAAGGCAACCAAGAGATGAATGGATCTCATATCTGGTCCTGAGCGGACTTAGTCCGGCGGTCATAGAGCAACTGCAGCACCGCCGGCATGACGGTGAAGGTGACGATCAAGGTCGCAACCATACCAAGGCATGCTAGCGAACCCATGGACTGCATGCCCCGGTGAGCCGCGGCCAACAAGGCAGCCCAGCCCGCTAAGGTCGTCAAGGTCGAGCAGGCCACGGCCGTCCCGACCGAACGGATCGCTTCAAGCGGTGACGCCCCCTCTTCAAATCGGTGCATCAAATACACCCCATGGCTCAGGCCATAGCCAAGCACAATGGGAAAGACCACCACGTTCATAAAATTGAGTCGCACACCGAAGAGAGTCATCGCCCCGAGCATCGAGCCGACCCCGAGCAGCAAAGGCATCAATGTGACCAAAGTCCGCAGAGGTGAGCGCAAATCAACCAAGAGCAAGAGCAAGAGTAAAATGCTCGTGACGGCCACGGTGGTCCGAGCGTCATGAAGCACAATTCGCGCGAGCTTGGCGAACATGATCGGGGTCCCCGCGGAGTGAAACGTGTCACCTTTGGGGGTCGTGATGGCCTCGACTTGGTCGGCGAAGGCGAGCATCTGTTTGCCATCCCAAAGGTCAACCGTTGGATAAATATAGGTCAAAAACCCGTGATTCTCTGGCTTGCTCGTCGGGAGATGGCGAAACATCGCACGCAGATTGTCGGGTAGACCGTCGATGGTATAGGGCTCGACTTTGACGTAAGAGAGAGCCTCTTGCCAGCGTTGTTGGAATTTCGGCGGCAGAGACTTCTGGTCGACCTTGTTCAACTCTTTGAGCCAATCCTGTAAGACTCCATAATTGGCCTTTTGCTGATCCGTGGGGGGAACGAACGCGAACATCGAGACCACTTGATCAACGGTCGAATGCCGGGTCGGATCGAGAGGTGTAAAGAGACGATAGATGTCTTGGGCCTGCTCGCGAGTTGCGCTGTATACACCCACGGGATCGGCCGATATCTCAAAGCGGCGGTTGATCTCGTCGCCAAGCAAAACTGAAGGTTGGCCCTCCACCATCAGAGCGCGGGTGTTGTATTCAAAGCGAACCTGGGGTGCGAACACCCCCAAACAGAGTGCAAACCCAAGTCCACAGACCAACCACAGCACGGGCCGCGCCAAGTTGGCCTGAGAATGGTCGCGTGCTTTCGGAGTGAGCCCGCCGAGCAGCTTGTGGGCTGTTCCGGGCCGAAAACGTTCCAACAGCAACAGGCAACAGGGCACCCAGATGTACAATGTCGCGCCAATAATGACGACTCCAGCCCCAGCGAGCAGCCCAAACTGAGAGAAGCCCGCAAAGTCCGACAAGGTGAGAGAGGCAAAAGCCGCGACGGTTCCAGCCCCAGAGACCAGCGACGCCACTCCAGAAGATGCGACCGTCCGCTCAATGGCGTCTTCAAGTCTCTGGCCAGAGCCAAGCTCCTCGCCGAGGCGAAAGAGTTGATGGATCCCAAAATCGATACCCAGCCCCATCAAGATGCCAGCGAGGATCGAGGTGATCATGTTGAGTTGCCCGATGGAAACCTTGGCGAACCCAAAGGTCAAAATGACGCCAAAGACCAGTCCAGAGACCACCAACAGTACGGCAAGGATGTGGCGTCGAAAAAAGAGCAGCAACACCAAGCACACACCAACAAATGCCCAAACGGACACCGGCGCTAAGCTCGCTTTGATCAAATAGCTGTCGTCATAATTGCTGGTGTAGGTCCCGCCGAACCCAAACTCCACGCGTTTGGGGTTTGGATCTGCGTGACCGTCGTAATCTTCAACCAGACTGACGCCCCGCTTGTCATAGGAAGCGAAGTGCTTACGCATGAGTTCGAGCAACTCACCGGTCTCTTTTAGGCGACTATTCTCCCACATGGGTTTGACGAGCAGAAGCAGCATCTCCTTGTCATCGCTGATGTAGTAATCGTCTGCGATGGAGCGTTTACCAATACGGGTGTACTTGGCGATGATGTCGTCGAGCTTGAGTTCATAGGGCTTGGTCTCTTCGATCTCCATGAAGAAGGGATCTGCCCGTTTTTGAACGTCAGCGAGCTTGAGATCGACCCGACGCCGGACCTCCTTGAGGTCAGCGGTCTTCATGAACAAGGCGCCATGCTTTCTCAAGAACTCGACATCGACCTTGTAGGTTACGTTGCGGATATTTTTCGCGTCGGCGACAAGCCACTTATTGAGGTCGTCAGCGACCGCTTTGAGGGTGTCAGGGTCCTTGCCGCGAAGGGCCAAGATTAAGTGACCATTGCCGCCAATCATGTCGATAATGCGTTTGATGTCTTTGATCTGTCGCAGCTCTTGGCTGATGAGATCGAGCTGATTGGTGTTGATCGTCAGTTGAGACGCACCCCAACCCGCCAAAACCACCCAGGTCAAAAAGGTCACTAAGACCCACCCGGGAGAGCGGATGATCCGCCGACTCCACGCTCCAGCTAGCTTCTGAGCAAGTGTCATTACGTCCTCACTGTGCGAACCTTCACGACCGGTAGACGGGCAGTTCGCACGGCTCTAGCAACCACCCAATTGACGCTTAGCGCTTGAGCTTCGCGACCCGCTTGCGCATCAACTCGAGCAGTTTGGGCCAGCCACCTCGAGCGTAGATTTTCTTAATTTGGTCGTCTCGAATTCGTGTAAGCATCGACGGACTGCCCTTGACTGTCACGTCCGTAACGCGCCAGGCGCCAGCGGTGTTGATCAGTGCGAAGGTCACGTTGAGTTCTTGTTTCTTGAGCGCATGTAAGATCACGATCGTCGCCTGAACTGTCGCTTTGTTGCCGATGACTTTGGGAGCGCTGTACAGCACGGTCTCAAGGTGTTTAAGACTGTCGCGAATGCGAGGGAAGGCGATTCCGCCGAACATCTTGTGAAAGAGCGCGGCGAACTCCGTCTGCTGAGCAGGGCTCGCCTTGGCCCAGTGCACGTCGGCCAAAAAGGCGGCTTGGGCAGAAGCGTCGAAGTTTGTCAGAGCGCGTGCGTCTCGTTTGTATCGAATCGATTTAATGACCCGCTTGAGTACTTTGTGAAGCACCTCAGCCTGCGCCGGCTTAGCCTTGGCCTTGGCCTTGGCCTTGGCCTTGGCCGCGAACACTGGCTCCGCGTGCGATAGCAGCGCAACACAGAGCACACATACACTTAACAACCCTTTCATGAATCTCTCCTCGATCTAGTCACCGTAGTGACGGGGCGCAATGTAGTCGGCTGACTCGAAAGCCACAACCTCAGCCATCAAGGGGACTAACGCTCGGGGAGCAACGTCGATTCAGGACCGGGACATCACGTCCCTGTCATTACCAGTGCTGTGCTTGCCCAACAACGATACACATCGGAGAGCCACATGCGACCTGAGAGGCCACGGTTACAAAGCTTTCAACGACGCTTAGATTCATCTATATTCGGTCCCAATGTTACGTTCACGCCGTTCCATGTCTCTGCCGATCATCCTCGCCAGCATTGCCGTGGCGGTGAGTATTACGCTTTTGGTCTTTTGGCTCTTGATCGTCGTCCGCGACTATCCTCTCGGCGCTCAGGTCAGCGACAACACATGGTTGATTGTCTTGGGTAGCGTCGCGTTCGCGTTTATCATGACGGTGCTGGTCTTTTTCGCCGTGTTTTTACGCGAGGAGCGCCTCGAGGCCCACCGCCAAGATCGCTTCATCGACTCGGTAACGCACGAACTCAAGAGCCCGCTTGCGTCCATTCGCTTGTGTCTGGAGACCTTAGGACGCAGCGGGCTCGAACATCAGCAACGTGATGAGCTCCGGGCCATGGCGATCAAAGATGTCAGCCGTCTGAAGGACTTTATTGACGATATTTTGGCAGCAAGCCGGCTGCCCTACGAGCGCGTTGGACATGACGTGGTTGAGGTCGCCCCAGGCAACTTGGTCGCTGAAGTCGCCGAGCGCGTCTCACGGCGTCACGGCGAACTCCCCAGCGTGGTGAGTTCAGACATCCCCAGCGACTTGATGCTCTACACCGATGCAACTGCCCTTGAGACTGTGCTGGTCAACCTCATCGACAATGCGCTGAAATATTCCGACCCGCCGCGGCAGGTGAAGGTCTGTGGCCGCATGCGTCCGGACTTGCTCGAGTTGACTATCACCGACAACGGCATCGGCATTCCATCGGCGCACTTAAAGCAGATTTTTCAGCGTTTTCATCGCGTGCCAAGCACAACTGTGCGCAAACGTAGAGGGACTGGCCTGGGCTTGTACGTAGTGAAGACGCTGGTCGATCAACTCGGCGGGCGACTTCGCGCTCAGAGTGAAGGACCCATGACGGGCACCACAGTCGAAGTCACCATCCCGGCGAGCCTCGCCACGCGTAGCAAGCAAGTCAGCGCATGGACCCCTGCGGAGGCCGGGTGAGTCGAAAACTACGATTGTTGATCGTCGAGGATGAGTCTCACCTGGCGGCGGGATTGAAGCTCAATTTTTCGCTCGAAGACTATGAGGTCGACATCGCGGAGACCGGAAGAGAGGCCGCCCGTCTGCTGGCCTCGCCGACTCGTTATGCTGCGATTATCCTCGACGT
This sequence comes from Myxococcales bacterium, assembly GCA_002726535.1. GTDB lineage: Bacteria > Myxococcota_A > UBA9042 > UBA9042 > UBA9042 > UBA9042. The sequence goes on along the minus strand of PBTG01000020.1, from coordinate 1,408 downwards.
CATGTTGCCGGACTTAGACGGATTCGCGCTCTGCCGACGACTGCGCTCAGCGGGCAACTACACACCCGTGATCATGCTGACTGCGCGGGACTCCTCAGAGGACCGCGTCGAAGGACTCGAAGCTGGCGCCGACGATTATTTGGTGAAGCCTTTTCATCTCGATGAATTGCTCGCCAGAGTCCGTAGTCAAATCCGGCGAGCTGATTGGGACCAACGTCGAGGCGGGCCATCGAGCGACCATGAAGTTATCCGATTCGGCCGAGCCGTTATCGATATGTCGACCCTAGAAGCGCAAGTAGCTGGGCAAGCCGTACATCTAACTCGACTGGAATTTGACCTGATTCGCTATCTGGCGATGAACGCCGGTCGTGTCGTGTCGCGCAAAGAGTTACTCGAGAAGGTTTGGAAATTACGCAACTATCCAAATACGCGAACAGTCGACAACTTCATTGCGCGGCTCAGACGACATTTTGAACCAGAGGCCGCCAAGCCAATTCACTTTGTATCTGTTCGAGGAGCAGGATATAAGTTTGTGCCCGACGCAAACGATGCATGACATGCGCACCGGAGGAAAACGTTGCAGCCAACCACCGTTGAACTAATTGCGGCAGTGCTCTTTGGCCTCGCGGTCATTCATACCTTCTCGGTCAAACGCTTAGAAGTCGCCGCTCACCGTCTTGAGCACGGTTCTGTCGGCCGCAACATCCTGGAGCTTCTGGGTGAAGTCGAGGTCGTCTTCGGGCTCTGGGCTGGTGTATTCGTCACTGCAATCGCACTACTAGAGACTCCACAATCGGCCATTGAGTATATCGAAGGGCGCCGCACAGGATATAGCGTGAACCTGACGGAGCCTGCCTTCGTGTTTGCGATCATGTCCATGGCGGCGACGCGCCCTGTCATCGGCTTGGCGACCTCGATCGTCCGACGCCTCGCAAGTTTCTTGCCTCTGCCAGCTGCTGCCGCCTTCTTTTTCACCACATTGGTCGTGGGTCCGCTGCTTGGTGGCTTTATCACCGGACCAGCGGCGATGACCGTGACCGCATTGATTTTAAAACGACGCTTTTACGACCACGGCATGAGCGAGCGCTTCAAATACGCGACCATTGGAACCTTATTCGTCAACGTGTCGATCGGCGGAACACTAACGAATTTCGCGGCGCCACCTGTGTTGATGGTTGCGCGAAAGTGGCAGTGGGACATCGAATACATGCTGATTAATTTCGGCTGGAAAGCGACCATCGCGCTGAGCATCAACGCACTGGTGCTCACGCTGCTATTTCGCAAAGAACTGTCATCGATCGTGGGCGCCGGCCAAGCGAAGACCGATGACGATCCGCGTCCATTGCCCATGTGGCTTGTGGCGACCCACATTCTGCTCATGGCAGCAGTGGTCCTTTACAGCCACCAC
>PBTG01000148.1 GCA_002726535.1 Myxococcales bacterium | reverse complement strand
GGGCTGGCGACGTTTTCCAGGGGCTTCGAGGTGAACGAAGATCTTCCAATCGCCTGCAATGGGCTTGTGAACTTGGAAGTACAGCGAGACGTCCATCGTCGTCCCCGCCTTGGGCTCACCGCTGAGATCAAAGCCAAGCAGACTGACTCGATCTTCAAAGTCGATACGAAGCTTATTTTGCATCTTTGGAGCTGTCTTGAAGACATTAGCGGCCAATTGCTTCTCTTGATCCTTGGTGAGGACTCTCGCTCGCTGAGCTGGGCTTTTGCAGCCCGAACTGGCGATCATGAGTACGATGACAAGGCACAGGGACTGGCAGATACGAACCATCTTGTTGGCTCCTGTTCGATAAAATAAGCGGAGGCGTGATGCCGCAGCGCGCAGGGTATCTCAGGGCCCTTCAGGCTTCAATCATCACGGGCCAAGGTTGTTGTCGATAGTTGACCGTGGGCACGACCGAGCCCTGATACGGACATCATGATCAGGTTTGTTTCTCAAATAGTGTGAGAGTTCGGTCTGTAATCCTCTGTAATTATGAATAAAAAAATCATGGTTTATCGATTCGCGATGTGTGCAGTGGTTGATGACACAGATGTCATGAACTGACGTCCAAGAGACCCAGATAGACGTAGATGACGAATGCTTAAGACTTGAATATTTTTTATAAAATTAACTTTTTTCGATTCTTGGATCGGAAGTTGCTCTATCTCCCTGTGCGATGCCACTCATGGCACGACAACAGGAGGGAGGTATGAGATCTATGGCGATCGACCGCGAAGGATTCATCCCAGTCAAAGAGAACCCAACTCTCAAACCCTCATTGCGTCACGACCCAGTCGCTCAAAGCGTCAGTGGTCCAGACAAGATGGTCGTCAATCCCAAGGGCCGCAAAGCCAAGGCTCGCAGCACTACATCGGACGATTCGACGGTCCTCTATCTACAAGGGATCGGTCGGGTCTCGCTGCTGACCCGAGAAGGCGAAGCTGAGGTAGCTGCGCGTATGGAGCACGCTTCAGCGCAGATCATGACCGTGCTACACGCCAACCCAGTGACATGTAATTTGCTCTGTGATTTGCCCATCTCCATGGCAGACGACATCGAACTGCTTCGACAATGGACCGTCGATCATGATTGGCGGGATCGAGACGCGCGGATCACGACCCTGTCCCGGGCCGAGCGCTTCAAGACTCGTACTGAGACCATGGACAGTGAAATCGCTCGCACCGAAGCGGAGTGTGGTCTTGAGTTTGACCAAGCGCTCAGGACCAAGTTTCGGGTCTTTTGGGAAAATCGTGTAGGGGAACGCCTGATTCGGGCTGCGATGGCGCATATCTCGGATGTCGGAACGCGTTGTGTTCGACAAGCCAGAGCTCTCAGTGAGGCCCTGGAGATCGCCGACATGAGCCGGGCCGATCTGGCCAAACTCGACTTGAAGGTTGCTGAGCGGCGGGCTCGTAGCGATCGAGGCCGACTTCGCAAAGCGGTCGCCCAGGCAGCACTTGCCCTGCACAACGCTGAGCAAGAGTTTGGGGCAGACGCCGCCACCGCGAGTCGAGCCCAGCGAACCATCGCCGAGGCCAATCGGGTCATTGATGAGGCTCGAAGCGTGATGATTCAAGCCAACCTGCGCTTGGTCGTGAGTATCGCCAAACGCTACATGAACCGTGGCATGCATCTGCTCGACTTGGTGCAAGAGGGCAACATCGGGCTGATTAAAGCGGTCGAGAAGTTCGAATGGCAGCGTGGGCACAAGTTTTCGACCTACGCGACATGGTGGATTCGCCAGAGCATCACTCGGTCGATTGCGGACCACGGCCGAACCATTCGCATCCCAGTACACTTGATTGAAGCGCTCAACCGCGTCATGCGAGAGCGAGCAAAGCTGGAGCAAAAACTTGGCCGTGAACCCACTTACCAAGAACTTAGCGTGGCGTCAGAGCAGCCTGTGGCTCAGATTGAACACATCTTAAAGATGGTCAAAACGCCTTTGAGCTTGGACGCGACCATCGGTGAAGAAGACGACGCCAAGCTTGCCAACTTCATCGAAGACACCAAGGCGATGAAACCTTTGGAAGAGTGTCTCAAAGCAGACCTAGCGCATCAGACTCGCCGTATGCTCACGCGACTCAAACCCAGAGAGGAGGCTGTGCTACGACTACGCTTCGGTATCGACGGGGGCAAAAGCCTCACATTGGAACAGGTTGGAGTCATGTTCAAGCTCACCCGAGAACGAATTCGGCAGATCGAAAACGCTGCTCTGAAAAAACTTCGGATTGCGCGATGTCCAGAGACGCTGACGTACCACGAAGACGATTGATACAACCGAGCTAGGCGCGCTCGACCGTCTCGTCCCAGCGCCGGCGCAACTCTTTGATGTCCTCGCTATCTTGGGCATGGAAGCGGCGTTGTTCGCTCCAGGTTTGGCGGGCGGCTTCGATATCCTCGAAGAGCCCCGCGCCGATTCCTGCGAGGATGGCCGCGCCCAAGGCGGTTGTCTCGATGACCTCAGGTCTCACCACAGCACAGCCGAGCATGTCGGCCTGCATCTGCATGAGTAAGTTGTTGGCCGCAGCGCCGCCGTCGACACGCAATTCACTCAGTTCACGACCGAGGTCGGCTTGCATCGCTTCGAGCAACTCAGCGCAACTCAGGGCGATGCCCTCTAAGGTAGCGCGGGCGAGGTGAGCGCGGGTTGTGCCGCGAGTGATGCCACGGATGATTCCTCGGGCGTCTTCACGCCAATGAGGTGCTCCCAACCCCGCGAGAGCCGGCACGAAGGTCACTCCCCCGCTGTCCTCGACGCTCGCTGCTAGGGCCTCGATTTGTGGTGCAGATTCGATCAGATCGAGTCCGTCTCGGAGCCATTGTACCGCCGCACCGGCGATAAAGACGCTACCCTCGAGCGCATAATGAAAGTCGTCGCCGACTTGCCACCCGACGGTGGTCAGCAATCCGTGACTTGAACGCACCAACTCGGAGCCCGTGTTCATCAACAAAAAAGCGCCCGTGCCGTAGGTACATTTGGCCATCCCTGAGGTCGTGCAAAGTTGACCAAAAAGCGCGGACTGCTGGTCTCCTGCCATGCCAGAGACCGGGATGCCGTCTGGCAGCCCTGGCACGCCTTTGGTGACTCCATAGACAGCCGCGCTGGCCGACACTTGCGGAAGAACATTGGCTGGTACCCGCAAAAGGTTACAGAGTGAATCGCTCCACTGACGCTCGGTGATGTCATAGAGCATGGTTCGCGAGGCGTTTGAGGGATCGGTCACATGGGCCTGCCCGTCGGTCAAGCGCCAGGTCAAGAAGGTATCTACCGTTCCGAAGGCCAGCTCGCCTGCTTTGGCTTTGTCGCGAGCGCCTGCGACCTCATCTAACATCCAAGCGGCCTTGGTGCCCGAGAAGTACGCATCGACGACCAAACCGGTCTTGTCACGAATGCTCTGCTCATGGCCTGCATCTCTCAACTCAGCGCACATGGGCGCCGTTCTGCGGCATTGCCAGACGATGGCGTTGTGGATGGCTTTGCCAGTATCTCGGTCCCAGAGCAGACATGTCTCTCGCTGATTGGTGATACCGATCGCCTTAATCGAGCTTGCATCAACACCTGAGACCTCGATGACCTCCGAGATGGTCTCGGTCACGGAATTCCAGATCGCCTCGGGGTCGTGCTCCACCCAACCAGGTTTAGGATAGATTTGCGGAAATTCTCGGTTCACTTTGGCGAGGATGCTCAAGTCCTCGGCAATGATGAGCGCTGTGGTTCCTGTGGTTCCTTGATCGATGGCGAGAATGTGACCTTGGGCGTTCATCAAGCTCTCCTCATGGGGCTGTAAGCTACCTCGACGTGACCCGGCAGATGGCGACCTTTAAATATCGCGACTCTCCGTGAGCGGGAGCGGATGGGTGATCAGCCGCCGGACCTCTCAACTCTAGCAGTTGTACGTGGCGTCCCGCCTTTCTCGCGGCGTGGGCGATCATCCGGACAAAGTGAGTTTGGTCGATCCGTCCTGAACATGAGCAGGTCACGAGTATGCCACCGTCCGGCAGGGCTGACATGGCCGTCGCATTGAGATGGACGTATTTTCGCAGTGCGTCGTCGACCACGTCCGCTCTGGTCGCAAACTTTGGTGGATCGATGATGATCAGGTCCGGACGGTTTGGGTCGACGCCGTCGGCGATGTCACTGAGCACATGGACCGCGTCCGCGCACCACGCTTGTACCTGTTGGGTCAGATCGTTTCGCTCTGCATTGGCTGAGCAAAGATCTACGGCTTTTTGACTGGCGTCGACGCAGCGTACTGCCTTCGCTCCGGCTCGCGCAGCGTGCAACCCGAAGCCACCTCCATGGCTGTAGCAATCGAGTATATTGCGGTCACGGCACAGTTGGGCGACGTGTACGTGATTGGCGAACTGATCGGTGTACAAACCGGACTTTTGGCCACCGAGAGGTTCGGCACGCAGCTTCAAGCCGTGGTGTTCAATCCACACCTCGCTGGGGACCTGGCCGCTCTGACTGATGACGCCCGGCGCGAGTTCCTCGCTGGGGTGCGTGTCTCCAGCGCTGCGAATGACGACCCACTTGGCGCCGTGCTCGACAAGCCAGCGCTCCACGGTCGACGCCATTTGTGCGGCCGCAGCCGTCGAGACGAGGACGACTGCGCCATCACTCATTTGGTCGACCACCAGCCCTGGCAATCCATCACCCTCGGAATTGACCAGCCGCATTGCGTCGGTTTGAGGGGCTGGAAGTCCAAAAGCCTCACGCAGCGCATGGGCCCGTTGCATCGCGCTGGTGACGTGCTCGGCCAAAGAGGGGATCGTCGGTGTCTCAATCGCCTTGGGCCACAAGGCCAAGATTCGGACTCGGATCTGACTTTTTTGATTCAAGACACCGTGGCCAATGGCCTCACCATCTGGGCCAAAGACGCCACACTGAATGGCACTTTCCGCGGCGGCAGAGTCTAAGGGTGGCAGCGTGTGGGCCACGGCCCCGCTGTACAACCAGGGATGACCGGCAGTCACGAGATTGAGCGTCGACGGTGTCAGGACTACGGTCCAAGCTTTGGCAAAACGCTGGATTCCCTCTGGCAGGGGTAGAACGGCTCCACGTCCTGAGCCCCTCGGGCCACGACGACCGCGATGTCCGCCTCGACGACCGCGATGTCCACCTTTCCGGCCCTCTCGATTCGACACGACTTAAACCTCGGCGCTGTCTGCCACAGACTCCACCGCTGCGGACTCCATGGGCTCGGCGGATTCGTCTACTCCGATCTCCTCGTCCGCTTCTTCGACGTGGATGTGATCGAAGCTCACGACTTGCTCGCCTTTTTCGAGGTTGATGACCTTGACGCCCATCGTGTTGCGTTTGACCAGGCGAATCTGTCCGACATGGGTTCGAATCAGCTTGCCTTTGTCTGTCAGCAAGAGCACCTGAGCGTCTGGTCGCACCACTCGGAGCCCCACGACGAGACCGGTTTTGGTTGCTTTGCCACCTTGGTGGGTCCTGAGGTCGATGAGACCCTGACCGCCGCGTCGCTGGATTCGGTATTGCTCGGGTGCCGTCAGCTTTCCGTAGCCGTTTGCGGAGATGGTCATGATGACAAAGGAGTAGTCGTCGATATCGCCAGCGCTCTCGGGGTTGTCGTCATCAACGCTGGTGACTTCGCCGACCTCTAGAGCCTCTTGCTCTGCCTCTGTCTCGTCGTCTTCTCCGAGCTCGGCGATCGCCGCGACACGCTCTTCAGTGTGCAAGACGGCAAGGCTGACAACCACGTCATCGCCTTTGAGGTTGATGCCTTTGACGCCGCGCGTTGCGCGTCCCATTGGCCGCAGACCGATACCGTTTTCTTTGTCGTAGCCACTGCGGAAGTGAATCGACATGCCGTTTCGCGTCGCCAACATCACCGTGCTGTTCGGGTACACCAAACGCGCGTCGATCAGATCGTCGCTATCCTCGAGGACGACGCCGATGATGCCAGAGGAGCGAATCTTACTGTATGCAGACAAGACCGTCTTTTTCACCTTGCCGCGTCGCGTTGCCAAGAGCACGCACGCGTCAGGGTCTTCGAAGGTTTTGACTGGCAGTACTGCTCGGATGTCTTCGTCTTTTTCCACTGGCAGCAGATTGATCATCGGCTTGCCACGTGTGGTCCGTGTGCCTTTGGGCAATTCGTAGGCTTTCAATGAAAAAGCGCGCCCTTTGCTCGTGAAAAAGAGGATTGGCTGGTGAGCCGTCGCTAAGAATAGGTCGCTGACAACGTCATCTTGCTTGGTACTCATCCCGGTTTTACCGCGGCCTCCGCGATGCTGTGCGCGATATTCGGTCAACGGCGTTCGTTTCACGTATCCGGTGTTCGACAGCGTAATCACCATCTCTTCGTCGGCGATCAAGTCCTCCATAGCGAGATTACCGAGATCGTCGACCACCTGAGTTCGGCGCTCGTTGGCGAATTCGCCGCGCACTTCGATGAGCTCGTCACGGATGATCTCCATGAGTAGTGAGTCCTCAGAGAGTACTCGCTTGAGCCACGTGATCGTCTCTTGAAGTTCGTCGTACTCACCTTTGATCTTGTCACGCTCCAGACCCGTCAGGCGCTGCAGACGCATATCCAAGATGGCTTGAGCTTGAGGCTGGCTGAGTTCGAAGCGCTCCATCAAGCGCCCACGCGCGGTCGGACCATCTTGACTACCGCGGACCAAGGCGATCACTTCGTCGAGATGATCGAGCGCGATCAGCAAACCCTCTAAGATGTGCGCTCGGGCCTCTGCTTGGCGGAGCTCAAATAAGCAGCGTCGCGTGACCACCTCGCGGCGGTGGTCCACGAAGTGCTGGATCATCTCTTTGAGCGGCAAGACCTTGGGTTGGCCGGCGACGATCGCCAGGTTGATCACACCAAAAGTGGTCTGCATCTGAGTCAGGCGATACAGGTGGTTGAGGACAATCTCGGCGATCGCGTCTCGCTTGCACTCGATGACCATGCGGATGCCATGGCGATCGGACTCGTCACGTAGATCAGAGATGCCTTCAATGCGTTTGTCTCGGACCAGCCCAGCGATGTTCTCAAGGAGTCTGGCTTTGTTGACTTGATAGGGTAGCTCGTCGAGGACGATTCGCTCGCGTCCTGCGCTATCCATCTGCTCGATGTGCGTCTTGGCTCGGATTCGAAGCTTGCCCCGACCGGTGCTGTAGGCGTCTAAGATTCCCTGGCGACCGTAGATAATGCCACCGGTCGGGAAGTCTGGCGCGTGAATGTGCTCCATCAACTCACCGAGTTCAATCTCGGGGTTTTCGATGAAAGCGACTGTGGCGTCGACCACCTCGCCGAGGTTGTGCGGCGGAATGTTCGTCGCCATACCGACGGCGATACCACCGGAGCCATTGACAAGCAGGTTGGGCACCCGCGTGGGCAGGACGGTTGGTTCGCGATCGTGGCCATCGTAGTTGTCTTGAAAGTCGACGGTGTCTTTTTCGAGGTCGGCGAGCAGCTCGTGAGCGAGCTTGGTCATCCGGACCTCTGTGTAACGCATGGCCGCCGCGGGGTCGCCGTCGATCGAGCCAAAGTTGCCCTGTCCATCGACCAAGGGTGCGCGCAATGAAAAAGGCTGCGCCATACGCACCAGCGTATCGTAGACAGCGGTGTCGCCGTGCGGGTGATATTTACCGATGCAGTCGCCCACAATACGCGCCGACTTTTTGTACGCCGAGTTGTGATTGTTTTTCATCTGATGCTGCGTGAACAGCACGCGGCGGTGGACTGGCTTGAGACCGTCACGGACATCCGGCAGCGCACGACCGACG
>PBTG01000147.1 GCA_002726535.1 Myxococcales bacterium | reverse complement strand
GGCGCTTTGAACAAGCTCTTGCTACACGCCAAGATCAGCATGCGACCGGCCAATCTCAACCTCGCTCGAGAAGTGCTCGGCCCAGTGATGGAATTGCCAGGACAGCGGGTCACCATCGACGCGATTCAGCGTACGGTCGTGAAACACTTTGGCCTGCGGATGAGCGATCTGAAAGGTAACAAGCGTCACAGAGCTGTAGTCGAACCGCGAATGATTGCGATGTATTTGTGTCGCGAATTGACCGAAGCGAGCTTCCCTGAGATTGGACGAGCTTTCGGCGGTCGAGACCACAGCACCGTGATCAACGCCTGTAAGCGGATCAAATGGAACCTCAGCAAAGAGCATCGCATCAAAGAAGACCTTGAGACGATCGAAGCTCAGCTCAGTCGTCTGTAGGACTCCTCAGGGAGCCAAGATCGCCTCGACGTGGCGACCGACGGTCAGATAGCTCTGAGCGACTCGCTGCACATCTTCGAGCGACACCGAGAGCATTTGGTCGAGCCAGTCGCTCCAGGCGTCGCGGGGCAACCCATATAGCTCATTGAAGCAAAGCGTCGCCGCGCGCGCTCCAGAACGTTGTAGGCCGATTGCGTGACTTCCAGCGAGCTGTTGAGTCGCGCGCGCCAATTCTTGTTTGGAGATTGGGTGTTGCACCAGTAAATCGATCTGATGATACAGACCTGTCAACGCCTCCTGCACTTTGTCTGGGCTAGTGCCGATGTAAAAAGCTAGATGTCCTGCGTCGATCCCTTCTGAGCTCATCGCAGAGACCGTGTAAGCCAGCGACTGCTTGTCTCGAAGTTGTAAAAAGAGTCGCCCGCCCTGTCCGCTTAACACCGTCGTCAGTACGCCCATCGCGAATCGATCTGGGTGATCGAGATGCGTCCCTGGGAAGGCCAGCACCACATGTGCCTGCGCCTTGTCTGCCTGGCGTCGTACCTCGACTTTTTGTTGTGGATAGGGCGCCTGTGCTGCTGTGGGAACCAATAGTTCCGTGTCTCGAGCAGGGCAGGCCTCAGCGATACGTTCAGCCAAATTGTCAGCGTTGACATCACCTGCGGCTGACCAGACCAACCGAGGTCGCCCTCTTTGATCACGTCCTGAAGCCATACGCCCCCGCAGCGTCGAGAGCAGATCGTTTCGACTCAAGGCACAGACGCTCTGCTTGGTTCCAAGGGTGTCGAGCGCGTAGGGATGGTCTCCATAGAGTGCTTCGAGCGCAGCGCGGAAGGCGATCCTCGCCGGCGCGTCGCTGGCATGAGCGATGTCTTGAAGCTGAGCCTTGCGGGCGACCTCTAGCTCCATTTCAGGTACCTGAGCGTCTCGTAAAGAGTCGAAGAGCAGGTCCAAAGAGGGCTCTAGGTTTCGAGTCATACAATGCAGGGTCATTCCCATGGAGTTTCGCCCGGAAAACCCTGAGATGTCTGAGGCCATCGCCTCGGTTGCCAGTGAAATCTGGTCCGCTGAACGCAACGTAGTGCCGCGAGTTAATAGCTCGGACATCAGACGTCCTTGACCTGATGTCTCCACGCTCTCGGCTCGCAGTCCAGCTAAGGTGGCCACGCGCAAGGACACCACAGGCACATTGCTGCCGTCGTTGCGGACCAACAGGACATCGCCACTGGGCAGATCGATCCGCTCGATTCCGTCCACGATATCTTTGTTCGGCGCGGGGGCCGTACGCAACACAGTAGCCAAGGCCTGCTGAACTTTTGCGCACCATTGAGCCTCTGAGGGCAACATTACACCGCTGTCGGCCAACTCTTTGCCAGGTAAGATTGCGACTTGAGCATGCTCTGAGCGTAACCATCGTCGGGCTGCGTCCAACACCTGCTCGGCACTCACCTCAGCGACCGCCGCAAAGTACGCTTGCTCTCCCGATGGATCGCCGCCGGCGACTGCAAAATAGCCGATTGAATTCGCGAGTCCCTGGACGGTTTCACGCTTGTAGGTCGCCTCGGCCAGGACCAAACTTCTGGCTCGCTCCAACTCTTCTGTACTGAAGCCCTTGTCTAGGAGTTCACGCAACTCTGCCATACATGCATCCAAGGCCTCTTCAAGACGCGCCACGTCAGTCGTAGCGCTCAACGAGAACAAGCCCGCATAGCGCGGCGTGTAACAGCTTGCGCCAACATCATTGACGAGTTGACGATCGCGACGAACGCGACGATTGAGTCGACAACTCTCTCCTTGCCCCAAAATCAACGCAAAAAGATCCAGCGCGGGAACATCGACATGGCTGAGATCTGGAGCTGGGAATGAGAGCATCACACGACTTTCGCTAAAACTTGTCTCACGCACCCGAGCGGCAGCCTTCGGTCGAGGAGGAACTGCGGCAGGCTTTGTCTGAGCAGGCGCGAGACTATACCCACCGAAGCGCGCTTGGACTTCAGCAGCTACCTCTGTCGGATCCAAATCGCCTGCAGCGATCACTGTGGTGTTGGCAGCCACATAATGCTTGCCCCAAAATGCGAGCATTCGCTCAGAGGTCATCGAACGTACCGAATCGATGGTGCCTAATACCGGCAGAGCATAGGGATGCCCTGCAAAGATCATCTCCGACATGGTCCGCCAGGCGAGTCGACCAGGGCTGTCCTCTGAGCGTTTGATCTCCTCGACGACCACCTCGATCTCACGACCGAGTTCTTCGCCGTCAAAAAGGCTATTGCAGACCGCATCACTGAGTACATCGAGCCCTGTTTTCCAAGCGTGAGCGGGCATGACAACGTAGTAGCAGGTCTGGTCGTGGCTGGTCCAAGCGTTGATGTAGCCGCCTTCAGCTTCTACGGCTGCGGCGATTTCGCCTACGCCACGCGTCGGAGTGCCCTTAAAAAGCATATGTTCATGGAGATGAGCGAGCCCTCGTTCACCCTCAAGTTCGTCGAAGCAGCCCGCGTGAATCCAAATTTGAAATGCCACCACGGGAGCTCCTGTGGAGGGCTGAGTGATGAGGCGCAGACCATTGTCTAAGGTTAGCGTCGACATCTCATTGTTGGCTTGTGTGCTCAGTGGCGCGTTCATTGAACCTCATTGTGTGTGATGGACGAGCAGTTCGAACCCTCAGAATAGACACTTATGTACGTTACGCTAGGGCTGGTGCCGAAGATCAAGCGTTCAAAGCTTGCGGCTTGAGCCTTTCCTGCGCAACACTCATGCACAGGGGGGCGCATGGGGACCATAGTTCGACTAGAAGATGGACTCAAGGTGGCCTGCCTCAGGCGTTCCGAGGCGCGAGTTCTTGATCACCACGTGCGTGGCTATTTGGATCATGGAATTCAAATCCGTCGAGGCGATGTTGTGTTCGATATCGGCGCGAACATCGGTCTTTTTGCAGTGCGAGCAGTGTCAGTGCCTGAGGTCCGTGTGTTCGCCTTTGAGCCCATTCCAACCATCTTCAAGGTCTTGCAGACAAACGCCCAGATGCATGGAGGAGGACGCCTCAAGCCCATGCCCTTCGGGATCTCCAAAGAGTCCGGACAGTTGACCTTCACCTATTTTCCCAACAGCCCCGCGCTGTCCTCTGCTCATATGGAGGACTGGGACAAAGGCAATTTTGAGGAGGCGGTTCGAGGCCAAATCGAAGTGTCGGGCGACGTGATGTGGTACGCCCGGCTTGTGCCAAGCTTTTTGTCTTCGCTGATCGCTCGCTACCTCAAACGCGGCAGTCAACAGGTCAACTGTGAACTTCAGACCGTCTCTGAGGTCATGCGTCAAGAGTCCCTGAGCCACATCGATTTGCTGAAGATCGATTGTGAAGGGGCGGAGCTCGATGTCCTGCTAGGAATTGATGATGACCATTGGCCTCACATTGGACGCGTCGTCGCGGAGGTCCACGATCTCGATGGGCGCCTCGATGACATCATCGAAATCCTCGGACGCCATGGATTCAGCAACATTCATCAAGAAAAGGAAGAGGGATTCGAGCAGACCCCATTGGTGAACATCTATGCTTCGCGCCAGCTGGAGCAGACCGAATGACCTTAGCTTTGGGAACGATCGCTTTGCTTGTAGTGCTGAATATCTTCGGCCTGATCGTTTCATTGCGGTGGGACAAACACGGAGTCCCAGCAGCTCTGTACGGTCAATCGGCTCGAAGAAAAAAAGGGGCTCTCCGCAAGCGCTTGCCTCTGATTGGTCTCAACCTGGCCTTACTGGTGGTGTTAACCGGGCCGGCTTTGTGGATGATCTCGGAGTCTTTTCCGCTGACCCGTCCTGACAATCTATGGCTAGCAGTGGCTCAGATCGCGTTTATTTTCGTCATCGATGATGTCTGTTTTTACTGGTATCACCGGACTCTTCATCAGGTGCCAAACCTCTATCAACGGATTCATAAGATCCATCACAAGGCCTACGCTCCGGTGCCCATTGAGTACATTTATGCGCATCCCTTGGAGTGGATGATGGGCACCATCGGCCCGGTCATCGCTGTCAGCGCGATCTTGGCTTGGTTTGGAGAGTTAAACGCGTGGACATTTTGGATCTGGGGGGCTCTCAGAACCCTACATGAGCTCGACATTCACTCAGGAGTCAATGGCCTTATCGGTCACTTGGTCCCCTTTTACGGTGATATGATCCACCATGATCTGCATCATGCCCGCCCAAACCTTGGCAACTACGCGTCGACCTTACGGATCTGGGATATCGTCTACGACACGGAGATTGATCGCGACAATGTACGCATTCGAGCGGAGTCCAGATCGTAAGCGTCGCTTTTATTTACCTTGCGAAAGCGCTTGAGCGTAGGCTTGCTCAAAGTCCCCATATCTCGGTGAAACCAAGGTCTTTGAGCCAATCGTGATCACAGGAAAGCGAACGCGATTGGCCATCGGCCGCTCTTTGCGAACCAGGCTCCACATCATCGCGTTGCCGCTAGAGCTCGCGTTCACATTGACGAACTCATACACCAACTTGGCCCGATCCATTCGCGCTCGAAAGCCGTGACAGATGCCGCAACGCTCGCTGCCATAGAGCACGACTTTCAGTGCAGAAGTGACAGAGGCCCGAGCGCTTGGTGTAGCGCTCGAAGCTCCCATCGTATTGGTATCAGCGGCCGAGGGCGCTTTGGGCGCCTTCGATTTTGGTTGCGGTGCGCTGCAGCCAATCAAAATCAACGCCGCGCCTAGCAGCCAAATCACACCCCTCACGGTGCACACTGTGTCGCACAGACCTTACGCCCGGTTTTGTCCCCGAAGCGGTTGCGTTGATCGATACACTTGGCCGACAGACCGGTGTCGGTCGAAGCCGCTTTCGCGCAGTCGCTGTCGGTAGCGCACTCTGGAGAGCATCGACGGTCGACCAGCTGGCCGGTGCCTCCGACGTTGGTGCACAGGCGACCCGGGGTGCACTGATGACTACCGCTGCATGGGATGCATGCTTTGGCCTTCATACAATGCGGTACAATGCCGGCTTTGCTCTCGTCTTTACGCGGAATCTGTTGCCGTTTGGTGTGGCAGAACATCCCGTCAGCGGTCGAACCGCAGTCGGCGTCCTTCAGACAAAGCTGCGAACAATAGCCCTTGGCCGGTTTGCCGCTGTCTTCGAGACAGAGGCCTCCCAAGCAGGGGTTCACGTCTGCTTCGGGATCGCACTCTTCGCCGTTGTTCTTGGTCGGAGCTGGCTCGCTGGAACCGTTCACTCGCATGCACCAGTACTCCACCTTTGCGGCGGTCTCGGGGCCACGAGTGATGACGCGGGCGTAGCATGCCTCGCCCTTGAGCGCACATGTACGCGTCTTGCTGCAATCTTCGAGGCTGTTGGCGTCGCTCGACGGCCAGCAAACCGGCGTGTAGACGTCATCGGTTGAGTCGATCAGCGTCTGATTGCTCATCAACCAACGCGACGAGCACACCGACTTGTAGGTGTAGTTGCCTATCTTGACCTTCGGTGGGCAATCAAAGCGACTGTTGCAAGCGTCTGTACAGATTCCATAGTTCTGACCACTGAACACCGACAGACAGATATTGGTCTGACACTGCACACCATCTTGGCCAACACCACAGTACGACGCGAACTGTGCCCGGTTAGGGATCTTGTCGATGCACGTGCCGGCAGAGGTGTATTGAGCTTTGACTGGCTTGGTGCCGGAGGTCTTGCCCGTCTTTTGCAGCCAAGGTTTGCACACCTGCGCGCCTTTGCAGTCGTTGTTCGAATTGCATGAGGTGCTCGCCCCCGGCAATCCGACGCAGTGATCAGCAGCCAAGCGATAGTCGTACCAACCGTCGTCATCGGCGTCGAAACCAAACTCAGTGACTCCACACTTCATGTTTGAGGTGCAGTCTTTGTCGCTTTTGCACAAGTTTCCGCAGAAGCCGTCGCGGCAAAAGCTGCTGTTTTCGCAAAATGGGTCCGACTTGTTGTCATCGGAGGGGTAGATATCGCAGAGTTCTCCTGCTTTCACGCCGCCTTCTTTATGAGGGAGGCACAGGTGATTCCAACCAGGGTAGATGAGCTTTGAAGCGTCGTTCGGATCAGGGTCACCCTCTTCGCTAGAGACGCCATTCCAGTTGAGACGACACCCAAAGTCTTTGCCACAATCGGAGGTCAACTCGCAGTTTTTCGGGTAGCACATGCTGAAGGTCTGCTCGACGTTTGAGTAATACTTCAACCCGCTCTTGCAGAAGTAGGCCGAGCAGTCACTGTCCGTGGTGCACGAGCCTCCTCCACCGTTGGAGCAGGTGCCATTCTTGCATGCGCCAGGGTGGGTGACGCAATCGAGATCGCTACCGCAAAAGGCGCGGCATCCCCAGCTTGAACTACACCAGTTGCTGTCGCAGATCTTCACATCACCGGTCATTGGATTGGTGTTGCAGGTCGCGGCGAGACCTACGTGCTTGTCGCCCTCAGGCGGCTTGCGCTTCGGCACACAGTAGGTGCCGTACTGACCGAATTTGTATCGAAGCTGACAGCTGGTGTTTGCCTCTTCGCAATCCGAGCTGCTCTTGCACGCCTTCCATTTGATTCCTGGGTAACAGTAAGCGGTTGACTGCCCGTTGAGTACGTCCGGTGGGTCTCGGAACTCAACGCAACGCCACTTTGTACCGTAAGGGCCATCTTCGGCGTCATCACAGTCGCTGTTTTGATCGGGATCTTCGACACCGTCGGATCCGGTCGTCCCCGAAGCGTTCTGTTCGGAATCTTTGGTCATGATGCAGGACTTGATACACGCACCGTTGCGACATCGATTACTCTCGCATTGGCCGTCAATGCAGTCGAAATAGGCATCGATCGCACTCTGCTCAGCACCGCTTCCAGGGTAGACGCAATCTTTGTTAGGTCCGCAGGCACCGCCGAAGGCGACCAGCTTGACCACCTCTTTCTTGATGCACTTGTTATTTGAGCACTGCTGTCCTGCTGGACAGGCACCGCAGGACTTGCTGCATCCGGCCACAAAGCCGCACTCAATGTTGTTGGCGGTACAATCACAAGGGTCAACGCCGCCTGTGTCGGTCTGAGCCGCATCTGCAGACGATCCCGTGTCCGCTTGCGCGTCGGATTGACCTGCGTCGGTATTGCCTCCCGTGCATTCACAGGTCTCAAAACCACTGCCAGCGCTGTTGCACAGCTGCGCTCCTGAGTCTCCATTGGTGCAGGTACAAGACTGTGTACTACCGGGAGTGCATGCTTTGCTCTCCTCGCTTCCACAACCACTGATTGACCAAAAAAAAGCGCACATCAACACAACACGTACGGCACGGCTTCCCCAACTCATCTATCGACCCTCTTTCATGCTATCGTTTCTTCCCAAACATACCCTCGGTACGCTGGGCGCCAACAGTCGGACCCTGTTGGGAATCTGAAGCTTTCCGGACCAATCCGCAAGCGATTGTCGCGCAATTCTTTCACAGGCGGTCGAATTTCAGATGAAACGGATTCAGTTATTTGAGTTCGAAGATTTGGACTGGTTCCCCCACTCAATCCGAATCTGTATGACCCGATTCTTGGTTGCATTTCATCGAGCGTTGGGTACACCGAAGATGATTGTTCCGCTCTTGCAGCGAGCCCTGAGGTGCTCTGAAAGTCGCGATGTCATCGATTTGTGTTCAGGAAGTTGTGGTCCAATGCTCGAGGTGAGCTACGAATTGCATCGAGACGTGCAAACCGATGACGTCCGTGTGTTTTTCAGCGACCTTTTTCCACAGCCAGAGGCGATCCAAAACGTCGACGAGTTGCAAGACTCCCGACTCCAATATCGACCCCAATCGGTCGACGCCAGCTCCATCCCCAAAGACTGGCGAGGTGTGCGGACCTTGTGTTGTGCGATGCATCACATGGCTCCGCAAGTAGCCCGTGGCATTTTGAAAGACGCCTTTGAGCAAAGACAACCGATTGTCATCTTTGAGATCAGCGACAATGGCTTGCCTAGAGTCCTTTGGCCTTTCGCGTTTCCCTTCGTGTTCTTGTTAGCGCTTGTGTTGACGCCATGGATTCGACCCTTAACGTGGCGACAAATCGGCTACACCTACATCCTGCCCATCCTGCCCTTGTTGATCGCTTGGGACGGTGCGGTGAGCAACGCTCGCACCTACAATCATGACGATATGAAAGAACTCATAGAGGGACTCGATGGCTCTGGTTATCAATGGGAAATGGGTGTCTTCGACGGGTTAGGCCCCTTTAGCAAGCAACTCTATTTGCTTGGACTTCCCACAGAGACGACTTGTCGATGAGCCGATTGACCCACACTGAGAAGATTTTGTGCCCATCAATGTCTTTCGCCTAAATTTCAGCCATGGCGATCACCAAAGTCACCAAAGCGCGCTGTATCGCTGTTCTTAGGCGCGGCAGAGACTCTTGGATCTGTCCTTGATATCCAAAAAAATGAAGGCTAAATTTCCGTCTCATGTGGCCATGACATCAAAAACACCGCATCGATCCACGACGTCATCTCATCTGAACATTATGGACACTTCGGCCCCAAAATCTTCGTGGCTTTCACAGCGAGCCAGCCGGTTCGGAGTCGTGTTGTTGGTGGTCGCAGCGGTACTGCCGCCACTTGGCTTGCTGATTCACGGCGGTCGCAGTCTGCCCCTTCATGACAAAGATATCGATCATTTGGAGCTGCAGACGACCTCAGCCTCTGAGCTTCTTTTTACAAACATGCGGCGCTTCGCCTATGAACTGTCCAGCGATGACTCCGATGCGCTCCGACGCTATCGTCTCAAACTTGGAACCGATGTTGAGCCATCGCATGTAAGATGGGAGATCGCCCACTGGTGGAAAGCTGGTCGTGCAGGAATTGTCGCTCGATTGTCCAAGAGCGCAGCAGCGCTCGATGTCAGCGGTTATCTCTGTGAAGTTGAGCAAAGCTCATCGTCTTGGTCCTGGCAAATCGATGCACCCTCTCAGGCAGCAACCACAGCGGCTCGTATGTACCGGTGTCTTGCTCAGGACGGGCAACTGTCTTTGCTCGGACAGGGTAAACAACTCAAAATCTGGTCCTCTCCAGAGCAGATCCGACAAGCGAAACGAGTATTTCGCGATTACTTCGCTCTGATCGAGGCGATTTGAGCTCGTCACGGAGCCTGGAGCAATAGGGTCTGTCCCGCTTTGACGGGCCCGTGTGAGGTTTGTTTCCCTCCTGGCCAATACACCTTGAGCGAGTCAATTTGAGCCGTAGAGCCAAGCCCAAAATACTTGGTACGTGTCGAGGTCGAGCCGATGCCTCGATTGCCGTACACATACTGACGCTGAACCTTGCCAGATACAGTGGCGACGATCGTCGCCCCGATGGCATGCCTATTGCCTACCGTCCCTCGTAGACGAACCTTGGCGACCTTGCCTTGATTAGGCAGGTCATTTCGTAGCACACGGACGACACCGCCAGGCCAGGCGCAGCCTGGTCGCACCTGGATGATGTCTAGGTCCCCATCATCATCGATGTCGAGCAGAGACTGAGCCACTACGGCGACATCGGCGCAGTTCGCTTTGGGCGCCTTCAGAGCAAGCATAGGCGTCGACCCACCCTGGTTAAGCCAGAGCACATCCACGCTCGTTAACGTCTTGGAGGGGTCGTTGCATCCGGTGAGGGTCTTGGCAAAGTCCGATGGGGAGCCACTCATCGAAATGCCCAGCCAGAGATCAGGCCGGCCATCGAAGTCAAAGTCCGCAACCAATGGGTTCCAATTGGATGCCGCCCACGTCGGCGCGGCGATACCCATCTTCGCGGCGACGTCTTGGTACACCGGCATCCCAGACTGGGAAAATCCCAGCCGCTGCCAGAGTTGTGCGGGGCCAAAATCAGTTTGAACCAGCTCGTCGATGCCATCGCCATCAAAATCAGCAACGCCCCACCCCATCGCGTTGGCATATCCTGTGACTCCAGCCCAAGCAGGCAATTGTTGCCAACCGGGCGAGGCATTCATCCATACGAACTGTTGTCCATAATCGTTGCCCTGCAATAGATCTGGGTCCCCGTCGCCATCGAGATCGTAATCGGAAACCGTGGTCGCATACGGTTGAGTATTGGCCAACTGCCATGACTTATCGGCCACATCAAAGGTCTGAGCTGAATTTTGCGTCAACAAGACATCTTGCTCGCTAACTCCAGTGATCAAGGGTTGGCTGTCTTGGCAGGTAAAATCTCCTGGAACGTAGCCGCAGGTCACTGTCTTACAACTCGCTGGGAGCTTTCCTGCACCCACCAGTAGATCGAGATCGCCGTCGCCATCCCAGTCCGCTGCAGAGAGCGACCAGGGCTGAGACGGCAAGCTAAATGGCAAGCGTTTGGCGGTCACATCTGTGAAATTTCCACTTCCATCGTTTTCATACAGCGCCAATCCGCTGGTGCCGCCAAGCCATAGATCGTCGTCATCATCTCCATCGAAGTCGAAGACTCCGCAGCCAAGATTCGGCACGATCATCGAGGTGTTCACTTTGCTCTCTACCACTGCTTGTTGAGCCCCTCCGAGCAAGAAAGTAACGATCTTGGCACCGCCTTTGGCCGTGTATTGCACGAAAAGCGCATCATCTCTTGAGTCCTTGTCAAAGCGTCCCGCCACGGCGCACCACGCATACAGGGCCTTATCAGGCAGCGACCAGGCCGCCGTGACATCGGTAAATTGTGCCGCTTGCAACATGTTTGGGTCTTGCCAGGCCACTTGCGGCTTGCTGGTGTCGATGCCCTGAGTGTCCACCCAGTTCGTGCCGCTGTCCAAGCTGGCCGCGTCAGTCGCGTCGGTCGCTTGGCTGTCTAATGAACTCTGCCCGTCCGGAGAGCCTGTGTCGGTGAGCGCAACATCTTGTGATGCGATGTCAGATCCATCGGATGAACCATCATCGCCGCTCCAAACGTCCATGTCGGAGCTTTGTTGGGAGTCTTGTCCGAATTGATCACTTCCCACAGTGTCGAGCAACCCGACGCTGTCGACCGGAACCAATGCATCGTGATTCGCGCCATCATCGATGAGTTGGACATCGGCGACATCGCTGGGCTGGCCGGAGTCCACTTCAAGTACGTCGGAATCGATTGCTGATGAGTCCGTATCGTCAGATTTGGACGACGAGCAAGCCAAAGGTCCTACACAAAGCAGCGAGATCGTAAAGACCATGAATAATCGACTCATCTTCATGCCCTCACACTACCAGAGCCGCCATTAAAGCTGCACTCCAAGCTCTCCAAAGAGCGCAATACTGGCAGCCTGATGACAACAAAAGCTATACTGTTGACGTTGGAGACGCCTACACGCATGACTCACCGCTTACTCTGCATCGCCCTTGCGACCTGCCTGCTCGTGAGCTGTGGCTCCACAAAGCCATCTGCCACAGTAGATTCAACAGGATCGCCGGACTCTGTGACGACAAGCGAGATCGTTCAAAGCAACGATGTCACGACCATTGAGGACGTCGCTGAGGTGGTCGACTCGGGGAGCGATGTGCAACTGCCACAGGACGTCTCTGAGGACGCAGACGACGCAAGTCTGCTCGATACAGTGCAACACGACGGCTCGGCCAAGATGGACGCACTGAGCGACGCTGCTCAGGATGGCGAGACAACGTTTGGTGGCGACGGCGCGTGCTTTCACGGCGCCCCGCCCTCGGGTGATGTGTACGTTGCAGACATCCCTCAGCCCAACACCAAACCCTGCAAGTGGTCGTCTCCGAAGTTTTTCCCCTCCGATCCGCCCGCTGTAACTTTGCAAGTAGACGTCGGCACCCATGACCCGAAGACAGGTCAATTTGTGCCTTATGTCGATGGGCAGTGGTTGCCAATGGTCCACGGCCCCCAAGGGGGCTTTCATGTCTTCGCAGCGATTCGCGTGACCTTACCGGGGCAGAGCGATCCCATCGTGAAGTTGCAAAGTGAAGCGATCGGTTGGGTCGACTGTGAGCCTGTGGCGCTCGGTCAGCAGCCCGTCATCTTTGTGAAACCAGATGGAGGCGGGGGCTATACGACCGCGACCATCTCTCACGCAGGCACCTTGGTGATCTTTCCCGTTCAGAGCAAAGATTCGTGGCAATACTGCGGAAAATGGGTCGAGTTGATGGTGCGAGTCAAAGACATCGCCAAAGGAACCTGGGGTCAAACTCACCTCAGCGTACGCCTATATGACACCAAAGACGCCCCTCCCTGATCGAATCGACTCCTTCTTATTGAAACAAGATTCGCAGCGCACGCACTGGCAGGCTTAGCTCACCTTCTACGCGTACATCTGAAGAGTTCATCAAATGCAATGGGTCCTGCCCTTGGACGATCCATTGCACAGGGGTGTCAATTCCTACTCGAACCGTGGTCGTAACCTCAGTGTCGATCTCGGTGGTCGAGCCAAAAATCCAGATCAGACGATAGGTCTCATCGAACTCTTTGTCGTAAATTTCCAGAGCGATCGAGCCATCGAGATCTGCGCACTTTCGCAACCGACTTAGGTCGACCTTGATGTGACTGAAGTCTGGCAATTGCCGCGGTCGTCCCAACTGGAGCATGACCTCTAAGGCCCGGTCGCGAATGGCTCCAGATACCACCTCACGAAAAGTTCGCCGTTGCACAACCAACTGACCAAGTGCGTCGTGTGCGGCGCCAACGCTCACTTGAGGTCGCCCCCGTTTGAGCGAGACAGTCCATTGTCCCTGGCCAGGAACGTGAACATTGACACCCTGTTGCAAGGTGATGTTGGGCAGTCGCAAGGGAATCTTCTCGAGCAACTCTTCCATCACCACACGAGGGCGTGTGGATCTTTTGACGGACCAGAACTCTTGAGCATCCATCGAGCTTCTCGCTGCCCAATCGGGACCTAAAACACCACAGGACCGTTATTGATGGGCTTTTTCTTTTTCGGTTTACGTGGTGCCCTTTTGGTTGCTTTGTGGCGGGATTTCTTTTTTCGAGGCTTTGCCTTCGCCGGCTGCTTGGTGTCCACAGCAACCGTAAGATCCGCCGTATCCGCTTGGACATCTTCGGTATCTTGGCCGGAGTCTTCAACGCCACCGGAGTCGATCGACTCTGCGTGTGTGTCTGGTTGGATCGCCGCTGCACTCGTATCGGCCGAAGTCTGGACATCTGGCGTAGCGACAGGTGCGACATCGGCTGATGGCTCTCCAGACGCTCCTGTCGAGGCCGTCGTCCACCACAGGATCCCTCCGCCAATGAGTAACGCCGTCGTCACGCCGAGCCAAACCATCGGCATCTTCGATGGTGGCGGTGGGATATTCAGCGCAACCTGTGAAATGGAGCGCTCCGCTTCCAGACGAGCGGTCTCGGCCCGTTTTCGAGCGCTTTGGGCTTCACGGCGTTCTTGTTGAAGCTTGCGCCGCTCCTCAGCGAGTTCTGCGTCGGCCTCTGCGCTTCGAGCTGCGAGCATCTGTTTCAAGAGGGCCGCTTGATCATCGGGCAAGCCAAGCACCGTCTCTCGGTCGTCCGTTGCGTTAGCATGTCTCATCGCCGCAGCCAGAGCAGCAGCGTCTTTATGGCGTTCTGCAACTCGAATCTTCAGCGCTTTTTGCAGTTGAAGCTCGACCGCTGGAGCGATGTCGACGTCAGCGACCACTTGCCTCGCGGCAGGGACGGGATATTTCACACGCCGATCGCGAATCTCGGGCGGATTGAGTCCCTCAAAAGGAGGGCGTCCTGTGAAGAGTTCAAAGCCGATACTGCCGAGCGCGTAGACATCTTCGACGATGGGGTTGCGCCGCCTGACGTTGAGCTTACCGCTTGCCTCAGGGGCCTCATAGTGGACGTCATAGACGGGATCAGCCGACACCGTGGCGGGCTCCAAGAGTTGCACTTCTCCACTGCCGTCGGAGAGCACAACGATATGCCGAGGAGTCAGCACACCGTGATGTTTGCTTTGGGCATGGATTGTCTGCACGACGTCACAAATCCGGCAAAAGAGATCGACTGCCGCATCGCCTTGTAGCTCGCTATGTTGGATGACCTGATCGAGAGAGGTCTTTGTTGGTACGCCAGGAGCTGTGCTGTTGAAAAGCGCTTTTTTCGCTGGCGTCGGGTCGATTAGCTCATCTGCCGGCGGGCCATAATTCGCCGTCGTCATGTGTCGATGTGCCCCAGGCTCAATCACCGCTGCTGCCGTTGGGGCCGAGGGAGCCGAGGGCTTCCTGACCGGGCTGGATTCCTTCAGCCGCGAGCCTCGCTTGGCCGGTGGCGGTGGAGGCGGTGGCTGTTGCTTTTTGCCAGTGTCGTCGCTCACTTCAATCCTAATTGATCGGGTTCCGTATTGATCATGACACAGATTCTTGCTCGTGTGATCAGTATGGAGCCCCAGATCGCGTATGACAACGCTTGCCGCCATCCAATCCGTTGACTGTCAGATCCGAACCTCATCGAGACAGATGCGCGCTGACCTTTGGTTTGCGTTCAGGTTTGCATCGAGCGACGACAAAAAAAGCGCTCTCATTGTTGATCAACTCAACTTGCCAAGATTTGATCTCTTGAAAACCTTTTACTTTTTGACCAGCCAACTTCGTACTTGCCCGATTGAGTTTAGTCCGAAACCCGGAGGTTCGACCACGCTCCATCAACACGTAAAAAGTTTCGCCTTTATTGAACTCCCGTAGGTATGGCTCAAATTGAGCAGCCTCTTTGTTGATCGGTCGAATCTCGTTGTTGGAGTAAAAAGTCTCCCCGCGCCAGGTGATCAGCCACGAAATGATGTCTTCTTTGCAGACTCGCTTATGCTTGGTACCGAAGAATTCCATCGCCGAGGTCATCCCCATTCGTTCAATCAGGGGCGTATAAGCCTCCTCAATCGGCTCTGGATTTGGATGAGGGGTACAGTCGGCATAATACGACTCGAAAAGATAGCGCTGAGACCACGAGGGCGAGAGCATCGGCATGTAATAGTTCAGTGCCCAGAAGGCCAAGAGCAATGCGCTCAAGGTGATGGCAGCGAAACCAAAGCGCTGTAGACGACGCCACATGGCAGCGACCAAACCCAAAGCCGCCAAGATCCCTACGATCGGGATGAAGGTCGTGTAGCGCAGCCAAGGCTGCTCGAGCAGCATCGCCGACATCCCTCCTAGGTGCTTGGCAAACTCTGTGTCTCGCCATGTGAGTACGGGTTTGCTGTCGGAAGTCCAGCTCAGCGTATCGTCCCAATTTAAGGGTAGATTCGAAGGCATCGGTCGATCGTATTTGTAGGTAAACATGTTGCGCAGATGCTGCTGATCATCGAGCAAGTTGATCAGAAGCGCAGCGCCGAAACCCAGAGCCAAGAGCAGTTGCAAGCGTCGTGCACTGCCTGTCTGGCGTTTTAGATCCACGAGGTACATCCCAACGAGTACCGTGAGGGCCGGTACCGCTGGGAGAATATAATGGTGAAACTTCGTCGACGAGGCTGTGAACAGGGCGAATGCGACCCAGAACCAACACAACACAAAAACTCGGTACAAGAAGGCAGAGGGATAGAGCGCATCTGATTGAGGGCTCTGGGAGTTGGGTCGTAATTTGACCCACGCAACCAAAGCGAGCGGCACAAAAACCGTCCAAGGAAAGAGCCCGAACCCCAGCCACTTGATGAAGTGCTCAAAAGTGCCCTGATCGATCTGATGGACACCTGAACCCATGCGATTGAAATGGTCGTGGATAAAAAAACGATTGTAATAAGCCATCCCATGGCGGCAGAACATCGCTACGTACCAGGGTAAAACGGTGACCAGGAAAAGAGGCAACCCGCGAACCAGCTCGACCTTCGCGATCGCGCGCCACTGATTGGTCACCACGAACCAAACGAACAAGATTGCCCCTGGAAGCAAAAAGCCGAGCAACCCCTTCGCATAGGTGGCTTGCGCAGCCATCATATAAAAGCACAGCCAATAACAGCGTCGTAGTGTCCTATCTTGGAAAGCAGCATCCCAGTTGGCTCGGTTGCGCCAAACGGGGATCAACACGCTGAGCAACACCGCTAAGCCGACGGGGATATAGACCAACAGATGATAGCGACCATTTTGGCGAATCTGCGCCCCGATTTTCGCCAATCCTGTGAGGCTCGCTCCTGCGTTAGCGTCAATCAGGTCTGTCGCGACGATCGACCACTGAGGAATCAGATTGAGCGCGACGAACCCCACAAACAAAGCGATTCTTCGGGTGAAGGCGCCCTTGGAGAGTATTTCGCGTCGTGAAAACAATGCCAACGCGGCGAAACACATCGCGATCGTCATGGTGCCGACGAAGGGCATATCCGTTTGAGCTTGGCGGCTCACCATGTAAACGAAGGGCGATAGGCCCATGACACAGGCGACGACCAGAGCTCGACGTAGATCTGCGATTCTCTCGACCGTCAGCAGAGTCATGGCGACAGCAGAAGCCCCAATGAGAGCGATCGGAATTCGAAACGCCCAATCAGACAGGCCAATGATCTTCAAAAACACGGCCTCAGACCAAAAGATCCAGATCGGCTTGCTGTAAAACCAGTTGCCGCCCTTAGGCTCCGTACCGATTTGAATTTTGTATCCCCACCATGGATTGACCCAGTCATAGGTCTCAAACATGTTGCGGGTGACCTCGCCATAGTGGACCTCCCAAGGGTCCCACAGGCCGAATGAGCCACAGTTACACAGGTACAACGCGAAAAAACCAACAATGGTACCCCAACGCCACAGTCGATCTCGCGGATTGGGTTGGTGCAGCGGAATCTGGTCGGGCTCACTCAGCAGTGGAAGCTCGGACAGAGGAGAGGACATCGATACGCTCACCTAGCGGTTGGTTGACGACATGACACCCCCTTGGGGTGACGAGGGCGACGTAGATAACACTGCTAACGGA
Organism: Myxococcales bacterium; assembly: GCA_002726535.1. Taxonomy (GTDB): domain Bacteria; phylum Myxococcota_A; class UBA9042; order UBA9042; family UBA9042; genus UBA9042. Next base: position 3,025 of record PBTG01000147.1, on the reverse strand, counting down.
TATCGCAAAGCATCGCTGACCACAACGTCATGTGAACTTGTACGCCATCAACAGCAACAAAACGACATGAACCCCCGCACCGAACTTCCCCCAAAGCCGGCAGAGGGTTCACATCATAGGGTGCGGCGACACGATTGTGCCGCCATCGCAAGCATCCCACCTGGATCAATGACAGAGGCGAAGTGCAAAAACAAGTTTATCGAGAACAAATTCCGTCAATGCCTGCGTTTAACCTGGCAGTGAAAAGTCTCAAAAAGCGACAAGCCCTCCCTAGTGACTTCCCCCAAAGTCACTAGGGAGGACCAGTCTAGGGTGAGGTTAGCTCGATCCCCTTGAGCGTCCCCTCTGCAAGCATCCCGTTTGTAAATATACAACCGGTAAAGGCAACTCGCAGTTACCTTGCTGGGTGTGCATAGGTGCATAGGCCGTGCCAAGTGTGAAAATAGATTTATTTTCTTTCTAAACGCTATGATGAACTATCGACAAGTTCGAGAGATGTTCGAAAGTCAATTGTGTTGCGATCACAAGATCGGACATCCATGTCTCAAACATCGCAATACTTGCGCAATTAAGTCTTAAATAGCGATGCCATCGGCATTTTCGAAAAATCACATAGTGACAATCTTCGATGGTAAAGGCAGCCAACAAAGCGCACTAAAGCGTTTGGATCAGAGCGTCTCTAGCGAAGCCAAGCGAGGCCAACTCGAAATCTGGCCAAGAACTTCGATCGATCTGCTTGGCCTGCAGAGTATTGGCTATACATGTCGACACCGAGATCGGCCCGAGCGAGTAAGAACAGACTCTTCGTGAGATGCAACTCAACACCGATTTGAGCCTGAACAGGAGTGTGAATCAACCGCTCAGGCACTAGGAAAAAACCGATGCCAGCTTCGATTCCCAGGACTAAACGCAACGCTGGTGTAAGCAACTTGTCGGCACTTAGAGACCCCACAAGTGGACTCAAGACAACAGAATGCGCTCCTGCCTTCGATGAGGGAGGATGGTCATCGGCGGACATATGTAATGACAGCCCTGGTGAGCCAGACACCGCGATCGTCCAGCCATGAGTTTCGGCGAATTTCATTCTAAATCGAGCCGCAGCCGTCAGCCCTCCACCGCCAATACGCAATCCACGACCGTAGTTAAAACGCACTGTAGGGCTGACATCAGACAAAGTGCTCAGGCCATAGAGCGCGCCAATCTCGACATCCGGTAGGCCCGCAGTGAGCCAAAGCGCTGTACGCCCCTTGGCGATCGTTCGCGCACCGAAAAATGAGACCTCTTCATCTGCGGAGTTGGGTTCACTGCCATGGGCGGTAGACACCAAACCAAAGCTGCCAATCAGCAGCATGACAAGGGTACGTTTACATAAGGATCGAAACTGTAGGCTCATGACACCTCCGCCAAACTAACCAATGACGCTTCAGCGATGCTTGCGCTTCACAGTCCCCTGTCAAGAAACCCCGGCTCTTGGACAATCTTTGAGTTGTTTGAGATAGCGAAAAAATGTGCTCCTCGGTAACCCGCTGCTGCGAAAAGCGTCTGCTGTCGAGCGACTGTGTTCAATACAACTCTCAACCCAAGCTCGCTTGTCGATTGGAGCCTGTGCAACGTCGATGGCTTTACAAAACATCTGGATGGACAGTGGCCCGAAGGGATGCTGGCAATCGATGCGGTGGCCCACATTTTTCAGTTCACGGACGTTGCCTGGCCAGTGATGCTGCGCCAACACTGATTCAATCCCAGATGGCAAGTTTCGATCGAGCCAATCTTGTAAGAGACACAGCTGATCTACCAAGCGCTCTTTGAGAGGGTAGGTCTGCACCGAGCACACAGCGATTCGATGCAAAAGATCCAACCGAAAGTTGCCACTTTGGACCATCGCTTGCAGATCTCGATGGGTTGCGGCCACAACCCGAACATCAGCTTGCGTCGTCGCTCCACCGACCGTCTGTAATTGACCGGTATCAATGGCGCGGAGCAACGCAGCTTGGGCGCTGGCTGACAAGTCTCCGAGTTCGTCGAGAAACAATGTTCCTCCTGCGGCTCTTTGAAAGGCGCCTTTGCGATCAGCCACTGCTCCAGTAAAGGCGCCTTTGCGAGCACCAAACAACTCAGACTCGATCAGACCTGGAGCGATTGCTGCACAGTTTATCGCCACGAAGGGTCCAGAACTGCGAGGAGAGCTTTGATGGATGATGCGCGCCACCAGTTCTTTGCCTGTGCCCGATGGTCCTTGAATCAACACGCTCAAATTCGATCGCGCGAACACAATCGCTTCAGCGATCTGAGACCACGATCTGGCACAAGCGGACCGATAGGGGCCGAGAGCCACCATCGTCCCCCAACGACTTGTAGATCGAGCCACACAGATCACCGGGATCTGTCCGACAAAACACAATTGACCTGGACGTAAGAGGTTTTGTCGTCGCTCACTGAAAAAGTGAAGGTCTCCTTCGATCGCACAAAATTCGATACCTTCGTCTGTAATGCGTAGGGAACAGTGCCTCGGCTCCCACGCTCGATGGCGATGGTCGGCTCGACTCGTGCAACCCAACACCATCCTCTCGGAAACGGACAGACGGCGCCAAAGGTGGCCATGACGAATGAGTAGGTCATAGACGAGCTGACCTGTAGAAGTAGCTGGTTTCATGCCGCCTCCATCAGATCGCAATCGGCGGCGTGGCAGACAGCATGAAAATATGCGCTTCGTTGCTCGACGCCGGGCAATCCCGGTAGAGCAGTCAAAATGGTCTCTCCAGCCTCAATGGAGATCAGAGCGGCTGCCGCTAAGGCGAGTTGAATGAGCCAACACCCAGCGCTGAGTCCAACGCTCGACATGGCTTGATCCCAAGTCCTTCGATCGTGGAGAGCCACTTTTTGTAGCCAACACAGCATTTGTAATTCGATGAGAAAATCGCGACTTCGAAGTCGCCCTCGACGAGATGTTAAGCGTTCATTCGCACGTACAATCAACTCTTCGATTCGATCGACAACCATAGACACCTCGCAGTGAGTTCAAAGC